>NZ_JAMXAX010000415.1 GCF_023913775.1 Acidovorax facilis
TGCGAGAGAACTTGCCCAAAGGCTTTTTTACGACGCGCACCCCGTAGTCCTTGCGCAGCACATCGATGACGGCTTCAAACAGCCTGGCCTTCTCCTGCGCCTGCTCGAGCTGCACCTGCAGCGCCTTGATCTGCTGCTCGGGCGTGAGCGGTCCTTTGGTCTTGTCTAGTGGCATGGCTGCGGATGATGCCGCAGGACTCCAGCCCAGGCGACCGTGCTTGCGCAG
>NZ_JAMXAX010000041.1 GCF_023913775.1 Acidovorax facilis
CCCGTCCGATCTGTTCTGGTCTTTCACCTGGCTGGCCCTGCAAGGTTTTGGCGGCGTGCTGGCCGTGGTGCAGCGCGAGCTGGTGGAGAAAAAGCGCTGGATGACGAACGAGGAGTTTGTCGAGGACTGGGCCGTGGCACAGATCATGCCGGGCCCCAACGTGGTCAACCTCAGCATCATGATTGGCGACCGCTACTTTGGTCTGCGCGGCGCGTTGGCGGCGCTGGCGGGCATGCTGACCTTTCCGCTGATCCTGGTGCTGGCCCTGGCCGTGGTCTATGCGCAGTTTGCCAGCCACCCGGCCGTGGCCGGTGCGCTGCGCGGCATGGGCGCCGTGGCGGCGGGGCTGATTGCGGGGGTGGGCATCAAGCTGTTTGTGTCGATCAAAAACCACTCGTTGGGCCGCCCGCTGTGTGTGGCGTTTGCAGGGCTGACCATCGTGGCCATGGCGTGGCTGCGCTGGCCGCTGTTCTGGATTTTGCCGGTGATCGGTGGCGCGGCCTGCGTGCTGACGTGGAGAAAGCTCGCGCCATGAATGCAGCCACCACCCTCACCACACCCTTGACGGCCCTGGGCGCGGGCGACTGGTTCAACCTGTTCCTGTACTACCTGTCGCTGTCGCTGCTGGCCGTGGGCGGCGCCATTGCCACCGCGCCCGACATGCACCGCTACCTGGTGGAGCGCAACGCCTGGCTCACCGACCCGCAGTTCAACGCATCCATCGCCATTGCCCAGGCTGCACCCGGCCCCAACGTGCTGTTCATCGCCCTGCTGGGCTGGAACGTGGGCATCAACGCAGGCGGCCCGGGCCTTGCAGGCTGGCTGCTGGGCGCCCTGGGCATGGCGGTGTGCATGCTGGGCGTGATGCTGCCCAGCAGCCTGCTGACCTGGACAGCCACCCGCTGGGGCCACCGCAACCGCGAGCGGCGCGGCGTGCGCGCCTTCAAGCAAGGCATGGCGCCGGTGGTCATTGGCCTGCTGCTGGCCACCTCGTGGGTGCTGACACGCGCACACGGCAACTTCGACACCGCTTGGCCCCTGTGGCTGCTCAGCGCCGTGACCGTGGTGCTGGTGTGGCGCACCAGGCTGCACCTGCTGTGGATGCTGGGCGCCGGGGCGGTGCTGGGGGCTATCGGCTGGGTGTAGCTGATGGCAGAGGTGCCGCGCTTGGCACCCCTGCGTGACACGGGGCTGGGTCAGCTGATCCGGCGCCCGTTTTCCGCGTACACGGCCAGGTAGATCGCGTCGGAGCCGATGTAGGGCGCCTTGTTGCCAAAGCCAACGTTGAAGTCACCAAACGACAGCGCGCGGATGCTGGCCAGGCCCGCGCGAAGGCGGTCGCGTGTGAGGTCCTTGCCCGCGTTTTTGAGCCCCTCGATCATGATCTGGCCGTTGAGCCAGCCTTCAAGCGCGCTGCCGCTGTTCAAGAAGGCCGGGTCAGCCCCGGTAGCCTTCATGGTGCTCTGAAACTTGCGAACCACCACCGATTTTTGCGAATTCGCGTCCGGAAACACCTGCACCAGCGCAAGGCCCCGTGTGGACGCAGCCAGCTTGGGCAGCTCGGACGAGATCACCGTAACCGACAGCCCCGCCAGCGGCACGCCCTGTGCCTTGGCACGGAAGGCCTGCACAAACGCGGTGTTGGCTGTGCCCGTGGTGGCCAGCAGGACGGCACCCGGGCGCTCTGCAGCCACCTTGTCGGCCAGCTCAGCGCCGTTCTTGCCGTCCACGGCCAGTGCAAACTCGCCACCGCGCTCTACCTTGATCTCGTCCAGCGCGCGGGACATGTCTTTAAGCACTTCCTTGCCAAACGGGTTGTCCAGGTACACCACGGCAATGCGTTTGAGGCCCATGTCCACGATCTGCTTGACCAGGCGCTGCGTCTCTTCGCGGTAGGTGGGGCGCAGGAAGAATACATGGCGGTTCTCAGGCGCACGCAGCGAGGTCGCGCCCGTCACCGGGCCCACGGTGGGAATGCCCTTGGATTCGATCAGCGGCAGGATGGATGCCGTGTTGGCCGTGCCCAGTGGCGAGATCAGCGCGAACACCGACTGGGCCTCGACCATCTCGGTCACGTTCTTGAGGGTGCGTGCAGCCACATAGCCATCGTCCTTGGGGTCCATGCGGATCTCGCGGCCATGCACGCCGCCAGCGGCATTCACTTCCGCAAACGCGGCCTTCATGCCTGCCACCTGCTCGATGCCAGCCTGGCCCAAGGGGCCGGTCAGTGCGATGGAGCAACCCAGGTTGATGGTGCGGGCGGTCAGTGCGTCTTCGGCGGCCTGGGCCGTGTGGGCCCATGCGGGCAGGCCGGTGGCAGCAACGGCCTGGGTGGCGCGCAAGAGAAATTGACGACGGCTCATGGTGTGGGAGATCCCGAAGAAAGCAAAGGTGGGGCAGCCTAGCGGCAGTTGGGGAAACTTGCTGTCAGTTTCGCGACAGAACATACCCAGAAAGGACCGGCTCTCCCCAGGGTATGCAGCACTTGGCGACGGCAGCCTGCAGTGCACAGGGTGCCGAACCGCACGACACCCCGACATCGTGCGGGCCAACGCCGCACTCCGTGAAACTCACCGGGGCACGTTGTGGATCAGCAGATCACCGCGCAACGGCGGCGTCTGTCTGCGTCGCTGCGCCCATGGTTTCCCGACCTACAGGCCCTTGCGCCGAATTGCAGCAAATCCCGCAATGGCCAGAAGTCCGGCGAGGAACAGCATCGCCCACTCGGAAAGGGAGGGGATGGTCGAGGGCGGCACGAATCCATCCAAGTTGTTGGTGAAGGTGCACGCGATGGCCGCCCCTGCTGCAGTGGCCGCTGCATCCAGCGTGACGGTGCGCGTCAAGAGGTCGTTTGTCTGCGTTCCACCTGAACCCAGGCCGGTGCAACTGATGGAAGCCAGGGTGTAACCCAAGGGTGGCGCTGCTTCAGTGATGGAAGTGCTGACACCCGCTGCGGTCAGCGTCTGCGTCGCCCCAGCCACGGCCGAGCCGGATGCCAGGGTCGTGATGGACTGGTTGGCAAAGCCGTTGCTGCCGCTGAAGCCAAACGTACCCACGCCACCATTGGAGATTTTGGATACCGTGATCGAAGGCACGGTGGGGGCTGCACACACGCCAGGGAGCGAAATCGCATTGGCGCTCGTCGTTACGGTTCCGCCCGACGTCAAGGCTCGGCCGGACAAGGTGGCACCGGCGCCCATGGACATACCGGCGTTTCCAATGACCGTTCCGATGAAAGTGGAGTTGGCACCCAGCGTGGTCGCGGCAGTGGGCGCCCAAAACACATTGCCGGCGCAAGCGCCACCATTGAGGGAAACGATGGAGTCGGCGGCGGTGTTGAGCGCCGCAGTCGTCGCCCCGGCGCCGGGGCGAAAGACGTAGATTCCAGAACCGTTCAGGGTTACCGTCGAGCCAACACTCATGGCTCCCGTGCTGGAATAACAGCCAGGCGGGATCACTCCAGGCGTGCCGCCGCTCACAACGACGGCACTGAGATCAACGGCGGAGCCGAGGGGAATGCAGGTGCCCAGTTGGGAATCCAGATCCGCCAGCGCAATGCCTTGGTCGGCAATCTCGGTATCACACGGCGTTTTGACGACCCCGGTCACTGTGGTGGGCGCAGTGGACGGGGGAGTGGTATAGCAAATCGAGCCGGTGATGATGGTCGGATTTCCACTGTTGGTAAAGGTGTCGGAAACGATGGCGAAGTTGCTGGCACTACCCAGCGGCGGTGCCGTCGCCGCCAATGCGCCACAGCTGTATGTCAGGGACAGCAGGGAAACAAGCCCCAGGCTCAGCAGCAAGGCGGGATTTTTCCGACCGAACTTGGACTGGAGGGGGGCAGCATCGCGTGTGGCGTACCCTGATTTGGTGAGGGTGGTTGTGCTGTCGGATGGCATGGTGTTAAACCTTCTGTGGTGACTTAAAAGTCATTAATCAAACAAAAACTTACCTTGTGTGACCCACAGTACTGCGCCTGTCTGCCCAGCGGTGCGATTTGCGCGAGTTATGTCCATTGCGCCCATTAGTCGGGCAGTTGGCCTACACCCATGACCCCGTCGCGTTACACATGGGCGCCGCCTGGAGGGCCCCTCTGCAAAAATTCCTATGGATTGCGCTATCGCGGCCTTGGGGCCTTGGAGATGGGGCGGTGCACCCGCTGGGTGTGGCTGCAGAGAGCTGCAATGCAATGGCATTGACGATGGGAAGGATCTGCTCAGCCAGCTTGTGAAGATCCAGCAAAGCCGTGGGCGTGGGGTTTTGCCGAAGCACAGGACGTTCGATTCGCCGGGGACTATTGGTCCAAAGGATGCACCTTAATGACTCGCTGTGCGCCATACTGCCTGCAGCAAGCGAAACTGGCACGCTCCCTCATACCAGCGCCCTGCGCAAGGGCTGCCCCGCCACGCTGGGGGCGTACCCCCCGGGGGGGGGAAGGCGCGAGGCGCCTCAGGGGTCAAGATCTCTGCCGCAGCGCCTCGTACAGGCACACGCCGCTGGCCACCGATACGTTCAAGCTCTCCACAGCGCCCTTCATCGGGATGCTGACCAGCTCGTCGCAGGTCTTGCGCGTGAGCTGGCGCATACCGTCGCCTTCGGCGCCCAGCACCAGGGCCACGGGGCCTTTCAGGTCGACCTGGTAGATGGTCTTGGGCGCGTCGTCGCTGGTACCGATGCACCAGATGTTGCGCTCCTTGAGCTCATTCAAGGTGCGCGCGAGGTTGGTCACCATGAAGTACGGCATGGTTTCGGCTGCGCCGCTGGCCACCTTGGCCACGGTGGCGTTGATGCCCACGGCGTGGTCCTTGGGGGCGATGACGGCATGCGCGCCCGCTCCATCGGCCACTCGCAGGCAGGCGCCCAGGTTGTGCGGGTCGGTCACGCCGTCCAGCACGAGCAGCAGGGGCTGCTCAATGCCGGCGGCTTCCAGGTCTTCCAGCAGTTCATCCAACGAGGTGGCAACCTTCACGGGCTCTACCCGCGCAGCCACCCCCTGGTGGCCATGGCTGCCAGCCAGCTTGGCGATGCGCACGCTGTCGGCTTCGATCAGGCGGGCACCGGCCTCGCGGGCGCGGTCGAGAAACTGGCGCATGCGGGCATCGCGCCGCGTGGCCTCGTAGTAAATCTCGATGATGGATTTCGGCGCGGTCTTCAGACGCACGCCCACGGCGTGAAAGCCGAAGAGAACTTTGGGGCTGGACATGGGGGGATTATCTGCTGGCGCAGGGCACCGGCTTTGGAAAACTATCAATTTGATAGCTGCTACCGCTTTATGAATAAGCGCTAGAGGCCAAAAACACTCAAAAACCTGGTTTCCGCCTCCCTCTCAGCGCGGCAAATAGCGCTTACACGACCCGCCCGGCTTCGATGGTGATGCGCCGCTCGCACTGCTCGGCGATGGCGCGGTCATGGGTGACCAGCACCAGCGTGGTGCCCTGCTCGCGGTTCAGGTCGAACATGAGCTTCATGATGGTTTCGCCGGTGGCAAAGTCGAGGCTGCCCGTAGGCTCATCGGCCAGCAGCACGGCAGGTTGCACCACAAACGCTCGCGCCAGCGCCACGCGCTGCTGTTCGCCACCCGAGAGCACCTTGGGGTAGTGAGAGAGGCGCTGGCCCAGCCCCACGCGGGCCAGCATGTCGGCGGCTACCTTGCGGGCATTTTTGCGAACTTCAGGGCGGTTGGCCAACTCCAGCGGCAGCATCACGTTCTCCAGCGCGGTGAGGTTGCCCATGAGCTGAAAGCTCTGGAAAACAAAACCCACCTTCTGGGCACGCAGCGCAGCGCGCTCATCCTCGTCGATGGCAAAGAGGTCGTGGCCATCGAGCCGCACCGTGCCACGGCTGGGGGTGTCCAGCCCCGCGATGATGGACAGCAAGGTGCTCTTGCCCGAGCCCGACGCGCCCACGATGGCGGCGGTTTCCCTGGCGGCCAGGCGGAAATCGATATCCCGCAGAATGTCGAGGGTTCCGGTGGAATCCGTGACCGATTTGAAGACATGCTCCACGGCAATGATGGGTGTGGCAGCAGCTGTCTTGGGCAATGGAGAGGATTCGGACATGAAAGGCTCTTTACTTTGATTCGATATCAGCAACGGCGCCACTTTATCCTGCGCGCCTCTATCGGGCTTCTGGTGGGGCTTTCGGCGCCCTGCGCCATAGCCCAGGCAACGTCCAAGACAGCGGCCGCGCCGATGCGCCAGCCCGTGATCCTGGTGCTGGGAGACTCTCTGAGCGCCGAATATGGCCTGGCACGCGGCACGGGCTGGGTGGCGCTGCTCGAAAAACGACTGACCCAGGAAAAGCTGGCCGCTACGGTGGTCAACGCCAGCGTGAGTGGGGAGACTACTTCGGGCGGCCGTTCGCGCCTGGCGGCGCTGCTGGCGCAGCACAAGCCCAGCCATGTGGTGATTGAACTGGGCGGCAACGATGCCCTGCGGGGATTGCCGCTCAAGAACACGGAAGAGAATCTGACGGTTATGACGCAGGCGGCGCAAAAGGCCGGGGCCAAGGTGCTGCTGGTGGGCATGCAGGTGCCACCCAACTATGGCACCGACTATGCCAACAAGTTCGCGGGCCTGTTCACCACAGTGGCCAAGGCCCAGAAGGTGGCCGTGGTGCCTTTCTTCCTGAAGGGGGTGGCCGACGGGCCCGATCCGACCCGCCTGTTCCAGCCTGACCGCATCCACCCGCGCGCCGAGGCGCATCCGCAGATGCTGGCCAATGTGTGGCCGGAACTGAAAAAACTCTTGCGCTGAGGGCTCAGGCGCCGGGAGCGCCTGTGGGCTGGTCCGGGGCCGCAGCATCGCCGTTGGGCTGGCCGTCAGCGGGCTGGTCGTCGCCTTGCGGATCGTCCGGCCTGCGCTGTGTTTTGGACCTCAGCTTCTCTTCCTTTTTTTTCTTTTTGGCGAGTTCGCGCTGGCGTTTTTCGTATCCGTAGTTGGGTGTTGCCAAGGTAATTGCTTCCTGAAGTTGAGACTCACTGTAACAGCATGGGTTTTTCAAGCCCCCGCTGGGGGGCGTTGGAGCGGGATGACCGATGCGCGGTACGCATGCCAGCTTGCAAAGCCCAGAACCGGCCCGGCCACCAGCAGCCCGATGCCCCAGAACCAGAGGGAAAACACCACGATGGTGGTGATGAGTGCGCCCCAGAGCAGCATCACCAGGGGGTTCTCCAGCACCACGCGCATGCTGGTGATACCGGCCGTAAGCGCATCGGTGTCGCGGTCCAGAATCATGGGAATGGACACCACGGAGGTGGAGAACACCAGCGCTGCAAATACGCCGCCCACCACCAGGTACACCGCCACAAAGCTCCAGTTCTGCGGGCTGAAGACCGCCTGCAGCACGCCCGTGGTGGACGGCATGCCGGTGTTGAAGAACACGGCAAACACCACCAGAGATGCACGCCCCCACAGCAGCTCCAGCACCACAAGCACCAGCACCAGCATGCCCATGCTGCCCATGTGGCTGTCCCAGCAGGTGAGCGATTCGCTCAGCTCGGGCTTGAGCCCCGCCTCGCGCCGACGGCTGGTGTCGTACAGCCCCATCGCCAAGAAGGGGCCTACCAGCAGGCAGCCACTCGCCAGGGACATGGTGTATTCAGGCCGAGTGCGGAACACCCAGCCCAGCACCAGCGCCATGCACCAGAAGCAAACGCCATAAAACAGGGCAATGCCGGGAGCCGCGCGCACATCCTGCAAGCCCCTGGCCAGCCAACGGAACGGGTCCGCCAACCCCAGGCGCTGCAGGGTCACGGGCTGGGCCACCGAGGTGTCTGGCGCCAGTTGCTGGGCCGGATCGGCAGACGCAGGGAGGGGGTTGGAGGAATCCGATGGGGTGGCGGTCATTCGGGCAGTTCTTGGAAGTGGCAGCGGGACACCCGCGAACACTCACACTAAGCCAGCCCTCGGCGGTGCGCCACTGAGGAAACTACCACCCCGCGCAAAAAAGACAGGCCTCAGCCTGCCGGGAAGGCGTGCTCCAGGGCCTGCTGCAGATCGCGCCGCAGGTCTTCCACCGCCTCCAGCCCGATCGAAAACCGCACCAGCGTGCCCGGCTTCAAGTGCGCGGGCGGGCGGCTGCGCATGCTGGCGATGTTGTAGGGCACCACCAGGCTCATGGGGCCGCCCCAGCTGTAGCCCAGCTTGAACAGCCGCAGGCCGTCGCAGAACGCATCCACCTGCTTCTGGGTGTAGCGGGCATCAATCATCACGCTGAACAGGCCCGCTGCCTGCCCCGCCCCGACCTGCCGTGCGCCACACAGTGCCTTCCAGTGTGCGTGGCCGGGCGCGCCTTCCAGCGCGGGGTGCAGCACCTGCACGATGGCGGGCTGCTGCTGCAGCCACCGCGCCAGAGTGCGGGCCGCTTCGTCATGGGCGCGGTAGCGCAGGCCGATGCTGGGCAGCGCGCGCAGCACGAACTCCGCGTCGTTGGCCCCCACCCCCAAGCCCAGCCGCATGTGGGTGAGCTTGATCTTCATGTGCAGGCCCGGGTCCCGTGTCATGACGCTGCCCATCAACACATCGCCGCCGCCACTGGGGTACTTGGTGAGCGCGTGGGCCGAAACATCCACTCCCAGGCTGCCATCACCCGTGAGGTCAAACGGCGCAAACGCGAGACCCGCGCCCCAGGTGTTGTCCAGCGCCGTGGTCACGCCGTGTGCGCGGCAGATGCGCACCTGCTCGCACAGGTCGGGAAACTCCATGCTGACCGAGCCCGGAGCCTCCAGCCACACCAGCCGGGTTGCAGGGGTGATGCGGGCGGCCAGATCGGCTGGGTCGAGCGGATCGTAAAACCCATGGGTGATGCCAAAACGCGCCAGTTCACCATTGGCAAGGTCTTTGCCAGGGCCGTAGGCGTTGTCCGGGATCAGCACTTCGTCGCCGGGCTGAAGCAGGGCCAAGGCCACGTTGGCAATGGCGGCAAGGCCGCTGGGAACCAGCACGCACTGCAGGCCGCCCTCCAGCGCACACAGGCGCTCTTCCAGGATGAACGTGGTGGGCGTGCCGTGCAGCCCATAGGTGTAGCCGCTTTTGTCCTTCCATTCGCGCGAGCGCATGGCCGCGACGTTGGGAAAGATGACGGTGGAGGCCTTGTACACCCCCGGCTGGGGCGCTACGAAACCAGCAGGAGGAACGTAGTCATGGTGGACGATGCGGGTGGCGAGGTCGGTGTCGTGCTCTTTCATGCCGACCATGGTAGCGCGCCGCCAGGGCGTGAACCCGGGCGGCGCGTGGTGTGAAGCGCTGTTTGCGGCGCCGGGGCTGATGCCAGCCCGCGCGCTTAGCTCGCGCTGACCACCAGCTGATTGTTCACAGAACTAACGCCATTCACGGCCTTGGCAATGCCTTCGGCGCGCTCACGGGCCACGGCGGAGGGTGCGGGGCCTTTCAGCGTCACACGGCCATTCGCTGTATCGACATCAATCTTCACCGCGCTCAGGTCGGGGTCCTTGGCGAGGCTGGCGCTGATCTGTGCGGTGATTTCTGCGTCACTCAGAAAAACCATGCCCTTGTTGGCGGCATCCTTGGCCGAAGATTCTGCATTCGCAGCACCCTGCTCCACCTTCGTCTGAGCGTTCTCCATGGCACTTTCGGCCTTGGCGCGGGCTTCGGCAGCGGCCTGCTCGGTCTTTTCGACGGCGGAATCCAGGCGCTGGCCCACAGTCGGCTCTTCCTTCTTGCCGCAGGCAGATAGGCCCAAGGCCAGGGCGCTCACGGCCAGGATGGTTGCGATACGGTGTGCAGGACGCTGGGAAATCTTCAGATTGTTCATGCGGAAACTCCTTGCGGTTGAAACATGGCGAGACTGTAAACGCAGGCAGGTGCGCACTAGGTCGGATGCAGCCTAGGCACCTGTAGGACGATGCCGCAAATTGCGCAAAGCTGGCCCGATGCCGAGGCGCGACAATGTACCCATGGCTTTTCCCGCTGCGTCACTCACCCGTTGGTTCCCCTTTTTGTCCTGGCCCCGGCCAAACCGCGCCCTGATCAAAGGAGAGTTCTGGGCGGGCATGACGGTGGGCCTGATGCTGGTGCCGCAGGGGGTCGCCTATGCAGCGCTGGCGGGCATGCCGCTGGTGACGGGTATCTATGCCTCGCTGATTCCTGCACTGGTGGCGGTGTTGTTCAGCGCATCGACGCGGCTCGGCGTGGGGCCGACAGCGCTTACCAGCCTGCTGATCGGCGCGTCACTCACAGGCTTGGCCGAGCCGGGCAGCGCGCAATGGGTGGCCATGGCAGCGTGGATCGCTTTGCTGTCGGGCCTGCTGCAGCTGGTCATGGGGATGGCGCGGTTTGGCTGGCTGCTCAATCTTGTGACGTCCCCCGTATTGAGCGGGTTTACCCAGGCTGCGGCGTTACTGATTTTGGGCTCGCAGCTGGCCGCACTCACCGGGTTACGGTCAGACTGGGGGGCGCTGCTGTCAACGCCTTCGACCGGGCTGTTTGACCTCACGGCGGCGGCTTTTGGCCTGGGCAGTCTGGCGCTGCTGATTTTGGCCCGCCGCTGGCGGCCGAATTTTCCTGCAGCCATTGTGGTGGTGGGCGCGGCCGGCGCCCTGAGCTGGGCACTGGACTATGTGGACGCTGGCGGAGCCGTGGTGGGCGCGTTGCCCTCGGGCCTGCCGGCTCCGTACTGGCCCGGTGCGCTGCCATGGTCCAGCTTTTCTGCGCTGGTGATGCCGGTGCTGGTCGTCACGCTGGTGAGTTTTTTGGAGACGGCATCCAGCGCCAAGGTAGAAAGCCAGCGGTCTGGCGAGCGCTGGAATGAAAACCAGGACCTCATCGGCCAGGGCCTGGCCAAAATCAGCAGTGGGCTGTTTGGCAGCTTTGCAACCAGCGCCTCGTTCTCGCGCTCGGCCATCAACCTGTATGCGGGCGCCAAAAGCGGCTGGGCCACGCTGTTTGCCATTGCCCTGGTACTCGTGGTGCTGCTATGGCTCACTCCGGCGCTTTACCACGTGCCGCAGTCGGTGCTGGCTGCCGTGGTGGTAACCGCCGTGACCAGCCTCATCAAGCCCGGCATGCTGCTGCGCCTGTGGCGGGTGTCAAGGGTCGAGGCCGTGATCGGCGGCATCACCTTCGCACTGACACTGGCCACGGCCCCGCGCATGTACTGGGGCGTGCTGGTGGGTTTGCTGATGAACCTGAGCCACTTTCTGTACCAGCGGCTGCACCCCCGCATCATTGAAGTGGGCCTGCACCCGGATGGCAGCCTGCGCGACCGGCACCTGTGGCACCTGCCCGCTCTGGCTCCCCGGCTGCTGGCGCTGCGCATGGATGCCGAGCTGGACTTTGCCTCGGCCAGCGCCCTGGAGCGGCGCGTTACCGAGCACCTGGCCACCCATCCCGATGTAGTGCACCTGTGCCTGATGGCCCAGCCCATCAACCGGATCGACGTGACGGGCGTAGAGACCTTCGCGCAGCTGCTGGCCCTGCTGCAATCACGGGGGGGCACATTGCACCTCAGCGGCCTCAAGCTTCCCGTAGAGCAGGTTCTGCGCCAGGCCGGTTTGCTGGAGCCCGGAACGGGCCTCGCGATGTACCGCACCGACGCCGAAGCACTGGTAGCGCTGCAGCAGCTTCCGCAGCCGGTGGAACGGGTGTGATGCAGGAGCCTTCCACCCCCCTTTTCCCAGTACCGCTGCGGGTTTCACCTAGACCTGGGGCGGGGGCCCTTCCCGCTGGCGCACTGGTACACTGCACAAACTCTTTTTGCTCCATTTGTGTCTGACTCTGCGGCCTCTCATCTGGTAGATCTGCGCGACCTTCGCCTGGATACTGCCCACGCGCTGGTGGCTCAGGCTGGCGGCAGCGAAGCAGCGTTGCACCGCGAGGTGCCCTCGCGCTACCTGCAGGGCCTGATCGACGGACTGTGTGAACTCTCCCTCAAAGACCCGCTCACCGGTCTGGCCAACCGCCGGCACTTCCGCGCCGTGCTGGAACGCGAAATCGATCGCGTCACCCGCTCGGGAGAGGCAGCATTGCTGCTGATGCTCGACATTGACCATTTCAAGAAAGTCAACGACACGCATGGCCATCTGGCTGGCGACATCGTGCTGCAGTCGGTGGCGCGCACGCTCAGCGCCTGCGTGCGCCCCATGGACACGCTGGCGCGCTACGGTGGCGAGGAATTCGCCGTGGTGCTCCCCGCATGCCAGGCCGGCTTTGGCAGCGTGGTGGCCGAACGTATCCGGCGTGCCGTTGCCAACACGCCCATCAAGGTCTCGGGCTCGGTGGAACTCCACGTCACGGTGAGCATTGGCGGCGCCTTTGCCCTGCAGTGGATCCGCTCCACCACCTTGCTGTGGACCGACCGTGCCGACCACCAGCTCTACCAGGCCAAGGCGGCAGGCCGCAACCGCGTCAGCATTGAGGAGCAACCCGACAGCACTGTCAGTGCCGAAGAGAAAAGCCTGTTGTTTGGCCCGCTCTACACCCCCTCGGGTTGGGGCGACCTGCCTCCGGTGGACCCCAACCCAACAGGCAGCGCCTACTGAAAGTTAGAAGATGAGCGACGCGCTGTCCCCTCCCCCACCCACATCGCCAGCGGCTCCTGCTGGCGCCGCCTCACACTCGCACTCTGCAACGGGTGCCCGCATCATTGCCATCACCAGCGGCAAAGGCGGGGTTGGCAAGACCTTTGTGTCGGCCAACCTGGCTGCGGCCCTCACCCGCCGTGGCCAGCGCGTGCTGGTGCTCGACGCCGACCTGGGCCTGGCCAACCTGGATGTGGTGCTGAATCTGCACCCCAAGATCACCCTGCACGACGTCTTCACCGGCAAGGCCACGCTCGAAGAGGCCGTGATCCAGGCCCCGGGTGGCTTCAACGTGCTGCTGGCAGGCTCGGGCATGGTCGAGTATTCGCGCCTCACGCCCGAGGTGCGCAATCAATTCCTGAGCGTGATCCAGGCGCTCACGCCCCAGTACGACGTGGTGCTGCTGGACACCGGCGCCGGCATTTCCGACGTGGTGCTGTTTTCCATTTCGCTGGCGTCCGAGGTGCTCATCGTGGCCACGCCCGAACCCACCTCGCTGACCGACGCCTACGCCGCCATCAAGGTGCTGGCCATGCAGCAAAAGCGCCAGCATGTGCGCATGGTCATCAACCAGGCCGCGCGTCCAGGCGACGGCCGCGCCATCACCAGCCAGCTGCAGCAGGTGCTGGACCGCTTTGTCACCACTGAATCCGGTCGCCCGATGCGCTTGATCCACATGGGCGACATCCCGGCCGATCCCTCGGTACGCGATGCGGTCATGCGCCGCCAGTTGTTGCTGCTGCAAACCCCGGGCTGCCCTGCGGCCCTGGCGATTGCCCAATTGGCCAACAAGATCGAAACCACGCTGCTGACCCCGGCCGCCTGAGACGCCCGCAGGCGCCACAGCCCGGCAGCAGCGCGGTGCCCTCCCCCCGCTGGCCTCAGCGAGTTGCCTTGACCGAAGTGAAAGCGCGCCCCTCGCTGCGCTCATTTGATTTGCCGTGAACCCCATCGACACCGTCCTGAACATCTCCTGCTACAAGTTCGTGCCTTTGCCCGATGCGGCGGCCCTTCGCGAGCTGCTGCATGCGCGCGCCACGGCGGCGGGACTCAAGGGCACCATCCTGCTGGCCGAGGAAGGCATCAACTTCTTTCTGGCGGGCGCGGCCGAGGCCGTGCGCGGGTTTGTCGATGCACTGCGCGCCGATGCCCGTTTTGCCGATCTGGAGCCCAAGGAAAGCTGGTCGGCCACGGTGCCGTTTCGCAAGATGCTGGTCAAGGTCAAGCGCGAGATCATCCGCATGGACCACCCCACCATCCGCCCCGCCCAGGGCCGCGCGCCCTCGGTGGACCCGGCCACCCTGCGACGCTGGCTGGCGCAGGGCCATGACGATGAGGGGCGCGAAGTGGTCACACTGGACACCCGCAACGCCTTCGAGGTGGACGCTGGCACCTTCGACAACGCCATCGACTGGCGCATCGACAAGTTCACCGAATTCCCGCCAGCCCTGCGCGCGCACAAGACCGAGCTGCAGGACAAGACCGTGGTGAGCTTCTGCACCGGAGGCATCCGGTGCGAGAAGGCCGCGATCCTGATGCGCGAAGAAGGCCTCTCGCATGTCTACCAGCTCGAAGGCGGCATCCTCAAATACTTTGAACTGACCGATGGCGCGCACTACCACGGCGGCTGTTTTGTGTTCGATGAACGCAGGGTGCTGGCGGCAGACCTGTCTACCGACCCCTTACCCACCGACAGCAAAAACGCTATCAATAAGTGAGCTTATAGCGCTCATCCATCAAGCGCCAGATGCCAATTTGGCTTGAAATTCCAGGCATTCAAAGCCAACAATCTGGCCAAGTCAGGCCTTGAAGCGGCGCTCTGGCAGCGGAATCCACTCCACCTCCCCAGGCACCTGCCCCATGGCCTGGGCATCCCAGTCAGCGGCAGCCTGCACGATGCGGTCCTTGCGGCTGGAGACAAAGTTCCACCACATGTGCCGCGGCGCATCCAGCGCGTCGCCACCGATCACCATCAACCGCACCGGGGTATCACCTGCAGCAAGGTGTGTGGCCTGCCCGGGCTCCGCCACTGCCAGAAGCTGCGCAGCCACGGTGTCCCCGTTGAGCTGGACCGGAGCATCCACGGTATAGACCGCCATCTCTGGCACCAGCGCCGGAATCTCCAGCGTGGCACCGGCGGGCAACTGGACATCAAGGTACAGCGTACGCGAATAGGTGGCGACTGGAGAGGTCTGCCCGAAGGCTTCTCCAATCAGCACCCGTACCATGGCATCTCCCACCTGCACTTGCGGAATGGCAGCGGCAGGCGTGTGCACAAACGAAGGATCGGCCTCTTCATGGGCCATCGGCAAAGCAGCCCACAGCTGGATGCCATGGTTCACATAGGCCTGGTTTGCGAGATTCTGCGGGCGGCGCTCGGAATGCACGATGCCGCGCCCCGCCGTCATCCAGTTGATGGCACCGGGCTCAATCTGCTGCACATAGCCCAGGCTGTCGCGGTGCATGATGGCGCCGGAGAACAGGTAGGTCACGGTGGCCAGGCCGATGTGGGGGTGAGGCCGCACATCGTGGCCCGCATCGGGCTCCACCGTCACCGGCCCGAAGTGGTCAAAAAACAGGAAGGGTCCCACCGCCTGGCGCTGCACGGCGGGCAGCAGGCGCCGTACCGTGAAGCCACCACCCAGGTCCTTGGCTTGGCCCGACAGACGCAGGGAAGCGTTCATGACAGCACTCCCATCGCTTCAACGACAGAGACAAGGTCAAAAAGGTGATTCATCGGGTGGCTCCTTGAGGGCTGGACAACAACGCCGCCAGCCTACCAGCTTCTGCGGTTCAGCTGCCCAGCTTGGCAGCCATCTCTGCCACACGCTGGCCAAACTGCTTGCCGGTTTCCAGGTCGCCAGGGAACATCTCGGCGGCCGAGGCGTCCGATGGCGACTGCGCCATGGCGCCGCTGAAGGAGCCGATCCAGTTCACATCGTTGCGCGTGGCGGCCTTGGAGTTGGCGGGCATCATGCCGTTGCCCACCCACAGGCCGCCGTGCTGCATGGCCAGGTGGAACATGTAGTCCAGCGTGATCTGCTTGTCGCCATTGGTGCTGGCGCTGTTGGTAAAGCCTGCGAACAGCTTGTCCTTCCAGGCCTGGCTGAACCAGGGCTTGGACGAGGCGTCGGCAAACTTCTTGAACTGCCAGCTGGGGCCGGCCATGTAAGTGGGCGAGCCAAAGATGATGGCGCTGGCAGCGGCCAGCGTTTCCCAGCCGCCTTCGGGCAGGTTGCCCTCGGCATCGATGGCGATCAACTGAGCGCCAGCGCCTTCTGCCACGGCCTGCGCCAGGCGCTGTGTGTGACCGTAACCCGAGTGGTAAACAACTGCGATGTGTGCCATGAGAAAACTCCTGTTGAAACGAGGGGGACAAGGAAAGCGAGAACGGCGGAAGAACGGATTGAATGCTGGAAACCACAGCCCTGCGGTCAGCAGGCCTTTTGAGGGGATCGCTCAGCGGCCCGACTGGCGCGCATCCAGGCTCCAGCCGCCTGCGCCAAACGCTGCCAGTGCCAGCAGGCCGCCGGTCACGCCCACGTTCTTGAAGAACATGAGCTGCTGCATCATTTGCTTGTCAGCGGGCAGGTCCCAGAACGCATGAAAGAAGAAGCTGGCCACCAGCGTGAAGAATGCCAGCGCGAGCGCTGCCAGACGCGTGCCAAAGCCGAAGATCAGCGCCAGGCTGCCCAGCACCTCGACCGCAGCGGCCACGGCGGCGGCCACGGTGGGCATGGGCAGGCCTACCGACGTGATGTAACCGACAGTGCCAGCAAAGCCGGTGAGCTTGCTGATGCCCGCAGGCAGAAACAGGGCGGCCAGCAACAGGCGCGATGCGAGAGCCAGGGGGTTTTGCAGGGATGTGAACATGGTGAAGAACTCCGGGTGAAAGTGGGTTGAAGAATGAACGTCGAATGTCAGGCGGCCAGATCAAACACCAGCACCTCGGCGTCGTGGCCATCGGTCAACGACAAGGTGGTTTCCTTTTCCATCAGCAGCGCATCGCCGCCCGACAGGCCTTGCCCATTGGCGCTGAGTGCACCGCGCACCAGGTGCACATAGGTCTTGCGGGCGGGGTTCAGCGCCAGCGTGGCGGATTCAGCGCCATCCAGCAAGCCTGCGTACAGGGCCGCATCGGCATGGATCTTGACCGAGCCCTGGGCGCCGTCGGGCGATGCCACCAAGCGCAGGGCGCCGCGCTTTTCAGCCTCGGCAAAGGTCTTTTGCTCGTAGCTCGGCGAGATGCCACGCACATTGGGCTCGATCCAGATCTGCAGGAAGTGCGTGGTCTGGCCTGCAGCGTGGTTGAACTCGCTGTGCTGCACACCGGTGCCTGCGCTCATGCGCTGCACGTCGCCGGGCGGGATGCCCTTGATGTTGCCCATGCTGTCCTTGTGGGCCAGTTCGCCCGACAGCACATAGCTGATGATCTCCATGTCGCGGTGGCCATGGGTGCCAAACCCCGTGCCCGGTGCGATGCGGTCTTCGTTGATGACCCGCAGGTTGCCAAAGCCCATGTGGGCAGGGTCGTAGTACCCGGCAAACGAGAAGCTGTGGAAGGAATTGAGCCAGCCATGGTCGGCGTGGCCCCGGTCTTGCGATTTACGAACAGTCAGCATGTGAGTGCTCCTTTCAAGACTCGACTGTAGGACTGCAGCGCACCCTGCAGGGGCAGATGAATTGATGGCAATGTTCAAATAATCTGAATTAACATGGCACCACCATGCAAAACGCACGCGATGTCCTGACCCCCGATGCACTGACCATGCTGCAGGTGATTGCCGAAGCGGGCAGCTTTGCCGCCGCCGCCCGGCAATTGGGCCTGGTGCCCAGCGCCCTCACCTACCGCGTGCGGCAGATTGAAGACGCGCTGGATGTGCTGTTGTTCGACCGCAGCGCACGCCAGGCCCGCCCCACGGAGGCCGGAGTGGAGCTGTTGCGCGAAGGCGCGCGCCTGTTGCAGGACATTGACGCCGTGGCCCACCGCGTGCGCCGCGTGGCCACGGGCTGGGAGCCGCAGCTCACGCTGTCCATCGACGGCATCATTTCGCCCCACACCATGCTGGAGCTGGTGGATGCGTTTTACGCCATGAAGCCTCCGACGCGGCTGAAGCTGCGCGACGGCATCATGACCGGCACGCTGGAGGCGCTGACCTCCGGCCGGGCCGACCTGGCCATCGGCGTATCCGTGGCGGGCAACAACGTGGCGGGCCTGCAGCAGGGCACGCTGGGCGATGTCTTGTTCATCTACGTAGTAGCGCCCCACCACCCGCTTGCGGCGGCTGCCGAACCGATCTCAGACGCCACCTTGCTGGAACACCGGGCCGTGGCCGTGGCTGATTCGGCCACACGTGGCGGCGCCACCATGGGCCTGCTCGGTGGGCAGGACGTGCTGACGGTGGACACCATGCAGGCCAAGGTGCGCGTGCAGCTGCGTGGCCTGGGCGGCGGTTTTCTGCCCGAGCCCATGGTGCGCCCCTACCTGGAGGCCGGCCGCCTGGTCGAGCGCCGCGTGGCCCGCCCGGAACGCAACGTGCGTGTGCACTACGCCTGGGGCGGCCCGGGCTTCACCGCACCAGGCCGCGCGCTGCAATGGTGGCTGAACCAGCTGCAAAGCCCCACCACACGCCGCGCTCTGCTGGAAAACCACCATCATTTCTGATCCCGATCAAGTCCCGACAGGGTGATACCGCGTGTAGAGTGGTTCCTGTTGGTTTTGTATTGCATCTCGCTTGCCGACCGTCACCGAAAGGCCTCCCATGAGCAAACCCGATCCTCTTCCCGCCAAACGGCTCCGACGCAACACTGCACTGGCAACCCCTCCCGTTGCAGCCCCCGCAGCCCCCACCACGTTCTCTGGCAAACCCCAGCGCCACTTCGCCATCATCGGCGCTGGCATGGCTGGTATTGCCTGTGCACGCACCCTGGTGCAGGCCGGACACCGCGTGACGGTGTTCGAGAAATCCTCCCAGGCGGGCGGCCGTACTGCCACCATCGACACCCCTTTTGGCAACTTTGATGCGGGTGCCCAGTACTTCACCGTGCGCGACCCGCGTTTTGCCCGCGCCATCGACACCGTGCCCGGCATCTGCAAGCGCTGGAGCGCCAATTCCGTGCAGGTGCTGGACGCCGCAGGCCGTGTGGCCGCTGCGGGCCTGCCCCACCGCGAAGCACACTGGGTGGCCAGCCCAGGCATGCAGTCCCTGGTGGGCGCCTGGGCCGAGCCGCTGCTCAAGGCCGGCCAGCTCATCACCCACACCCGCGTCACCTCCATCGAGCCCGATTCGTTGAACGCCCCTGGCTGGCAACTGCGCACCGAAGGGCCTGCGGGCAGCCAGCACGTCTATGCCGGTTTCGACGCTGTGCTGCTGGCCCAGCCTTCGGTGCCCGCCCAGGCCCTGCTGGCCAGCTCGGCGGTGGACACCCCGCTGACCGACGCCCTGTCCAAGGTGGCCATTGCCCCCTGCTGGACACTGATGCTGGCCTACCCGCAGGCCGTGCGCCCCGGCCTGACCACGCTGGGCCCGCAGTGGAATGCTGCACGCAGCACCCACCACCGCATTGCCTGGCTGGCACGCGAGTCGTCCAAACCCGGCCGCAACATGGTCGAACGCTGGACGGTGCAGGCCAGTCCCGCTTGGTCGGCCGAACACCTCGAAGACGACGAAGCGCGCGTGCAGGCCAAGCTCATCAAGGCCTTTGCCGAAGTCACCGGCATCCGGGCTACCCCTGCTCATGCCGATACGCGCCGCTGGCGCTATGCCCAGACCACCCACCCGCTGGGCAAGAGCCACCTGTGGGACAAATCCATGGGCCTGGGTGCATGCGGTGACTGGTGTCTGGGGCACCGGGTTGAAGACGCCTTCGTGTCGGGACTCGAACTGGCACTTGCCGTGGCATGACCGCCGAGGTGGGCGCTGCACGGCGCTACGTGGGCCGGTTTGCCCCTTCGCCCACGGGGCCGCTGCACGCGGGCTCCCTGGTGGCGGCCCTCGCCAGCTGGCTGGACGCGCGGGCGCACCGGGGCCAGTGGCTTGTTCGCATTGAAGATGTGGACACACCCCGCTGCGTGCCAGGGGCGGACCGGCTCATCCTGCAACAGCTGGCCAGCTGCGGCATGGTGCCCGACGCTCCCCCCCAATGGCAGTCCACCCGCAGCCCGCTCTACCAGCGGGCGCTGGACCAATTGGTAGCCCAAGGCCACACCTACCCCTGCGCCTGCTCGCGCAAGGACATTGAAGACGCCCATGCCGCCCAGGGCCACACGCGTGAGCGCCATGCCGCGCTGCCTTACCCAGGCACCTGCCGCCACGGGCTGCAGGGCCGCGCCGGGCGCGCGTGGCGATTCAATGTCACAGATTTCAAGCAAAAACAGGCCCTGGCGCTTGATGGAAAAGCGCCATCAGCTACAAAAATAATAGCAAATCATCTCCTGCAGTGGGAGGACCGCCGCCTGGGCCTGCAGCAGCAGAATGTGGAACAAGCCGTGGGGGATTTCATCCTGCGCCGCGCCGATGGGCTCTGGGCCTACCAGCTCGCCGTGGTGGTGGACGACGCCGACCAGGGCGTCACCGATGTGGTGCGCGGCGAAGACCTAGCCGACAACACCCCGCGCCAGATCCTGCTGCAGCAGGCCCTGGGCGTGCCCACGCCCCGCTACCTGCACACCCCGCTGGTGTGTGGCGACAACGGCGAAAAACTCTCCAAGCAGAACGGCGCCCGCGCGCTGGACCTGTCCCACCCGCTGCAGGCTCTAAACGATGCCGCGCGGGTGCTGGGCCTGCCATCGCTGCCTGCCCCGCACAGCCCTGGCATCTCTGACGCACTGACCCTGTGGGTCGCCGCGTGGCGACGAAACTACAATGGCGCACCGTGACCGAACTGACCCCTACCGCTTCCGCCCCCACCGCTGCGCCCGCTGCAGCCCCCGCGACGACATCTGGCGGGGTTCCCGCTGGCGTGACCCACCCCAAGACCATCAAAAGCTTTGTGCGCCGTGCTGGCCGCACCACCACGGGCCAGGCCAAGGCCTTTGAAGACTTCGGCCCCCGCTTTGTCCTGCCGTATGCCCCGGCGCCGCTCGACGCCGCTTCGGCCTTTGGCCGCACGGCACCGCTGATTCTCGAAATTGGCTTTGGCATGGGCGAGGCCACGGCCCACATCGCCCGCGTGCGCCCCGATGACAACTTCCTGTGCTGCGAGGTGCATGAGCCGGGTGTGGGCGCACTGCTCAAGCGCATTGGCGAACAGGAGCTGACCAACATCCGCATCCTGCAGCACGACGCCGTGGAGGTCATCGACCACATGCTGCCTGAGGGCAGCCTGGACGGTGTGCACATCTTCTTTCCCGACCCCTGGCACAAGACCAAACACAACAAGCGCCGCCTGATTCAGGGCCCGCTGGTGGCCAAGCTGGCGGCCCGCCTCAAGCCCGGTGGCTACCTGCACTGCGCGACCGACTGGCAGCCCTATGCCGAGCAGATGCTGCAGGTGCTGGGCGCCGAACCCCTGTTGCAGAACACCGCCACGGACTTTGCCCCGCAGCCCGACTACCGGCCCCTGACCAAGTTCGAGAACCGGGGCCTGCGGCTGGGGCATGGCGTGTGGGATGTTGTGTTCGTGCGACGACATTGACAAGCTGTGCCTAGTGCTCCACCGTACATCCCAATGAAGCCCATTCTCCAGAACCTGGTGGAAATGACTGGCCACCGCGACCACTTGCGGTTGGAGGTGTCGGTGCTGTCCACGCTGCAAACGCTCAGTGGCATCGTCGAAGTGCGCGCGCTGGAGCTTTTCACCGTTGACGGCGTGGCCCATGTACGCCCCCGTTCCTGGGTTGAGGACGGACAGCTCGTTTCGACCGATTCCGAAGCCGCCGCAGACCCTCGCCGCGAAACGCTGGAAAAATACCCCGCGCTTCGCGATTGCGTAGCCAGCCAGGGGGACAGCGCCCTGGCATCGCCCCGCAGGGGGCGCCATGTGCTCTGGCTGCCGGTGTGGATGCATGACAAGGTCACCACCTGCCTGGAGATCACGCAGTCGCGCGCGTTCTCGGCGCACAAGCTGGAAGTGCTCAAGGGCGTGTTCCAGGTCTACCAGAACTACCAGAGCCTGCTGGACTACAGCGAACGCGACGCCCTCACCGGCCTGTTCAACCGCAAGACCTTCGACGAGCAGTTCTCGCGCCATGCGCTCAATGGACTGTCCAGTGGCCGCCCGGGCACTGTTACCGAATCTCTTCCCCCCGAAGAAGGCTCACAGCCCGGCGAGCCCGTGCAGCAATGGCTGGCGGTGGTGGATATCGATCACTTCAAGCAGGTCAACGACCGCTTTGGCCACCTGTATGGCGACGAAGTGCTGATCCTGATTGCCAACATCCTGCGCAGCTCGTTTCGCAGCCACGATCGCATCTTCCGCTTTGGCGGCGAAGAATTCGTGGTGCTGCTGCGCTCCACGACGCTCAGCACCGCCCACAAGGTGTTCAACCGCTTCCGGCTTGCGGTGCAGGAATACAACTTCCCGCAGGTGGGCCAGGTCACGGTGAGCCTGGGTTTTGTGAGCACCATGCAGGGTTCTCCCGTGGAGATCCTGGGCCAGGCCGACCAGGCGCTGTATTACGCCAAAGAGCACGGACGCAACCAGGTCTGCTTTTATGACGACCTGGTGGCCAGCGGCCAGCTGGCCGCCAAGGTGGCCAACGACGACGTCGAGCTGTTCTGAAGCTACCCAGGCGGAGCGAAAAGGCACCACTGCGCGCCTTCAGCGCACTGGCTCATTGGCTCAGCGACTCCAGGATCGCCTCCACATCCACTGCATCCCGCTGCGCAGCAGGCAAGAACTTCTCCGCATACTCACGCCAGACCCCGCTGCGCAGGAAGAAGCGGAACACCTCGGCATCGATATGGCGTTCGCGCACCATGTTGCCCATGATCTTGAGCGACTCCGACAGAGTCTTGGGCGGCTTGTAGGGCCGGTCTGACGCCGTCAAGGCCTCGAAGATATCGGCCAGTGTCATCACCCTGTCTGCCAGCGTCAGCTCTGAAGCCTTCAGGCGCCGGGGGTAGCCCGTACCGTCCAGTTTTTCATGGTGCGAGCCCGCAATCGACGGTACGCGCGCCAGATGCGGCGGGAACGGCAGGCCGCTGAGCATGACGATGGTCTGCACGATGTGATCGTTGATCTTGAAACGGTCTTCTGCAGTGAGCGTGCCGCGCTGGATCGACAGATTGTGCAGCTCGCCGAGGTGGGCTTGTTGCGGTGGCAGCACCATGTCAAAGCTCCACAGGTTGGCCGGGTTGCCAACCTCCACCGGCGGTTTGCGGGCACCCCAGGGCACGATGTGTTCAGGCCGATCTGCCAGCAGGGGCTCATTGGCGGGCAAGGGGCGCGTCGGCACATTCGCCAGCCGCCCCAATTCGGCTGCTGACAAGCCCAGCCGGTCATCAAAATGCCGCTGCCACACCTGGCGCCCGATGGTGGCCAGCCGCTTGATGTCGGCATCGGCCATGAACTCACCGCCCACATTGCTGCGGGCCACAAAGGCAAATTCTTCCTGCAGGCGGTCGCGCTGCTGCAAAAGCTCGCGCTGCAGCCGCACCGGGTCCACGCCGGACACGTGCTGCTTCCAGTAGTCCAGCTCCGCGTCGCGCCACAGCACCTCAAAGCGCATGCGCACCTCATGGATGCGGTTGTAAAGCGCCTCCAGCTTGGTCGCCTTGTCGATGATGTGCTCGGGGCTGGTGACCTTGCCACAGTCGTGCAGCCACGCGCCCAGGCGGAATTCGTAGCGCTCGGCATCCGTCATGGCGACGTGGGCAAATGGACCTTCCTCGGCCTCACACAGGCGCTGCATCAGGGATTCCGCCAACTGGGGCACCCGCTCGCAGTGGCCACCGGTGTAAGGGCTCTTGGCGTCGATCGCGTCGGCCAGCAGGCGGATGACGGCATCGAACAGCTTCTTTTGCCCTTCGATCAAACTGCGCGTCTCGATGGCGACCGACAACGTGCCCGAGAGTTTCTCGACAAACGCCCGGAAGTGGACATCGTCCTGCTGCTGGTCCGCACGGTAGCGCAGCACCAGCAGGCCCAGCGGTTGGCCGTCGCGCGTGCGTAGCTGCACGCGGAGCACGCGCTGGGGCGTGGCCTGGTCGTCATCAGGGTGCTGGTCGCCGTCCTGCGGCTCGGCAGGGTTGATGAAAAACACCATGGGCAGGTGCTCCGGGTAGAGCGACTGGTGCTCAGGATCTTCGCAATACCTTGCCGTGCGCAACAGGCCCGCGCGCTGAGCCTCTACCAGGTACACCGCACCGCCGGTGCAGCTGGTGGCGCGCACCAGCTCGTAGAGCACGCTCGACAGCATGAGGTCCAGGCGCGACTCGGCGCTGATGTGGTGCGTGATGTGCAGGAACTCCTGGATGGTGTCGGACATGCGGTCCATCACCTGACCCAGTGCGCGCACCTCGCGCACGCGCGACATGTGGTGTTGTGTCGGCCGCCGGAAATCAAACCGTGCCAAGGCCTGCGCCTGCGTGGCCAGCCCCGACAGGCTGCGCCCCACACGCCTCCCGGCCAGCCACCCAAAAGGCAGCATCAGCGCGATGAGCCCCAGGGACAGCCATACCTGGCGCTGCAAGTTTTGGTTCACATCCGCCAGCAGCTCCCGGGTGGGAATGGCCATCAGGATATGCAGCCCCTCCCAGCGCTGCGACTTGAGTGACATGACCTTGGCCAGCCACTCCTCGCCACCTGCCACAAAGCGGCGCGAAGGCCCCTCTTTCATGTCCAAACTGTGCAGGGCCTGCAGGCTGGGCACCCCCAGGCCGTCGAGTGTGCGCAGCTTGAGGCTGGGCTGGTCGCCTTCCTCACGCACCAGCACGCGGGACATGTCCGGGTAGGCCAGCACGCGCTGGTCCTGGTCCACCACAGCGATCTCGGTGCGCGGCATCAGCCGCAGCTCGCCGATCTCGCGGCCCAGGTCGGTGAGCGCAACATCCAGGCCGATCACAGCACGGCCGTCTTCGCTGGGCTGGCTCAGCGTAACGCCGACCTCCTGCGTGGTGAAAAACACATAGGGGGCAGTGAGGACCTGCGTGTTTTTATCAGCCGCCTCGGAATACCACGGGCGGGACCGGGGGTCATAGCGGTAGCCGGGACGCACGGAGGAATCGATGAGACGCAGCTGTGCGTCGTAATAGTTCCAGCGCCCCACCAGGCCCATCAGACCCGCCGCGCTGCGCTCCCGCGCCATCGACTGAACCAGGAATGCAGCCTCCGCAGGCGCCTGAAGCCGTGCCCGCAGAGCAGTGTTGCGCAGCGGACGCATGAGCAAAAACTGCCCGTCGGAATACCCGATGAAGACCGCCGACAGCAAAGCGTTCTGCTCCAGCAGACGCACAAACACCGGCAGGCGGCGCAGCCGCGCCTGGAGGGTGGTGGCCGAAGCAATGGGATCAAACGCGAGCAGCCGCAGCGTGGCATCTGCCGGGTCGACGATATGGTGCACCCGCTCGCTGATCAACAGGCTGATGTGCTGCGCACTGTCGTCCGATGCCGCGATGATGGCCTGCCGCGCGCTGGTGCCTACCTGGTAGACCAAGAGCACCGTGAGCAGCAGCATGGCAGATACCACCACCGAGGCAATCACCACCTCGAACGGAACGGTGATGCGCCGCCACCAGGGCAGTTCGGCCCCTCCCGAATCAGGCGAACCGGAGCGAGTGCCGTGGGCGGGCACCGGCTCTTGCGGACTTTCGCGCAGGGGGTCCATGCGCTTGAATGTAGGGGGAAAGCCGGTTTTCCGTCACCCTATTTTTGGCAGAAATGGCTGCCACACCACAGCGGCTGGTGCCGCTATGGCGACCGGTACATCAGCCCAGTTGCTGCGCGACCCAGCCTGTCACCGAAGCCAGCGCCGCTGGCAGCTTGGAGGCATCGGTGCCGCCGGCCATGGCCATGTCGGGCTTGCCGCCGCCTTTGCCACCCACTTGCTGGGCCACAAAGTTGACCAGCTCGCCGGCCTTGACCTTGCCCACGCTGTCGGCCGTCACGCCTGCAGCGATCTGCACCTTGTCGCCATCCACAGCGGCCAGCACGATGGCAGCGGTCTTGAGCTTGTCCTTGAGCTTGTCCATGGTGTCGCGCAGGGTCTTGGCGTCGGCACCCGGCAGCGCCGCAGCCAGCACTTTGAGGCCCTTCACCTCCACAGCCTGGTTCACCAGTTCGTCACCCTGGCTGGAGGCCAGCTTGCCCTTCAAGGCAGCCACTTCCTTTTCGAGCGCGCGGGCGTTGTCCAGCGCCTGGCTGATGCGGCCATTGAGCTCGGCCACCGGCGCCTTGAGGGTGCTGGCGGCCTGGTTCACAGTGTCTTCCAGGTTCTGCAAGTACGTCAGTGCGTTGGCGCCGGTCACGGCCTCAATGCGGCGGATGCCCGCAGCCACACCGCCCTCGCCCACCACCTTGAACAGGCCGATGTCACCCGTGCGCTGCACGTGCGTGCCGCCACACAGTTCGCGGCTGGTGCCGATGTCGAGCACGCGCACGGTTTCGCCGTACTTCTCGCCAAACAACATCATGGCGCCAGTCTTCTGGGCCGATTCAATGTCCATCACACGGGCCTGGGTGGGCTGGTTGGCCAGGATTTCTTCGTTGACGCGGCGCTCGATCTCGCGGATCTCGGCCGCCGTCACGGCTCCGTTGTGCGTGAAGTCAAAACGCGTGCGGTCGGCATTGACCAGGCTGCCCTTTTGCTGCACATGGCTGCCCAGCACTTCGCGCAGGGCCTTGTGCATGATGTGCGTGACCGAGTGGTTGCGCATGGTGGCAGCGCGCACGGCGGTGTTGACCTGGGCCTGCACGGTGTCGCCCACGTTCAGCGTGCCCTCTTCGAGCGTGCCGTGGTGGCCAAACACATCGGCCTTGATCTTGAGCGTGTCACCCACCGCAAAGCGTGCCGACCCGCTGGTGATGACACCTTCGTCACCCACCTGGCCTCCGCTTTCGGCGTAGAACGGGGTCGTGTCCAGCACCACCACGCCGTTTTGGCCGGCTTTCAGGGCCGCAGCGCTTGTTCCATCTACATAGATTGCTACGATTTTTGCAGTCTCTGCGAGCTGTTCGTAGCCGGTGAACTGGTTGGCGGCACCGGTGTACTCCAGCGCCTTGTCCATCTTGAACTTGCCTGCCGCGCGGGCCTGGGCCTTCTGCTTTTCCATGGCGGTCTTGAAGCCGGCCTCGTCCACTTCCACGTCGCGCTCGCGGCAGACGTCATTGGTCAGGTCGAGCGGGAAGCCGTAGGTGTCGTGCAGCTTGAAGGCCACGTCGCCGGGCAGCACCTTGGCACCGCCGTCCAGGGTAGCGTCCAGGATTTCCATGCCATTGGCCAGCGTTTCAAAGAATCGCTCTTCCTCCACCTTCAACACCTCGGTGATGCGCTGTTCCTGCTCGCGCAGGGATGGGTAGGCATCGCCCATCAGGCGCACCAGGTCGGCCACAAGCTTGTGGAAGAACGGCGTCTTCTTGCCCAGCTTGTAGCCGTGGCGGATGGCCCGGCGCACGATGCGGCGCTGCACGTAGCCACGGCCTTCGTTGCTGGGGATCACACCGTCGCTCACCAAAAACGCGGTGGCGCGGATATGGTCAGCGATCACGCGCAGGCTCTTGTTGTTCAGGTCCGTCACGCCGGTCTCACGGCCAGCGGCCTTGATGAGCGCGTCGAACAGGTCGATCTCGTAGTTGCTGTGCACGTGCTGCAGGATGGCGGCCAGGCGCTCCAGGCCCATGCCCGTGTCCACGCAGGGCGCGGGCAGCGGCGTGACGGCGCCGGTTTCGTCCATGTTGAACTGCATGAACACGTTGTTCCAGATCTCGATGAAGCGGTCGCCGTCTTCATCGGGGCTGCCGGGAGGGCCACCCGCAATGTGCGGGCCATGGTCGTAGAAGATTTCGCTGCAGGGGCCGCAAGGGCCGGTGTCGGCCATCATCCAGAAGTTGTCGGACTTGTAGCGGCCGCCCTTGTTGTCGCCGATGCGGATCACGCGCTCGGGTGGCAAGCCGATTTCCTTGGTCCAGATGTCGTAGGCCTCGTCGTCTTCCTGGTAGACCGTGGCCAGCAGGCGCTCTGGCGGCAGCTTGTAGACCTCGGTCAGCAGCTCCCAGGCCCACTTGAGCGATTCGCGCTTGAAGTAGTCGCCAAACGACCAGTTGCCCAGCATTTCAAAGAAGGTGTGGTGGCGCGCGGTGTAGCCCACGTTTTCCAGGTCGTTGTGCTTGCCACCCGCACGCAGGCAGGCCTGAACCGACACCGCCCGGTTGTACGAGCGCTTGTCGGTGCCCAGGAACACGTCCTTGAACTGCACCATGCCCGAGTTGGTGAACATCAGCGTGGGGTCGTTGCCGGGCACCAGGGGGCTTGATGCCACCACGGTGTGGCCCTTGGAGACGAAGAAGTCCAGGAAGGACTTACGGATGTCAGCGACAGAAAAAGTGGGAGTGCTCATGGTGTTGTGGAGTGGTTGCACGCAGCAGGCAGGCCGCAGGACCCGCGCCTGCGCGCTGCCTGTCGCTGCCCCTATGGGGACCAACCTTTCATTATAGGTTTGCAGGCTGGCGGTCCGTGGCGGAAGGGCGACAGGGCGGGGATAGACGCCTCCACTCCATGCGCCAACGGATGCGGAAAAATCCGCTTGCGCGCTTTAAATATCTTGTTAATATATTAATAACTGCAACCCATCCACTGATCCAAGGAGCCCCTCGTGAACCCACAACCCCGCTGGCAAGGCATCTTCCCCGCCATCACCACCAAGTTCCACGCCGACGAGTCCATCGACGCCGAAGGCACAGCCCGCCACATTGACTTCCAGATCCGCAACGGCATCCACGGGCTGGTCACCTGCGGCTCTCTCGGCGAAGCCAGCACCCTCACGCTGGAGGAAAAGCTTCAGGTCGCCAAGATCGCCCTCGAAGCCGCTGACGGCCGCGTGCCCGTACTCGCCAACGTGTCCGAAACCAGCACCCGCGAGGCCCTGCGCTACATCGACGGCGGCAACAAGCTCGGTGTGGCCGGCTACATGGTCATGCCCTCGGTGATCTACGTGGCCGACGCCCGCGAGGCCATGGCCAATGTGCGCGCCATGGCGGGCGCCGCACAGCGCCCCCTGATGGTCTACAACAACCCTGTGGCCTACCGCGTGGACCTGAAACCCGAGCACATGGTGGAGCTGGCCGACTGCGAGTGGATCGCCGCCATCAAGGAAAGCACCGGCGACATCCGCCGCATCACCGACCTGCGCAACACCGTGGGCGACCGCTACCAGCTCTTCCTGGGCGTGGACGACCTGGCTTACGAAGGCCTGGCCCTGGGCTGCGACGGCCTGCTGGCCGGCGTGGGCTGCGCCTTCCCGCGCGAGACCGTGGCGCTGTACGACCTGATGAAAGCGGGTAAATTTGCCGAGGCGCTGCCGCTCTACCAGTGGATGACGCCCATGCTGCACCTGGATGTGTCCAACAAGCTGGTGCAGAACCTCAAGCTCATCGATGCGCTGGTGGGTGTGGGCACCGAACACATGCGCCGCCCCCGCCTGCCCCTGGTGGGCGACGAACGCGCATTTGTCGAGAGTGTGGTGCGCAAGGCCCTGGCCACGCGCCCTACAAAATACCAGTCTGTCGCCTGAGACACTGAGCGCCCTACACCACAGCACCATGCAACGCATCCACGTGATCGACTCCCACACGGGCGGCGAGCCGACCCGGCTTGTCATCGACGGCTTTCCAGACCTGGGCACCGGCACCATGGCCGAACGGCGTGCGCTGCTGGCCGAGCGCCACGATGCCTGGCGGGCAGCCACCGTGCTGGAGCCGCGTGGCAGCGACGTGGTGGTGGGGGCGCTGCTCTGCGCGCCGCAAGATCCCGCCAACGCAGCGGGCGCGATCTTCTTCAACAACAGCGGCTACCTGGGCATGTGTGGCCACGGCACCATCGGGCTGATCGCATCGCTCGCCTACCTGGGCCGCATCACCCCTGGCAAGCACCGCATCGAAACCCCGGTGGGCACCGTCACCACCACCCTGCACACCGATGGCTCTGTCAGCGTGCGCAACGTGCCCGCCTACCGACTGCACCACCAGCTGGCGGTCGATGTGCCCGGCCATGGCCGCGTGGTGGGCGATGTGGCCTGGGGCGGCAACTGGTTCTTCCTGATCTCCGACCACGGCCAGCGTGTAGCCAGCGACAACCTAGAGGCGTTGATGGCCTACAGCTGCGCCGTGCAGCAAGCCCTCAAAGACCAAGGCATTCGGGGCGACAACGGCGGCGAGATTGACCACATCGAGCTGTTTGCCGACGACGACCAGGCCGACAGCCGTAACTATGTGCTGTGTCCCGGCAAGGCCTATGACCGCTCGCCCTGCGGCACGGGCACCAGCGCCAAGGTGGCCTGCCTGGCGGCCGACGGCAAGCTGGCACCGGGCGCACTCTGGCGCCAGGCCAGCATCATCGGCAGCCAGTTCGAGGCCAGCTACACGCTGCAGGACGATGGCAAGGTCATCCCCACCTTGCGGGGCCGCGCGCACATGAGCGCCGACGCTACTTTGCTGATTGAAGACAAGGACCCCTTTGGCTGGGGCATCCGGCTTTAACCCGGCCCTGCTGCTGCACCCGCGCCCATGCAACACACCGATGTCCTTGTGATTGGCGCTGGCATCGTGGGTGCCGCCTGCGCCCATGCGTTGGTGTTGGCCGGACTGTCGGTACGTGTCATCGATGCGCGCCTGGGCGGTGCCACGGCGGCAGGCATGGGCCATCTGGTGGTGATGGATGACAACCCGGCTGAGCTGGCGCTGAGCAAATCGTCGCTCGACCTCTGGCACGCCTGGGCACCGCAGATGGATGCCGGCTGCGCCTTCACGGCCTGCGGAACGCTCTGGCTGGCCGCCAACGATGCGGAGCTGCAGGCGGCCCATGACAAACGCAGCACCCTGCAAGCACACGGAATCGCCTGCGACATGCTCGACGCGGCCGCCCTGGCCCGCGCAGAACCCGCACTGCAGCCCGGTCTGGCGGGTGCGCTCAAGGTGCAGGGCGACAGCGTGGTCTATGCCCCGCGCGCAGCCCAGTGGCTGCTGGAGCAGGCCGCAGTCCACGGACACCTTGTGTTGGAGCAGGCTGAAGCGATGCAGATCGACGGCCACACCGTCACCCTGCGCGACGGAAGCCAGCGCAGCGCAGGCGCCATTGTGCTGGCCAGCGGCATCCATGCCCCGCAGCTGTGCCCCGGCCTGCCGCTGCACCCCAAAAAGGGCCACCTCGTCATCACCGACCGCTACCCGGGCACCGTGCACCACCAGCTGGTGGAGCTGGGCTACATCACCAGCGCGCACCACAGCGACGGTACCTCAGTGGCCTTCAACGTGCAGCCCCGGCCCACAGGGCAGTTGCTGATCGGCTCGTCGCGCGAGTTCGACACCACCGACCCCGCCGTCAACAACGCCGTGATGGCGCGCATGCTGCAGCGTGCACTCGACTACCTGCCAGGCCTGGCCGACCTCAACGCCATTCGCACCTGGACCGGCTTTCGCGCCGCCACGCCAGACAGCCTGCCGCTGATTGGCGCGCACCCCGAACACCCGCACCTGTGGCTGGCCGTGGGCCATGAAGGGCTGGGGGTGACCACCGCCCCGGCCACCGCGCAGTTGCTGGCGGCCCAGATCGCAGGGGGCACCCCGGCGATCGACCCCACGCCCTATGCACCTGCCCGCTTCGCAGGCCTGAGCACACCATGACCGCATCCAGAACACCCGCCCTGGTGCACATCGTGGTGAATGGCACCCCCCTGCAGGTGCCCCCAGGGACCAGCGTCGCCGCCGCGCTGGCGCAGCAAACACCCGGCACCACACGTACCTCTGTCACCGGCGCGGCGCGGGCACCGCTGTGTGGCATGGGGGTGTGCCACGAATGCAGGGTCCGCATCCACGGCCGCACCTGCCTGGCGTGCCAGACGGTCTGCACCGAGGGCATGTCGATTCACACCGATATCGGCACAGCGCCCGGGAGCGCCACGCCATGAACCAGCCCGTGACCCCATCCATGACCGAGCAACACTCGGCGCACGAGCGCTGCGACATCATCATCATCGGCGCAGGCCCTGCAGGTTTGGCCGCTGCCCTCGCTGCCGCACCCAGCGGGGCCGCGATCACCATCGTGGATGACAACCCGCAGCCCGGCGGGCAAATCTGGCGCGATGGCCCCCAGGTGGTCTTGCCCGCCCTGGCGCAACAGCACCGCGCGGCGCTGGCCCGGCACACCAACATCCGCCTGCTGCCTGGCACCCGCGTGGTGGGCCTGGGAGACCCGCAACCCGGCGACAAGGCCCCGGCCCTGCTGCTGGAAGACGCTGACCGGGGCTGGACCCAGCACAGCCACCGCATCGTGCTGTGCACCGGAGCCCGCGAGCTGTTGCTGCCCTTTCCGGGCTGGACGTTGCCCGGTGTGACGGGTGCAGGCGCCTTGCAGGCCCTCATCAAGGCAGGGCTCGACGTGCGCGGCCAGCGCATCGTCATTGCAGGCACAGGCCCTCTGCTGCTGGCCGCTGCCGCCACCGCCAACAAAGCGGGGGCCGCCGTGGTGCGCGTGGCGGAGCAGGCGCCGTGGAGCGCGCTCGCTGGCTTTGCAGCGCAGCTGCCGCGCTGGCCTGCCAAGGCGTTGCAAGCCCTCACGCTGCTTCACCCGCAGTTGCGGGCCAGCAGCCATGTGCTGGAAGTTCAAGGCACCACGCAGGTGCAAACAGTGAGACTGCGCAAAGGCCAACACGCCGAAGAAACCATGGCCTGCGACCGCGTGGCCTGCGGGTTCGGGCTGGTGCCCAACACCCACCTGGGGCAGATGCTGGGCTGCACCCTGGGCGGACCGCTCAGCGGTGGCCAGGGCCTGGCTGTCGATGCACAGATGCGCACCAGCGTGCCCGGTGTGTTCGCCGCGGGTGAAGCCACCGGCTTTGGCGGCAGCGAACGTGCACTGGTTCAGGGCGCCATGGCAGGACATGTGGCAGCGGGACAGGTGCAACAGGCCCAGGCGCTGCGCCCGCAACTGGCACGCTGGGAGGGCTTTGCGCAGGCGTTGCACGCTTCTTTTCCACTGAACAAAGCACTCAAAACCCTGGCGCAACCCGGCACCCTGGTGTGCCGCTGCGAAGACGTGCCCTACGCTGCACTGGCCGATCGCGACGGCTGGATCGATGCCAAGCTCCACACCCGCTGTGGCATGGGCGCGTGCCAGGGCCGCATTTGCGGCGCGGCCGCACAGCACCTGTTTGGCTGGACGCCTGCGCCCCCACGGCATCTGCTGGCGCCCACACGCATTGGCACGCTGGCCGCCTGCACGCCCGCGCCCACCACCAGCGCTCAGCGCGGGCCCGCAGCTCCCTCGGGCTGACAGGCGCGCGGCCGTTTTCCCCGGTCCTTCCTTTCAGGGCTTACCCGCACCCAGCAGGCATCCATCTTGCTTTTTAATATATTTGTTAGATATTAAAAAGTACAAGGCTTTTTCTTTCATCGCCGCGCCCTCCTCCCCAGGAACCCCATCATGCCCACGCCCAACAGTCCACCCGCCCCGCAATCTCCGGCGCCGCGCGCTCCCGTCCGCTGGGTGCTGGCGCTGTCCACGCAGGTTCTGCGCATGGAGCGGCATCTGCTCACCGCACTCATGACGTTGCTGGTGCTGCTGATCCTGCTCAACGTGGTCACGCGCTACACCGGCATGCCGATCTACTGGGTGGACGAGGCGGCGGTCTACACCGTGGTCTGGCTGACCTTTGTGGGCGCCTCGGTCATGACGCGGCTGCGCATGGACTTTGCCGTGACCATGCTGACCGACCACCTCGGCGCGCGGGGTGCCCAGGCGTTCAAGGTGGTAGCCACCTGCGGCGTGCTGCTGTTTGGCCTGGCCATGCTGGCGATGTGCTGGATGTGGATGGACCCCATCGGCATTGCGCGCAACGGCTTTGATGCCAAGGAATTTGCGGCCGAGAGCTTCAACTTCATCTACACCGAGCGCACCCAGACGCTGAACTGGCCCACCTGGGTGCTGCAGCTGATCCTGCCGATCTTCTCCGCCACCTTCAGTTTGCATGCACTGGCCAACCTGCTCGAAGACATGGGTGTCGCAGAGCGTGTGACGCACGCAGGTTTCGACGTGGTCAGCGCCGACGCCGTGAACTGACTGACCTCTACACCAGGACCCCACCATGATCACCACCCTGTTTTTCCTTGCCGCGTTGCTGGTGGGTGTGCCCATCGGGGTCTGCCTGTGTCTGGCAGGCATGGTCTACATCGTCAGCATCGGAAGCCCGGTGCTGTTCCAGTCGTTCCCCATGCAGATGTTCGGCGGGGTGGACAGCTATGGCCTCATCGCGATTCCGCTGTTCATCCTGATCGGCGAGATCATGAACAGCGGCGGCATCACGCGGCGGCTGGTGGACCTGGCCATGGCCTTTGTCGGCTCGGTCAAAGGCGGGCTGGCCTATGTGAACATCCTGGCCAACATGCTGGTGTCGTCCATCATCGGCTCCGCCACGGCGCAGGTGGCCATCATGTCGCAGGTGATGGTGCCCGAGATGGAAAAGCAGGGCTACGACAAGACCTTTGCAGCCGGCCTCACGGTGTATGGCGGCATGCTGGGGCCCATCATTCCGCCCTCGGTGATGTTTGTGGTCTACAGCGTGCTGGCCCAGGTGGCCGTGGGCGACATGCTGATTGCAGGCATCCTGCCCGGCGTGCTGCTCACCGTGCTGTTCTTTGTCGTGATCGCGCTCATGGGCTTTGTCTACAACTACCCGCGCAGCGAAAAGCGCACGCTGGCCCAGCGCGCGCGCACCGTGGTGCAGGCCAGCCCCACGCTGCTGATCCCCATCATCATCGTGGGCTCCATCCTCAGTGGCCTGGCCAACCCGACCGAATCTGCCGCCGTGGGTGCGCTGGTATCGGCGCTGGTGGGTCGGTACGTGACCAAGGAGTTCCGCTTCAACGCGATGCCCGCCATCCTGCTGCGCTCAGCCATTTACTCGGCCATCGTGCTGTTTCTGGTGGCGGCGGCGGCCGTGTTCTCGTGGCTGCTGATCTACGGCAAGGTGCCGCAGATGGTGGCCGCCTGGGTGCAGACCGTGGCACACGATCCGGTCACCTTTTTGCTGCTCACCAACGCCATCCTGCTGGTCATCGGCACGGTGATCGACGGCATCCCCGGTCTCATCATGACCGCGCCCATCCTGCTGCCGATTGCCACCGAGGTTTATCACATTGACCCGCGCCACTTTGGTGTGGTGATCGTCGTCAACCTGGTGCTGGGGCTGATGACTCCGCCCGTGGGCCTGAGCTTCTTTGTCGCGTCGGCCGTCACCGGGGCCAAGCCCGGAAAGATGTTCATCGTCACGCTGCCGTTTTTCATCATCAGCTGCGTGGCGCTGGTGATGTTGTCGCTGTTCCCCAGCCTGTCGCTCGGTTTGCTCAAGTAGCCCGTCGAGCAACAGATCCCCCGTCCCCCTCCCAAGGTTCTTTCACACGGAGTTCACCATGACGACCACGCCCGCCCACACTGTCACCCGCCGCCATTTCATCCAGCGCCACGCCGTGGCCGCTGCCACCGTCACGGGGCTGGGCTTTCCAGCGCTGGTACGTGCAGCCGATGCCAAGGAGTTTCGCCTGGGGCTGATCACGCCTGCGGGCCACTCCTGGAACCGCGCCGCGCTGCAGTTTGGCGAGGCACTCAAGAAGGAAACTGATGGCCGACTGAGCGTCACGGTCTTCCACTCGGGCCAGCTGGGCAACGAGGCCGCGATGATGCAGCAGCTGCAGTCCGGCGCGCTCGACATGGGCTGGATCCAGGCGGCCGAGCTGGGCTCGCGCGTGTCCAGCATCGCGGCGATCAATGCTCCGTACCTGGTGCGCTCCACGCCTGCCGTGGCCAAACTCGTCAAACACCCATCTGCCACCAAACTGCTCGAAGTGCTGCCGCGCGAGACCGGCACCATCGGCCTGGGCTGGGGCATCACCGGCATGCGCGCCGTGTTCTCCACCAAGGACATCGCCGTGCCCACCGACATCAAGGGCATGAAGCTGCGCATCAACCCCACGCCGGTGTACCGCGACTTCTACCAAATGCTCGGCGCCGCGCCCACACCCATCCCCACGCCGCAGGTGTTTGATGCCATGAGCAACGGCCAAGTCGACGGGCTGGAGGCGGACATCGAGTTCTCGTGGAACCAGCGCTTCGACAAGGTAGCCAAGACCCTGCTGCAGATGAACGCCCTGTTCATGCCGTTCGCGCCGCTGGTCTCCGGCCGCATCTGGCAAGGGCTGGACGCCAAGGACAAGGACATCATCCGCAAGCTGGTGGCCCAGTCGCTGGATGCGCAGATCAACGACATCGTGACCACCGAGGCCGGGCTGATCGAGAAGTTCAGGGGCACGTCCATCGCCTTCAAGACGGCATCGTCCTTCAACCCCGACGGCATCATCCAGGAGTTCGACAAGCTGTGGCTGCCCAAGGCGCCGCAGATTGCCGAGCTGCGCAAGGCGGGCGCAAGCCTCTGACAGTCCGCAAGGGTCACCGGGGCCGCATCCCATAAGATGCGGCCTCCCGCAACGTCCTTCACGCCCGATGACACTCCGCCGCCCCTCCCCCCAGCAAGACCCCGCGCCCAAGCGGCGCGCGGCGGACGTGGCCTACGACGCCATCGAGACCATGATCTCCACGCTGCAGCTGCAGCCCGGCAGCCCCGTGGTGGAGGCCGAGATCGCCGAAAGCACAGGCCTGGGCCGCACGCCGGTGCGCGAGGCGCTGCTGCGCATGGTGTCCATCGGGCTCATCGTGCAGCAGCCCCGGCGCGGGCTGCTGGTGTCGCACATCGACCTGGCCGATCACCTGGACGTGATCCAGACCCGCCGCGTGCTGGAGCGCCTGCTGGCCTCCAACGCCGCACGCCGCGCCACGGCGCCGCAGCGCCAGGCCATCGTGCGTTGTGCGGAAAACATGGTGCAAGCCGCAGCGCGCGGCCACCTCGACGACTACATGCTGGCCGACCATGAACTGGACCTCGTCACCCACCAGGCCAGCCAGAACCACTCGGCCGTCAAATGCGTGCAACCGCTCATCGTGCAGTGCCGCCGATTCTGGTATGCCTACCAGCACGAAGGTGAGGTGTCAGAGGGCGCCCGCGCGCACATGCAGTTGGCGCAGGGCATTGCCAGTGGCGACGAAGCCCAGGCCATTGCCGGCGCGGAGCAGTTGATGGAGTATCTGGAGCGGTTTGCGCGGCGCATCATTGACCGGTAGCACGCGCCACCACGCACACAGCGCCTGCAACCGCGTGGGCAGCCTCAGTCCCAACGGGCAATTACTATAATTCTTATAGCATGTTGCGCTTTACCAATAAGCGCTAGCGGCCAAAAAGGCTCAGATTTTTCACCCCAGCAGCGGCAACAGCAGGCCTATTCCGACACTTGCTGGCCCAGCAGAATGCGCTGCTCCAGAAAGCGCCACAGACGCTCGTCCTGGCTGAACGCCACGTTAAACCGCAGCCAGCCCGTGGGGCGCGGCTCCACCAGAAACAGCTGACCGGGGCCGAGCATGATGCCCGCACCCGTGGCTTCCTTCGACAGCTCAGCACTGTCGGGCAGATCAGGATGGCGCGCCCACAGGTACATGCCCGCCTCGGGCTCGTGAAACAGCTCGAACCCCAGGTTCAGCAAGCGCCGCCCCACCGTGCGGTGCGCCTCGGCCAGCCGCTCGCGCAGGGACTTGAGGTGCTTGCGCCAGCGCCCGTCGGTCACCACGCCAAAGGTGATGCGCTCGGTGATCTCTGACGAGGTCAGGCCCGAGATCATCTTGAGCTGCACCAGCTCATCGAGCAGATCACGCCGGGCCGCCAGAAAGCCGGTGCGCAGGTTGGGCGAAATCGTCTTGGAGAAACTGCCCAGGTAGATCACGCGGTTGAGCTGGTCCAGGCTGGCCAGCGAGGGGCGCACACCAGGGTCCATGTCGGCATAGATGTCGTTCTCTACCAGCATGAAGTGGTGCTGCTCGGCCAGTTGCAGCAGCCGGTGCAAGTGCGCCACCGATGCCACCGAACAGGTCGGGCTTTGCAGACGCGGCTGCGTGAAGAACACCGTGGGCTTGTGCTCGGCCAGCAGGGCCTCTAGCGCCGGCAGGTCGTAGCCGGTGGCGGTACGCGGCACACCCACCACCTGTGCTCCTGCAAAGCGAAGCATGAACAACAGGTTGGGGTAACCCGGGTCGTCCACCAGCACCACGTCACCAGGCTTGACCATGCGGCGCGCCACCAGGTCCAGTGCCTGGCTGGAGCCCTGGGTCAGCAGCACCTGGTCGGCGTCCACCGCCAGATGGTGTTCAGCCAGCGACTCGGCCACCACCATGCGCAGCGCCATGTGGCCGTGGGGCAGGCCATAGCCATCCAGCTCGGGCCCGTCGGACGACAGCTGACGCATGCTGCGTTTGACCGCATCGCCAAACAGCCAGTCGTGGGGCAGCCAGCCGCAGCCCGGTTTCATGGGCAGGTTGCGGTTTTCAAAAATTTGTTTGAGGTACCAGCGCGCATCAAAACGGGGCACCGGCCGCTCGGGCGCACCAGTACCGGGCGAAGCGCCCTCATCGCCCCGTCGCTTCACAAAAAAACCTGCATTGGCGCGCGACACCAGCCAGCCCTGCGCCACCAGGCGGTCGTAGGCCTCGACCACGGTGAACACGCTCACGCCGTGGGCTGCCGCAAAGGCGCGGATGGAGGGGAGCTTGGCACCAGGTTTGAGCACCTGGCCAGCGATGAGACCCCGCAGGCCATCAACGATCTGGCTGACCAGCGGTGTCTGAAGATCCGGGCTGAGAGTGAGCATCAAAAGAACAGGGAAAGGGGCCAAATTGTGCACCGGGCCAACACCCGCGAACTCAGGGATTGCTTGTACAGGACGGGGCACCTGCACAGTGTGCTCCCGTCAACAGCGACGAGTGCCTGGAGGTACCACCGCTGAGCCCGCATTCGGTCCGGCCGGGTTGCCCCTATTGTCCGTCAGCCCCACCTACCCTGGGGCAGCGGTCTCCAGCGATTTGCAGGTCTGTGGGATGTCTTGCGCGTTGATGACGCCGCGCTCGAAAAGGCCCGCAGACCGTGAACGGTAGTGCCCAACCGATGGGCGGTATTCAGTCTTTTGTCCGATGCAGCGGCTATCGGATTGCATCCACCGCCTGTCCCTTTTCCGCCGCCGCGATGCGCACACACCCATGCCCCAGCGATAGGCTTGCCCCCCAACTCGATTGGCATCGGTGACCGCAAATCGGGTTTGAAAACCAATACCCAACACACCGAGGGACACCCATGCTGACACGAACATCTGAACTCAACTCTTCACGGATTTTTCAACCCAGGCCATGGGCCATTGCCTTGGGTCTATGCCTGGGCACAGCCACAGGCCCTGCACTGGCGCAGGCGACCCACACCCCACCGGCAGGCTACAAGCCGTGCGCCGTCGAGGGACAGAAATGCAGCTTCAGCGGCGCAGCCAACGTGGTCTATGGAGCAGGCACGACCTGGACCAGCCCCCGCAGTTTCACCAACGGTGTCAGTTGCAGCAACGCCACCTTTGGCGACCCCCTGTGGGGTGTGCAAAAGGCTTGTTATGCCGGCGCACCGTCGCCAGCTCCTGCGCCCGATCCCGTGCTAACAGCACCGCCACCGGGCTACACCTTGTGTGCCGTCGAGGGGCAGCAATGCAGCTTTACCGGTACGGCCAAGGTGGTCTATGGAGCTGGCACCACCTGGACTGCCGCGCGCGCATTCACCAACAACGTGATGTGCAACAACGCCACCTTTGGCGACCCCCTGCGGCAGGTGAAAAAGGCGTGCTACG
>NZ_JAMXAX010000042.1 GCF_023913775.1 Acidovorax facilis
CGGGGGCAGCCATGCGTGTCAGCGGCTGGGGCTGCGCGCCGCAGCCGATGACTGCGTGGCAAACGTGATCTGCGTGAGGCCCACGCGGCGCGCTGCCTCCATCACCGAAACCACGGACTGGTGCGGCGCCATCGCATCGGCACTGATGATGACCACACTGCCCGTGCCCGCTGTGGCGGCACTGCGCAAGGCCTGCGCGATCGCGTCCACGCTTTTGCCGTCCACGCCCGTCTTGTTGATGGCGTAGCGCCCGTCGGCGGCGACGGACACGATGACTTCCTTGGGGTGGTCGCGTTGCTGCTCGGCATCGGCCACGGGCAGCGTGAGCTGCAGCTCGGTGAACTTGCTGTAGGTGGTGGTCAGCATCAGAAAGATGAGGATCACCAGCAGCACGTCGATGAACGGGATCAGGTTGATCTCCGGCTCTTCCTTGGCGCGGGGACGGAAGTTCATTTCACTTCTTCCGCAAACGCAGGATGTGGCGCACAAATTGTTCCGAAGCCAACTCCAAGGTGAGCAGATAGGCATCCACCCGGGCGCGGAAGTAGCGCCAGAAGATCAGCGCCGGGATGGCCACGATGAGGCCAAAAGCCGTGTTGTAGAGCGCGATCGAGATGCCATGCGCCAGCTGCGCCGGGTTGCCGCCACCCATGGCCTGGCCCACGCCACCGCTGCCGGCCTGCGAGCCAAAGATCTCGATCATGCCGATCACCGTGCCCAGCAGGCCCAGCAAGGGCGCGGCCGAAGCGATGGTGGCCAGTGCCGACAGGTATTTTTCCAGCCGGTGCGCCACGGCGCGCCCCGCGCCTTCCATGGCGGCACGCAGGTCGGTCTCGCTGCACTGGGGGTTGCTGTTGAGGGTGCGCAGGCCGCTGGCCAGCACCTCGCCCAGGGCGGAGTTTTGCGCCAACTGGTTCACCACGTCGGGGGTGGGCACGGCCTTGGACGAGACCGTGATGGCTTCATCGAGCAATTTCGGGGGGGCGACACGGGCCGTCTTGAGGGCCACGAAACGTTCAAAAATCAGCGCCATTCCCAGGACGGAACACGCAATCAGGGGCCAGATCGGCCAGCCTGCGGCTTGTATGATGGACAGCAAATCTCTCTCCGCGCAGATGAAAGCAATCGGCGATTATGGCCCAGCTTGCAGGGCCCACCTCGTCACAAACCGTTACGTTGCTGTGCGCGCCGTCGCCCCATCTGCTCACCCACAAAATCTGTGGATAACTTTGTGGGCAACCACTGTTCCAGGCCACGCAAAGTGGCGCCACGCCGTGCTTGCAACAGATTGATGAAAAATTGCGCAATGAAAAAGCTATATAAATCAACAACTTGTACGTGCTCTGGTGTTTTGCGGGCGGTTTTTAGTTATGTGGCTGTGGTAACTGCCGCTGACCAGATTCTGTGGAGTACTTGCGCGGTGCGCGCGGCGCAAACGCCCGCCGTTTCTCATGTTTGAGCGCCCCAGCCCCGCAGTGGCGCCGCGCGTCTGGGAAGTTGGCGCGCTATGCCGCGCCATTGCTGATGCTCTGGAGGCGCGCTTCAATCCTGTCGCGGTGCGCGGCGAGATCACGGGCTTCTCGCGCGCATCCAGCGGACATTGCTACTTCTCGGTCAAAGATGCGAACGGCCAGTTGCGCTGCGCCATGTTCCGCCGTGCCGCCAGCCTGCTTGACTTTTCGCCGCGCGATGGCGAATTGGTGGAAGTGCGCGGCCGCCTTTCGGTGTACGAGGCGCGGGGCGATTTGCAGTTCATTGTGGAAAGCATGCAGCGGGCCGGGCAGGGCGCGTTGTTCGAGCAGTTCCTGCGCCTGAAGGCGCAGCTCGAAACGGAAGGCTTGTTCGACAGCGCCCGCAAGCGCCCGCTGCCTTTGCAGCCGCGTGGCATTGGCCTTGTGACGTCCACCGGGGCGGCGGCCCTTCACGACGTGGTCACGGCGCTGCGCCGTCGCGTGCCGCACATTCCGGTGGTGCTGGTGCCTGCGCAGGTGCAGGGCACCGCAGCACCTGCTTCGCTGGTTGCGGCGCTATCAAAACTGTATCTGCTTGCGCAAGCGGGACAAGCGTCAGGGGCTGATTTGACCAAAAATCCGCCCATTGACGTGATCTTGCTGGTGCGCGGGGGCGGTTCCATCGAAGATCTCTGGGCCTTCAACGACGAACAACTGGCCCGGACCATCGTGCAAAGCCCGGTGCCGCTCATTAGCGGGGTGGGGCACGAGACCGATTTCACCATCGCCGACTTCTGCGCCGACCTGCGCGCACCTACGCCCACCGCCGCCGCTGAGCTGGTGGCCCAGCCGCGCGATGTGTGGCTGGGGGCGCTCGGGCTGCTGGCTGGGCGTATCAGCGACGGCGTGCAGCGCCAGCTCGACACCCGGCACCAGCGGCTGGACCAGGCGGCGGCGCGGCTGGGCCGCCCGTCGGGCCTGGTGGCGCGTGAGCAGATGCAACTGGCACGCCTGGCCCAGCGCATGCGTCATGGAGTGCTATTAAAATTGCAGCGGCTTGCGCAATCCCAGAAAGCGCTGGAGGCCGACTTCCCTCAAAAAATGCAACGGCGCCTGGTGCAGCAGGCCGAGCGGCTCGACCGCGCGGCCTTGCGGCTGGAGCTGCTCGACCCGCGCCTGGTGCTGCATCGCGGCTACGCGCTGCTCACCGATACCGAGGGCCGGGCTGTGACCAGCGTGCGCCAGGCCCAGCCGGGCGATGCCCTGCGCGCCACACTGGCCGATGGCGTGGTGGACGTGACGGTGGCCCAGCCGCGACTGCTGTAACGGGGTGATGTCGCGGCGCGGTAGAAGGCGCGCCTCTGTAGGACAGCAGCGGTTTGTGGTGCTGCAGACCGGATCTGGGTGGCCTCACGCTGCACAGGTCACCTGATGTTCCTACAATGCCCCCTTCGCGCTGTGTCCGACTGCATTGCTCAGGAAAGAAAAGCGTTGCAGATGGCATCCCGGAATTTCAAACCACAAGGAAACACCACCATGGAACATACCCTTCCCCCGCTGCCCTACGCCATCGATGCCCTGGCTCCGCACTACAGCCAGGAAACCCTGGAGTACCACCATGGCAAGCACCACAACGCCTATGTGGTGAACCTGAACAACCTGCAAAAGGGCACCGAGTTCGAAGCCATGACGCTCGAAGAGATCGTCAAGAAGTCGAGCGGCGGCATCTACAACAATGCAGCGCAAATCTGGAACCACACCTTCTTCTGGAACTGCATGGCTCCCCGGGGCGGCGGTGAGCCTTCTGGTGCACTGGCTGCAGCCATCACCGCCAAGTGGGGCAGCTACGCAGCCTTCAAGGAAGCGTTCGTGAAGTCTGCCGTGGGCAACTTCGGTTCGGGCTGGACCTGGCTGGTGAAGAAGGCCGATGGCAGCGTTGACATCGTCAACACCGGCGCCGCCGGCACGCCGCTGACCACCGCCGACAAGGCGCTGCTCACCGTGGACGTGTGGGAACACGCGTACTACATCGACTACCGCAACATGCGTCCCAAGTTCGTTGAGACCTTCCTCGACAAGCTGGTGAACTGGAAGTTTGCCGAAGCCAACTTCGCCTGATGCGCGATCCGCGCCCCGCGAGTGACCTGTCCTGACGGACTGAGGTCTGCGGGCAACAAAAAACGGCCTTAGGGCCGTTTTTTGTTGGGGATTTTGAGGCGTTTTTGGCATCTAGCGCTTGCTGAATAAGCGCTGGTAGCTATATAAATGATAGTAAGCTGCACTCCCGGATCATGGGAGTGCGATGTCGGCAAGACAGCGCTTGGGCAAGCGGCAGGGCCCAGGGTCAAGGGCTATGCGGCTGTGGCATCCCGATCTGCGCAAGTCCCTGGGTGGTCCTGCGTCACTTGCGGCTGAACAGCGCTCCACCCAGCTTGGCGCCTGCCTTGATGTTTTTCTTGGCAAACCATCCCTGGTTCATCTCCAGCACGTAGCGCACCGGTTTTGCCGAACAGTGCGAATCCAGCGTCTGGGGCTTCATGTCGGCCAGGTTCACGATGGTGCCGTCGTCATCCACAAACGCTGCCGTGAGCGGCAGCAGCGTGTTCTTCATCCAGAAGCACTGCTGCGCGGGTTGTTCAAACACAAACAGCATGCCCTCGTGCTGGGGCATCTCCTTGCGATGCATCAGGCCGGTCTGGCGCTCCTGGGGCGTGGCGGCCACCTGGGCGTCAATGCGGTGCATGCCTGCGGTCAGTTCCACACGCTGCAAATTCAGCTGGGGGCCGTCCTGGGCCTGTGCCGTGGTGAACGGCAGTCCCGCAGCAGCGGTCAACAGCGCGGCGGCCACGGTGCGCCGTGTGGCAGCGGAAAAAGGCAAGGCAAGTGCAAAAGCGGTCATGGGCAAGGCTTTCTGGACAAGGGGGCAGCGTCCGCACAAGGGGCGCCGAACCGGCGGGCAAAAGAAGGGGAAAAGAACGGAAAAAGAAAACGCCCGCAGTAGCGGGCGATTTTGAAGCAATGTGCATGACCCCGCTAAGGGTGCTGCATGCCAGCGTCAGGCTGCCTTGTGGGTGGTCTTTTTCTTGGCGACCTTCTTGGTGGTTTTCTTTTTGGCCGTTTTGGTGGCCTTGGCCTTTGCCTTGGTTTTGGCGACGGGTGCGGGGGCAGCAGCTACAGGTGCAGCGGGTGCAGCCATGGGCGCTGGGGCTGCAGGGGCGGGGGCCGGAGCGGCTGCAGGCGCCTGTGCAAAAGCACTTGCACCCAACAGACCAGCCACCAGGACAGCGAGGAGTTTTTTCATATATGCCGTTTCCAGTGAAGGGGTTGAAAGAGAGGATCTGAAGCCGCGCAAACCTGCACGGCTTCGCCCGCAACGATAGCAGCGGCGCGCAGGCTGGCAGGGACTTTGCCCAAAAAATTGTCATTAGAATTGACTGGCTACCGAGCGCTTTGCCCCATCTGCTGAATCTGCTTCAGCTTCCACAGGAGACACCCCTTCCATGACCAGCTACCAGCACATCAAGGTGCCTGCCGAAGGCCAGAAAATCACGGTCAATGCCGACATGTCGCTGAATGTGCCGGACCAGCCCATCATTCCCTTCATTGAAGGCGATGGCACGGGGCTCGACATCACGCCGGTGATGATCAAGGTGGTGGACGCTGCGGTGGCCAAGGCCTATGGCGGCAAGAAGAAGATCCACTGGATGGAGGTGTATGCGGGCGAGAAATCCACCAAGGTCTACGGCCCTGATGTGTGGCTGCCCGAAGAAACCCTGCAGGTGTTGCGCGAGTACGTGGTGTCGATCAAGGGCCCGCTGACCACGCCCGTGGGTGGCGGCATCCGTTCGCTGAACGTGGCACTGCGCCAGGAACTGGATCTGTATGTCTGCCTGCGCCCCGTGCAGTATTTCAAGGGCGTGCCTTCGCCGCTGAAAGAGCCCGAAAAGACCAACATGGTGATCTTCCGCGAGAACTCGGAGGACATCTATGCCGGCATCGAGTTCGAAGCCGAGTCGGACAAGGCCAAGAAGCTCATCAAGTTCCTGCAGGACGAGATGGGCGTGAAGAAAATCCGCTTTCCCAACACCTCGGGCATTGGCGTCAAGCCCGTCTCCATTGAGGGCACCGAACGCCTGGTGCGCAAGGCCATCCAGTACGCCATCGACAACGACAAGCCCAGCGTGACCATCGTCCACAAGGGCAACATCATGAAGTACACCGAAGGTGGCTTCCGCGACTGGGCGTACGCCCTGGCGCAAAAGGAGTTCGGTGCCGAGCTGATCGACGGCGGCCCGTGGTGCAAGCTCAAGAACCCCAAGACGGGCAAGGACATCACCATCAAGGACAGCATTGCCGATGCCTTCCTGCAGCAGATCCTGCTGCGCCCGGCCGAGTATTCGGTGGTGGCCACGCTCAACCTCAATGGCGATTACATCTCCGATGCGCTCGCAGCCCAGGTGGGCGGGATCGGCATTGCGCCCGGCGCCAACATGTCCGACTCGGTGGCCTGTTTTGAAGCCACCCACGGCACGGCCCCCAAATATGCAGGCAAGGACTATGTGAACCCCGGCTCCGAAATCCTGTCGGCCGAGATGATGCTGCGCCACATGGGTTGGATCGAGGCCGCCAACTTGATCATCAGTTCGCTGGAGAAGTCGATAGCCTCCAAGAAGGTGACTTACGACTTTGCCCGCCTGATGGACGGAGCCACCCAGGTGAGCTGCTCGGGTTTTGGCCAGGTCATGATCGACCACATGTAAGCCAGCGCGGCTTTTGCGCCGTTTCGCAAGCCCCTGTTCCCTTGTTGGTGCAGGGGCTTTTTGTCGTCTGGCGGCTGCAGGGCTCCGCCCAGGGCCAAACTGCCCCGATGGTCGGCGGCGCGGAACTGGCAGTGGCATTTCAGAGTTGGCAATCGGGAGGCTTCCCGCCTAAGATGGGTCCAGCCATGGGCCCGCGCGGGGCGATGGCACGGGCTTGCATCCGCAGTCGCACACAAACACAACAACGGGATGCAGAGGGATGGGTCCCCACAGGGAGTTCTGCATGGCATCTGATTTTTCTGCCGCATATTGGGAGCAAAACCCCGATGCGCTGCTGGTGCTGTCGCCTGAGGGGGTGGTGCTCAACTGGAACCCGGCTGCCGAAGCGATCTTTGGCTATGCACCGGCAGAGGCTCAGGGCAGGCGCCTCATTGATCTCATTGTTCCCGAGAACCGGGCCCACGAAGAAGACGAGATCCGGGCCGAGGCCCTGCGGGGCCTGAGCAGCACCGTGCACGAGTCGGTGCGCCGCCGCAAGGATGGATCGCTCGTGCATGTCAACGTGTCCACCAAGGCCGTGCGCGACGAAGCTGGCCAGCTGCTGTACTTTCTGTCGAGCAAGAAGGATGTCACCCAGCTCAAGGTCCAGCGCGAGGCCAAGCTGCTGGAGGCGCGGTTCCGTGACCTGCTCGAATCCACACCCGACGCGATCGTGATGGTCAACGTGACAGGCCGCATCGTCCTGGTCAACTCCCAGGCCGAGCGCGTGTTTGGCTATGAAAGGACCGAATTGCTAGGGCAGGCCGTGGAGGTGTTGTTGCCACACCGCTACCGCGGCGCGCACCTGGGGCACCGCAGCGGGTTCTTTGGGGCGCCGCGCACGCGCACCATGGGTGCGGGGCTGGAGCTGCATGGCCTGCGCAAGGATGGTGGCGAGTTTCCAGTGGAGATCAGCCTGAGCCCGATCGACACCGAAGAAGGTGCGATGGTGATGAGCGCGATCCGAGACATCACCGACCGCAAGCGGGCCGACCAGAAGTTCAAGGACCTGCTCGAAGCCGCGCCGGACGCGATGGTCATCGTTGACCGCGACGGCCGCATCGTGCTCGTCAACTCGCAGGCCGTGAAACTGTTTGGCTGGAGCCGCAGCGAACTCCTGGGTCAGAAGATCGAGCTGCTGGTGCCAGAACGCTTCAGCGGTCGGCACCCTGAGCACCGACGCGGCTTTTTTGCCGAACCACGCTCCCGCTCCATGGGGGCTGGCCTTGATCTGTATGGTTTGCGCAAGGATGGTTCCGAGTTTCCAGTCGAGATCAGCCTGAGCCCGCTGGAGACGGAAGAAGGCCTGTTTGTCTCCAGTGCGATCCGCGATGTGACGGAGCGCAAGCGGATCGAGCGAGCCTTGCGCGACAAGAACCTGGAGCTTGAAAATGCCGCCTTGGTCAAAGACCGCTTCCTGGCCAGCATGTCCCACGAACTGCGAACCCCGCTGAACGCCATCATCGGTTTCACGGGCACCTTGCTCATGCAGCTGCCGGGGCCGCTCAACCCGGAGCAGGACAAGCAGTTGCGCATCGTGCAGACTGGGGCGCGGCATCTGCTTTCGCTCATCAACGACCTGCTCGATGTGGCCAAGCTCAGCGCCAACAAGGTGTCGCTCCACAAGGAGCTGCTTGACTGCCGCAGCATTGTTGCCGAGGTCGCCGCCACGCTGGAGCCCGAGGCCGTGCGCAAGGGCCTGGTGTTTAGTGTGCATGCCCCCGCCCAGGCCGTGCAGTTGCACACCGACCGCCGGGCCTTCAGCCAGATTCTGATCAATCTGGTGGGCAATGCCATCAAGTTCACGCCGCAGGGGCGTGTGGATGTGATGCTGGAGGAGACCTCGTCGGCCCAAGGGCGCACTGTGCAGGTTCAGGTGCGCGACACCGGGCCTGGCATTCCGCTGCAGGAGCAGTCGCGGCTTTTCGAGGCCTTCTCCCGGGTCGAAAGCGCCGACCGGCGTCACCACGAAGGCACCGGCCTGGGCCTGCACCTGAGCCGCAAGCTTGCCGAAGCGCTGGGGGGCAGTGTGGGGCTGGAGAGCGCCGAAGGGCAGGGCAGCACGTTCATTGTGGAGTTTCAGGAGACCAGCCCATGAAAGCCACCATCCTGGTCATCGAAGACGATGATGCCAGCCGGCAACTCGTCACCTACCTGCTGGAAGCCGCGGGCCACCGTGTGCTGGCCGCCGAAAACGGCGCCCTGGGCCTGGGGCTGGCGCTGGCCGAGGGGCCCGACCTGATCCTGTGCGACCTGCAAATGCCGGTGATGAATGGCTATGAGGTGGCACAAAGCCTGCGCTCGCACCATGGGTGGCGTGTGGTGCCGCTGGTGGCTGTGACCGCTTTTTCGATGCCGGGTGACCGCGAAAAGGCCCTTGAGGTGGGTTTTGACGAGCACCTGTCCAAGCCCATCACGCCCGAAACCTTCGTGAGCCAAGTCGAGGCGTTTCTGGGTTCTTCATTCCACGCGCCGCCGGGCGCAGCCTGACGTTGGACCCCGGGTAGCATGGCCAAGATCCTTGTTGTCGATGACCTGCCGGCCAACCGTGCGCTGGTGGTCACGCTCATCGGGCACAGTGGCCACCAGGCCCTGGAGGCCGCAGACGGTGCCGAGGCCCTCGCCCTGGTGCGTGCCGAGCGTCCCGATCTGGTGATCTCCGACATCCTGATGCCGACCATGGACGGGTACGAGTTTGTGCGCCAGCTGCGCACAGACCACCAGCTCGCCGCAACCCAGGTGATCTTCTACAGCGCGCACTACCGCGAGCAAGAGGCCCGCAACCTGGCCCTGGCCTGTGGGGTGACGCAGGTGCTGGTGAAGCCCTGCGAGCCACAGGACATCACCTCGGCCATTGAGCAGGCCTTGTCGCAGGTGCCGCCGCAGCCCTTCCACCCGATGGAGCACAGTTTTCAGACCCGGCACCTGCAGCTCATGACGGACAAGCTCACCGGCAACGTCGCCGAGCTGGAGGCCATGAACCGGCGTCTGGCGGCCCTGACCGACCTGAACCTGCAACTGGCCTCCGAGCGCGACCCGCAGGTGCTGCTGGCCAATGTATGCCGTGGCGCGCGCGAACTGGTGGGGGCGCAGTATGCGGTGCTGTGTGTGGTGCGCAAGCAAAGCGATGCCTCCATCGTGTGCACCAGCGGCATCGAACCTGCGCTGAGCGGGCTGCTGGACCTGCCCGTGGTATCGCACGGCCTATTGGGGCAATTGCGCGCCGCGCGCCGCTCTGAGCGGCTGGTCAATGAAAGCGGTGCGCCGAGCGACATCGGCCTGCCTGCAGGCTACCCGCCGCTGCACACTGGCTTGATTGCGCCCATCACTTCGCTCTCGTTCTCCTATGGCTGGATCTGCCTGGCCAACAAGCAGGGGGAAGATGCGTTCACGGCCGACGATGAAAAAGTCCTGGCCGTCCTGGGCGCGCAGGTGGGCCGTATCTACGAAAACGGCAGCCTTTATATCGAGATCCAGAAGCATGCCGAGCAACTGCAGGTGGAAGTGTTCGAACGCCAGCGGGCCATGGACGCGCTGCGCGCCAGCAAAGCCAGCCTGCGAAGGGCGCAGGCACTGGCAAAAATCACCCATGTGATCAGCGGTGCTGATGGTGCTTTCGAGAGCTGGCTCGACACGCTGCCCGATATGCTGGGGCTGGGGGCCGATGCCATGCCCAAGTCCGCGCGCGAGTGGCTGGCGCTGGTACACCCGCAAGACCGCGACATGTTCCGCCAGCATGCGCTGCAGGCCGCACAGCAAGGCGCCCGCCTGGATTTCACCTACCGCCTGTTGCGCGCAGATGGCGAACTGCTGCATTTGCGCCAGGTGATGGAGCCCTTGGAGGATGAGGCTGGCCGGGGCGAGCAGGGCCGCTGGTTCAACACCATCCAGGATGTCACCCGGGAGAAACGCGCCGAGGAAGAGCTGCACGAAAGCGACCGCCGTTTCAATGACATGCTCGACAAGGTCGAGATGATCTCGCTGATGCTCGACTGCGAAGGGCGCATCACCTATTGCAACGACTACCTGCTGCGCCTGACAGGCTGGGAGCGTGAAGAGATCGCTGGCCGCAACTGGTTTGACATGTTTGTGCCCCCTGAGATGGGCAATGTGCGCAGCGTGTTTGCCGATGTGCTGGCGGACCGGCCTTCGGCCTGGCACTACGACAACGAGATCCTCACCCGCTCGGGCGAGCGGCGCCTGGTGCACTGGAACAACACCGTGCTGCGCTCTGTGGGCGGACAGGTGACGGGCGTGGCCGCGCTCGGTGAAGACATTACCGAGCGCCGTGAGGCCGAGCGCAAGATCAAGCGCCTGAACCGCGTGTACGCGATGCTCAGCGGCATCAACACCCTGATCGTGCGGGTGCGCGACCGCGAGGAACTGTTCCGCGAGGCGTGCCGCATTGCGGTGGAGCACGGCCATTTCCGCATCGCCTGGATAGGCCGCGTGGACCGCGCGGCGCAGCAGGTGGTGCCGGTGGGGCTGTCGGGCGTAGAGGCCGATTTTGTGCACAACATCCGCGACCGACTGGGTTTGTTTGACGTTCCCACACCGGGTGAAAGCCTCGCCGCCGCAGTGGTGCGCACTCGCAAGGCCGTGCTGTGCGACGACATCAGCGGCGACCCACGCGTGATGCTGCGCGATCAACTGCGCCAACGGGGTGTGGCCAGCATTGCGGTACTGCCCATCCTGGTGGGCCAGGAGGTCGCCGCCACACTGGCCCTGCTGGCAGACGAGGTGGGCTTCTTCGACGAGGCCGAGATGAAGCTGCTGACAGAGTTGTCCGGCGACATCGGTTTTGCCCTGGACCACCTCGACAAGGAAGACCGGCTGAGCTACCTGGCCTATTACGACGAAATCACCGGGCTGCCGAACCGCACCCTTTTTCTGGAGCGCACCGGCCAGCACCTGCGCCCGCGTGAGGGCACACGGCCTCTGATGGGTATTGCGCTGATGGATATCAGCCGCTTTCGCTTTGTCAATGACACACTGGGGCGGCAGATGGGCGACGAACTCCTCAAGCAGGTCGCGCAGCGGCTGCAGCACGCCAGCCGCGATGTGTACGACGTGGCACGCATTGGCATCAACAGCTTCGGCATCGCCGTGACCGACGCACGCGATGCGGGCGCGGTGGCCATGGCGGTGGACTACCTCCTGCGCGCCTGTTTTGACACACCCTTTGCGCTGAGCGGCACCGAGCTGCGCATGGCCGCCAAGGCTGGCGTGGCCTTGTACCCCATGGATGGCGCTGATGCCGAAACGCTGCTGCGCAATGCGGAGGCCGCCGTCAACAAGGCCAAGGCATCGGCAGACAGCCTGCTGTTCTACATGTCGGAGATGAATACCCGCGTGGCCGAGGCCCTGGGCATGGAAGGCCGCCTGCGCGATGCCCTGGAGCGCGGGCAGTTTGTTCTGCACTACCAGCCCAAGCGGTGCCTGTCCACTGGTGCCCTGGCAGGCGCAGAAGCCCTGATCCGCTGGAACGACCCTGAGCGGGGGCTGGTGCCGCCGGGGCTTTTCATCCCCATCCTGGAGGAAACCGGCCTAATCTACGACGTGGGGCGCTGGGCGCTTGGGCAGGCACTGGCAGACAACCAGCGCTGGCGGCAGGCCGGCCATGCGCCGTTGCGGGTGGCGGTCAACGTGTCGTTTCTGCAGCTGCGCCACCGCAGCTTCGTGGCCGAGGTGCGCGAGGCGCTGGCCTTTGACCCGGCCGCAGGGGCCGGGCTGGAGCTGGAGATCACCGAGAGCATGGTCATGGAGGATGTGGAGCACAGCCGTAGCAGCCTGCACGCCCTGCGCGAGATGGGCATCACGATTGCCATTGATGACTTCGGAACCGGGTTCTCATCACTGAGCTACCTGGCCACGCTGCCCGCTGACACCCTCAAGATCGACCGCTCTTTCATCATGGGGATGGACACCGGACCGCAAGGGCAGGCGCTGGTCTCCGCCATCATCAACATGGGGCACTCGCTGGGGCTCAAGGTGGTTGCCGAAGGCGTAGAAACTGACGAACAATGCGGCCGGCTCGCGCTGCTGGGCTGTGACGAAATCCAGGGCTACCTGCTCAGCAGGCCGGTGGCCGCCGAGGTGTTTGAAGCCCGCTTCCTAGCTTCCTAGTCCACTGAATCCGAGAAATCGGCGGTGCGCCGGGGCTGCGGCGGGTGATGCACTGGCGAGGCGCTACGCCCAATGCAGAGCAATCGCAGCGGAGGCACAGCTATTGTTTTGATAGCCTCTAGTGCTTGATAGATAAGCGCTAGAGCCAATTTTCATTGAGATTTCAAGCGGCGGCCGCTGCCGCCAGCTGCGCAAAACGTGCCAGCAGGCTGGCCGATTCTGGCGTGGCCTGTACACCTTGCTCCAGCGCTGCCACATCCATGCCCGCGCGTTGCAGAGCAGGCGCAAAACACGCCACGTAGTCGCGCATCACCGAATCGCTGAACTCGGGGTGAAACTGCACGCCCCAGGCACAGGGGCCGACGCGGAACGCGTGGTGCGGCTCGTGGGCGTTGGCGGCCAGCGCCACGGCACCAGGGGGCAGGCGCCGCACCGTTTGCTCGTGCACCACCTGGGCGCCAAAGCGGGCTGGCAGGTGGCCCAGCAGGGCGTCGCCCTCGGCACCGGCCAGGCGCTGCACGGCCACGGTGCCTATCTCCAGCCCGGTGGGGTGGCGCGCCACCTCGCCGCCCAGCGCGTGGGCCAGCAGCTGATGGCCGTAGCAGATGCCCAGCACGGGCACCCGGGCCGCCACCACGCTGGCCAGCCATGCGGCGGTGCGCTCGCTCCAGGGTTCGCGGTCGGTCACCATGGCGGGGGAGCCGGTTACCACCACGCCCGCTATCTGGCCGGGCTCTGGCCATGCGGTGGCGGTGCGGGCGTCCAGTGTCTGCAGCGCCAGCTGCGTGCTGGCGGGGGCTTGGTTCAGGCCGCCCGCAATCCAGTCTTCAAAGTCGCCATGCCGGGCCCGTTGGGCGGGCAGGGTGTCGCCGGTCTTGATGATCCAGAGGGTGCGGGAGGGTGTCGCTGTCATGCGGCGAGCATAGCGGCGGTGGGCTGATCGCTGCTTGCAAAGTCCAGCGTGCGCGTGCCCACGGCGGCGGCCAGGTGCGGGTCGTGGGTCACCAGCATCAGCGCGGCGCCGGTGTCTTGCACCGCGTGCAGCAGCACCTGGATGGCCTCCTGCTGCGTGATCGGGTCCAGGCGCGAGGTGGGCTCGTCCGCAAACAGCAGCGCCGGTTGCGCCACCAGCACGCGTGCCAGCGCAATGCGCTGCAGCTCGCCGCCCGACACCTGGTCGGGCTTGCGCGCCAGCAGGTCCTCGGGCACGCGCAGTTGGGCCAGGCGCTGCTGCACCGCCTTCCAGTCGCAGCGGTGCAGGCGGGCGGCATCGCGCAGCGACTGGGCCAGGCTGATGTGCGGAGCAAACGAACTGACCGGGTCCTGGTACAGCTTTTGGAACGCATGCGGGCGCAGCCGGGCGCTGCGCTCCACACGGCCTGTGTCGGGCGCCACCAGGCCCAGCAGCACATTGCCCAGTGTGCTTTTGCCGGTGCCGCTGGGGCCTTGCACGGCGATGCGTTCACCGCTGTGCAGTTCCAGGTCCAGCGGCGCAAACAGCTTCTGCGCACCATAGGCTTTGGAGATGCCGCGCGCCTGTACGACGGACTCGCCCAGCGTGGGCTCGGCAAATGGCCGCCAGTGGGCCGGGTCGGCCTGCAGCAACTGGCGGGTAAAGGCGTGCTGCGGCGCAGCGGCCACGGTGTGGATGTCGCCTTGCTCCACCGCCTGCCCGTGGCGCAGCACAATGACCTGGCCGCCCAGCGCCTGCGCTACCTGCATGTCGTGCGTGATGGTGAGCAGGCAGCCGCCTGCCTGCAGCACGCCCTGGAACAACTCCACCATGCGGCCGCGCCAATGCGCGTCCAGGCCCTTGGTGGGCTCGTCCACCATCAGCACCGGCGCGCCTCCGGCCAGGGTGATGGCGGCCACCGCGCGCTGGGCCATGCCGCCCGACAGTTGCCAGGGGTAGTGGCTGCCTGCGCCGCCCAGGCCCGCAGCGCCCAGCACCTGTTCGGCCTGTGTGCTGGCGGCGCTGGGGGGCTGCTGGTGCAGCAGGCGGTACACCTCGGCCAGCTGCGGTGCCACGCGGGCCAGCGGGTTGAGTGCCAGCGAGGGCTCCTGCGGCAGCAGCGCCAGCTTGCGGCCCCACAGGGCGCGGCGCGCGGCGGCGTCCTGGGCGCGGGTGGTGGCGCCATCCAGCGTGATCTGGCCCGTGGCCTGCAGCGCAGGCGGCAGGTTGCCCATGATGGTCTGGGCCAGCAGCGACTTGCCCGCGCCGCTTTCGCCCACCAGGGTCAGCGCTTCGCCCGCACGCAGGGTGAAGCTGATGTCGCGCAGCAGCCGCTTGCCGCCCACCTGGATGCCCAGGCCCTCCACGACCAGCAGGGCGTCGGATTTCAAAGGCGTGGTCATGCGGTCTCCCGGTCGGGGTTGAGCAGCATCATCGCGGCCACCAGCCACACCAGCAGGGCGGTGGGGGCGGCAATGAGCCACGGGGCTTCTTCGTAGTAGGGCATGGCCTCGGTCATCATCAGTCCCAGCTCGGGCGTGGGCGGCTGCATGCCCACACCCACAAAACCCAGCGCGGCCAGCGCCAGCACGGCTTGCGATGTGGTGAAGGCCAGCAGCGTGCCCAGCGTAGGCGCCAGCGCGGGCAGCAGGTGGCGGCGCAGCACATAGCCGCGCCCAAAACCCAGCAGGCGCGATGCCTGCACCGCATCACCCGCCAGCACGGGCCGGGCCACCGCACGGCTCACGCGGAAGTACTCCACCCACAGCGCAGCCGACAGGCCCGCATACAGCGCCCACAGCGCGCCGGGAGCCAGGGCGGCCACCAGCAGCACCAGCAGCAGGCCGGGGATGGCGAGCACCGAGTCCGACAGCATGAGCAGCGCTCGCTCGGTGCGCCCGCCGCGCCACGCGGCGGTGATGCCCAGCAGCGTGCCGGGCACGGCGGCGCTCACGGCCGCCAGCAGCGCCATGCCCAGCGACAGCTGCGCCGCATGCGCCAGCCGCGCTAGCGCCGAGCGGCCCAGCACATCGGTGCCCAACCAGTGCTGGGCGCTGGGGGGCGCCAGGGTGTTGCGCAGGTCTTGCACCACCGGGCTGGCACCCACCAGCCAGGGGCCGAGCAGGGCAAACAGCGTCAGCAGGCCGAGCAAAGCAATGCCCAGCACGGTGCGAACAGGCCAGCGGGGCCGGTCGATCACGATGTCAGCGGAGGGATGCAGGGTGGAAGGCACGGCACTCATGCAGCCACCTTCTGGGTATGCCGGGGGTCCAGCGCCAAGCACGCTGCATCCACCAGCAGGTTGAAGACCACAAACAGCACGCCCATGCACAGGGCCGTGCCCTGCACCACCGGGATGTCGCGCCCAAACACGGCGTGCACCAGCGCGTGGCCGATGCCGGGCCACGCAAACAGCGTCTCCACCACCAGCGCACCCTCCACCAGAAACAACGCCTGCACGCCCAGGTAGGCCGTCACCGGCACGGCGGCATTGCGCAGGCCATGGCGCACCAGCGCCTGCCAGTCGCTCAGGCCCTTGGTGCGCGCAAATTCAAAGAAGGGCGACACCACCACCTCCAGCATCGCAGCGCGGGTCACGCGCGCCAGCCCAGCGGCCAGGCCCAGCCCCAGCGTGAGCGCGGGTAGCACCAGGCTGGCCTGGCTCTCGTCACCGCCCGCAGGCAAAAAGCCCCACTGCACCGCCACCAGCAGGATGAGCAGCACCGACAGCAAAAACGGCGGCAGCGCGCGCAGCACCACGGCCATCAGCCAGCTGGCCTTGTCCACCCAGCCCTGGGGCCGCAGCCCAGCCCACACGCCCAGTGGCACGCCCACGGCAAAGGCAATGGCCAGCGCGGCGGCAGACAGGCGCAGCGTGGCGCCCAGGTGGTGCGTCACCTCGTGCCACACCGATCGCTGCGACACCAGCGACTGCCCCAGGTTGAAGGTGGCCATGTCGCGCCACCAGTGCAGCAGCGCCAGCCAGCCGGGGCGGTCCAGCCCCAGCTCCGCGCGCACGGCGTCGGCGGCGGCGTTGCTCACCAGGTCATAGCCATAGCGGCCCGCCGCCACGCGCATGGCCAGGTCGCCCGGCAGGGCGCGCACCATCAAAAAGCACAGCGTGCCGATCAGCAGCGACACGGCCAGCACCTGCACCAGCCTGCGGCCGAGCAGGGCGGCCCAGGGTGTTGAAATCAAGGGGTTCATGGGTTGGTCCACTCCATGCCGGTCAGGCGGTAAGAACGCTCCAGCGGGTCCAGCGTGACGCCCGCCAGCCGGGGGGCCACGGCCACATGCTGGCGGTACCACGCCACGGGGATCACGGGCAGCTCCGTTTGCAGGGTGTGCGTGATGGATTGCCGCAGCGCGCGCGTGCGCTCGGGCGGCGTCTGGGTGCGCGTCAGCTCGTGCAGGGCCTGCACCACGGTATCGCTGTGCCAGCCCATGGCGCCCCAGTCGCCGCCCTGGGCGGCAAAGTCGCCCGCCAGCGTGCCTGTGGGGTCGGGCACATTGGCGTAGTTGCGTGCCGCCAGCGCCAGTTGCAGGCTGCCGTCGCGGTGGCCCCGGGGCACGTCGCCCGAGTTGCCAATGCTCACCTTCACCGCCATACCCGCCAGCCGCCACTGCTCCTGCAAGGCGGTGGCAATCAGCGGCAGCTCGGGCCGGTCCACAAAGGTGCGGATCACCAGGTGCAGCGGCTGGCCCCCGGCATCGCGCAGGCCGTCGCCGTGGCGCTGCCAGCCTGCGGCGCGCAGCAGGCGTGCGGCAGCTTCGGGGGCATGCTGCAGCGGGGGCAGGTGCGGGTTGTGCCACGCACCCAGCGTGGGCGGCAGCAGCTGCGTGGCGGCCAGCGCCTCGTCACCCATCAGCGCCAGGGCAATGCCCGCGCGGTCGATGGCCAGGCTCAGCGCCTGGCGCACGCGCACATCGCGCAGCGCAGGCATGCCCGCATTGAGCTTGACGATGACGGTGCGCGGCAGCGTGACCGAGGCAATCCGCACTGCGGTGCGGCGCGCCAGTGTGGGGTTTTGCGCGTGGCGCTGCAGCCGTCGCAGGCTGGCCGGGTCCAGCCCATAGGCCAGATCGGCCTGTCCGCTCTCGGCCATCAGCGCGCGGGTTTCGGCACGGCTGGCGGCCAGGTAGCGCACGGCGGCAATGGCGGGGCGCGGGCCGTCGTAGGCGTCAAACACCACGGTCTCGACCTGCTGCGGCGGCACCAGCAGCGCAATACGGTAGGGGCCGCTGCCAATGATGCTGCGCACCTTGCCGTCTGCCCCATAGCTGGCTGGCGCCAGCACCATGGTGCTGGAATGCGCCAGCAGCGCGGGCAGGGCAGTGTGGGGGCGTTGCAGGCGGATGAGCACAGTGCCCTCGTCGGGCGCGGTGATGGACTCGATGGGCGCCTGGCTCAGCAGCGCGGGCGCCACCTGCGCGGCCTGCAGGCTGCGCACCACGGCGGCGGCCGTGACCGGTGTGCCGTCATGAAAACGCGCCCCGGGCCGCAGCTCAAAGTGCCACACCAGCCCATCCGCCGACCGGCGCCAGAGCCGCGCCAGCGCGGGCCGTGGCTGGCCATCGTCTGCAGCGTCCAGCAGGGTTTCGGTGACCTGCAGGCGTGTGAACACATAGCCGCTGCTGGCGGGCGCCAGGCCGCTGATCTCCCACGGGCCGACGATTTGCAGCGGCGCGGGGGCGGAGGTAGGTGGTGTGCCCTGCGCCCAGGCAGCGGGCAGGGCGCCTGCCGCCAGCGCGGCCACGGGGGCCTGCAAGGCGCGGCGTCGCGTCAAGGGTTTTGGGACGGTTGAAAGTGTTGTCATGCAGGTCACCGGCACCACTCAGAACTTGGCTTGCAGGCCCACCGTAACGGTGCGCGCCGCCCCCGGCGCCACCCACACGCGGCTGTACGAGCTGGTGTAGTGCACCTTGTCAAACACGTTGTCCACGTCCAGCGACAGGTTCAGCGTGGGGCTCAGGCGCCAATACGCCATCAGCTTGGCCGTGGTGTAGCTGGGCAGCTCAAACGCGGCGGTGCCTGCATTGGCCTCGGCCTGCGTGCGTGCCTGGCCCAGGCGCTTGCCCATGTGCGTCACGCCACCGCCTACGCCGTAGCGCTGGCCGTTGGCCAACTGGTTTTCGTACACCGCCAGCACGCTGCCGTTCACACGAGGCACGTTCAGCAGGCGGCCGCCCACCTCCAGCGTGTTGTCGCGGGTCACCTCCACGTCGTTGACCACCAGGCTCGCATTCACGCGCCAGTGGGTGCTCAGGCGGCCGGCCAGGTCCAGCTCCAGGCCCCGGCTGCGCACCTCGCCTGCAGCGGCGGAGAAGCCCGCGTTCAGCGGGTCGCTGGTCAGCACATTGCGCTTGGTGATGTCGAACAGCGCCGCCGTGGCGCCCAGGCGCTGGTCGGCGCTCTCCCACTTGGCGCCCAGCTCCATCGCGCGGGATTTTTCGGGATCAAAGCCATTGCCCGCCACATTGCTGCCCGTGTTGGGGCGGAACGACGTGCCCGCATTGGCATACAGCGTCCACCCCGGCGTGGGCAGCCAGCTCACGCCCAGGCGCGGCGACACGGCCGATGGGCTTTGCGCCGTGGTGCGGTTGGTGATGCGGTTTTGCAGGCTCTGGTCGTAGTTGTCGGCCCGCAGGCCGGCCATCACGCGCCACTGCTCGCCCAGCTTGAGGGTGTCTTGCACATACAGCGCGGTGTTACGCTGCTTCTCCTGCGTGTCGGTGTTGCGCCCCGGCGTGGGCTGGGCCTGGCCGTACACGGGGTTGAAGATGTCGATGGCATACGGCGCGGCAGTGCTGGGGTTCACCCGCAGCATCACCGAATCCATGCTGAACCGGTAGCTTTCCACCCCTACCAGCAGCTCGTGCTCCAGCCCGCCCGTGCGCAGGTTGCCTTGCAGTTCGGCCTGCAGCGCCACGTCGTCCGACTGAAAGTCGCGATACCGCCGCTGGCGCGTCAGCGTGCGGCCATTGGCCTGCAGCGCGGTGGCCTCGGTCGAGAAGCCCTCCATCCCCGTCTCGCGGTACGACAGCCCCACGCGGCTGCGCCAGTCGGGGTTCCACTCGTGCGACAGCACCAGCTGGTGTGTCTGGTTGGTCACCGTCACATCGCCATCGGCAGGCTCGGCCAAAAAGCGGCTGGCGGGCACCGCGCCCAGGCGGTTGTTGACCGCCACCACACCCCGGTCCAGCGGTGTGGCGTGGCGCAGAAATTCAGACGTGTACTCCAGCACCGTGTCGGGCGAGAGCTTCCAGGTCAACGCCGGGGCCACCACCTGCCGCTGCGCGCGCACATGGTCGCGAAAGCTGCCTTTGTCCTCCACCGCCACATTCAGGCGGTAGGCGAGCCGGTCGTTGATGGGGCCGGTGGTGTCCAGCGCCGCACGGCCCAGGCCGTAGCTGCCCGCATAGGCCTCCACCGAATGGGCGGCCTTCCACAGCGGCTTCTTGCTCACGATGTTGAGCGTGCCACCGGGCTCGCTGCTGCCATACAGCGCGGCCGCCGGGCCTTTGAGGAACTCCACCCGCTCCACGCCCGCCAGGTCGCGCGGCGCATTAAAGCCCCGGTTGGACGAAAACCCGTTGAGCAGCGTCGCCATGCCTGTGTTCTCGTTGCCCGGCAGGCCGCGAATGGCGATGTTGTCCCACAGCCCGCCAAAGTTGTTCTGGCGCGAGACACCGCCCACATAGTCCAGCACATCATCCAGCCGCGTGGCGCCCAGGTCGTCCAGCGTCTGGCGCGACATCACCCGCACGGATTGCGGCAGCTCGCGCAGCGGCAGGCTGGTCTTGGCGCCCTCGGCCTCGTCGGCGTAGTAGGTGCCCGAGGCACTGCGGCCCACCACGTCCACGGCAGACAGGGTGGGTGGGGTGACCACATCGCCGTCTGCGGCCCAGGCGGGGTGGAGGGAGGCCAGCAGGGCGGCAGCTGCCAGTGCCGTCAATGTGAGGCGCGGCAGGGGCGCAGGGCGTGAAGAAGAAACAGAAGCAGAGGAAGAACGCATGGCAAACCAGTCCAAAAGCGGTGAATGCAAAAGCCAGGAGCAACGCGGCTCACACCCGCCTGGGAATTGGCAGGCGCACATGGCCGCGTGCCTACACCCACCCCACGGGGGTGAATGCAAGGGCGAAAACGAGAAGGGGATGCGCTGGAGAGCGCAGGCTGGCTGGGGCCGACGCGTGTCAGGCCCGCTGGGCTGGCGGAGGATCGCGTGCAGCAAACGGCCAGCGCACCTGCTGGGCCGTGAAGGGGTCTGCGCTTTGCGGCGCGATGGCGCCGGATTCTGCGGGTGAGTGCGGCAGGCGCGCCGGTGCATGCGGCAGGCGCGCCGGTGCATGCGCCAGCCCCGCCTCCAGCGCGTGGGTCAGGCACCAGGCGCAGGTGGTGTGTGTCTCTTCACTGTGCTCGTCGCTGGCTGCGGAGCTGGTTGCCGCGTAGGCATCCACATTGCCTGCGGTTGCTGACGCTGCTGCGCTGCGCACCAGCTCCTGAATGTGCCGCGCCTCGTGCAAGGGCGCGCCCGCCAGGGCGTTGAACAACGCCACCAGCAGAAGCACGATGTGGAAAGGCAGGGCGGGGATGGTGCGGCGCAGCATGAGGGGATGCGAATCATACTCAACTGCGGGTGGTGGATTGTTGTGGTGTTTGGAGGGTGTTGGGATAGCCGCTATACCGGGCAGGGTGAGAACGGTGATTTGGGGTCTAGCCTGAGTGCGGGCGAAATAGGTGTTTGAAACGAGGTTGTACTTTGGCGTGACTCGCTGGTTCTTACGAAGGATCCGTGCCACCGGTCAGCTTTGCTTGGAGGCTATGCTTTCGCCATTGGCCCAAGTCGTCGCTCATCGCAATATCATCCGCAGGCCAAAATGGTGTGGCGCATCTAGCTAAAAGTAGATGGGCGGTTCGTGCAAGCGTTAGAGGCGCCGCGCCATTGAATTCATAGAACAGAGGCGAGATGAGTACAGATCCCAAGCAGAAGCAGCTCACATTAATGGTGTCATCCACCGTGTACGGCATCGAAGAGTTGCTGGAGAAGATTTACGCCACGCTCACGGCCTTCGGCTATGAGGTTTGGATGTCGCACAAGGGCACGCTGCCCGTTAGTTCCACGCGCACAGCGTTCGAGAACTGCCTGCATGGTGTGGAGCATTGCGACCTGTTCCTCAGCCTGATCACGCCGCAGTACGGCTCTGGCGTGGCGGGCAGGGGGGAGATGTCCATCACCCACCAGGAACTGCTCAAGGCCATCGATCTGAACAAGCCGCGTTGGATACTCGCTCACAGCGATGTGGTATTTGCGCGTACCTTGTTGATGAACCTGGGCCACGACTCGGCAGAAAAGCGAGCTGCGCTGGCGCTGAAGAAGAACAAGGTCATCGACGATTTGCGCGTTGTTGACATGTATGAGGCGGCAATTCGCCACGATGTGCAGGTGCCGGACCGCAAGGGCAACTGGGTGCAGAAGTATGTGAACCCAGACGACGCATTGTTGTATGCGTCATCGCAGTTCTTCCGCTATCAGGAGGCGGAGAGCTTCGTCGCAGAGCACTTGCGTGATCCGCAAGCCGTGGCGCGCAAGCTCAAGGAAGGGAAGAAGCCATGATCAGCGGAGTGTTGCTGCAGCAGATCGCCCTGGGTGAGGGGCTGCATTCAGAGTTCCGGCGCGGCCTGGACAATATGGAATCGCTGGCGCAAGTGGTGTGCGCCTTTTTGAATACCCAGGGTGGCACTGTTTTCTGCGGCGTGAGTGAAGATGGGAATGTCGTGGGCTTGCCGCTGACCGAGCAAGACCCGCAACGCATACGTGGCGTGCATCAGGCCGTGGCTGACAGATTGACACCGTCGGCATTGTTCACGGTGAGTCTTGACAACCTCAACGGCAAGGCCGTGCTCACCATAGAGGTACCGGAAGGGAAAGACAGGCCCTACGTTTGCAATGACCGGGTCTTTTTGCGCCAGGGCGGCAGCACCGTGGTGGCAGATGCGATCGCGTTGCGCGAGATGGTGCAGACGAAGGCGGTGAGTGCTGATCGCTGGGAGCGAAGGCCGTCCACGGCGATGGAGGAAGGCGATCTCGACCATGACGAGGTGCACGCCATGGTCAACGAGGCGGGAAGGTCTGAGCGGCACCGCTTTGCCAGACCCGACGACGACGAGGCTGTGTTGGCCGAACTGGGATTAGCAGGCGCCCGGGGCTACACGCAAGGGGCCGACGTGCTGTTTGCACACAACCCTGCCTTGCGTCACCCACAGACGCGCGTTCGATTGATTCGTTACGCAGCTGGGAAGACGGCCAACGAGTACCTGGACGACAAGCAGTTGCGGGGACCTTTGGTGCGGGTGCTGAATCAGGCGTTCGACTGGTTGCGCGGGCAGCTGCCGATGGAGCAGCTTTTCGAGGTAGATACCAAGGCTCCGCTCGTGCGTCAGGCTCGAATGGCCTACCCTGAGGCGGCTTTGCGCGAGGGCCTCGTAAATGCATTCGCGCACCGTGACTACGCAGGCTTCTCTGGAGGGCTGACGGTTAGTGTGTATGCCGATCGCATAGAAATCTGGAATGCTGGACGTCTGCCTGCCGGATTGAAACCAGCCGATCTGAAGCGCAATCATCCGTCGTTGCCAGCCAACCCCGACATTGCTCAGGTGTTGTACCTGCGCGGGTTGATGGAGCGCATCGGCCGTGGCACGCAGAAAATTATCCAGTCGTGTGTGGACCAGGGACTGCGTCCGCCCCAATGGGAAGACCGCGAGACGGGAGTGACGCTCACTCTCTGGGGGCCGGGCGGTGCGCTGGACGGACTAGCTTCGCTCAACGCTCGGCAACAGGCACTGCTGGATGCGATAAAGGTCGATGAACGTATTCGGCCTGCGGAGTATCGCGAGCGGTTTGCGGTCGAGGTTTCCGAGCGGCAGGCTCGTCGTGATTTGGCCGCATTGGAAGAACTGGGCCTATTGCGGGTGGATGGTGCGGGTGCGTCCACTGTTTATGTGCGGACGAACCGGACATAAGGGGCTCTAGGTCGGACATTATCCGGACATTGAGATCGCGTCTTCGGTACGTCTTGGATCGCGCTAATTGCTTGATTTGTATTAACTTACCTAGTCATCGCCACCTGAGAATTTGGGCCTTTACACTAAAAAGCGGACACTATCCGGACATTGTCTGCTTCTTGGCGTCTATACCAACTCCGGTCAGCCCGCGCAAAACGCCAGCAGTCGCTGGCGTTTTGCGTAATACAGGATGACTCAATTACCCCTTCTGCACCATCTTAATAATGCTGGAAAAATCCAGCGCCCCATGCCCCGCCAGGCTGTGCGCTGCATACAAATTGCGCGCCATCCCCCCCAGCGGCGTCGCAGCCTTCACCTCCATCGCGTTCTCTTGCGCCAGCCCTAGGTCCTTAAGCATCAGGTCCGTCCCGAACCCGCCCGCGTAGCCCTTGCTGGCGGGCGCGGTTTCCATCACGCCGGGGAAAGGGTTGTACTTCTCCAGCGCCCAGTTGCCGCCCGAGCTGCGGCGCATGATTTCGCTCAGTACCTTGGGGTCCAGGCCGTTGGCCACGCCCAGGGCAATGGCTTCGCTGGTGCCGGCCATCAGGATGCCGAGCAGCATGTTGTTGCAGATCTTGGCCGTCTGGCCTGCGCCCACGCTGCCTGCGTGGAAGATGTTGGCGCCCATTTTTTCGAGCACGGGGCGGGCGCGTTCCAGGTCGGCGGCGTCGCCGCCCACCATGAAGGTGAGGGTGCCAGCAATGGCGCCGCCGGTGCCGCCCGAGACGGGGGCGTCGATGAACGCAACGCCCTTGGCCTTGGCGGCCTCGGCCACCTTGCGGGAGGTGGCGGCTGCGATGGTGGAGCAGTCGATGATCAGCGTGCCCGCAGGCAACTGGGCCAGCAGCTCGCCCGCGCCCAAAAAGAGGCCTTCCACATGCTGGCTGGCGGGCAGCATGCTGATGACGACTTCGGCGCCCGCCACGGCGGCCTTGGCGTCAGCGGCGATGGGCACGCCGTCTGCCGCCAGCTTGTCGCGCGCGGGTTGCGAGAGGTCGAATGCGCGCACTTCGTGGCCGGCCTTGTGCAGGTTGTGTGCCATGGGGCCGCCCATGTTGCCGAGGCCGATGAATGCGATTTTCATGGTGTGTTGCTCCTGGAAGTCGTTGTGATGGTGAAAGGGAATGGGTGCGGATTTAGTATGAATTTGATAGCTTGAAAGGCTTATCCATCGCGCGGTAGCGGCCTAAAAAGCTTGAAATCTAGGGGCTGATTTCGGCCCCACGGCTTGCCAGCTCGGCGCGCAGCACCGAGCGGTGGCAGCGGGCTTCGTCTTCGCAATAGCAGCCCAGCGACATGGCGCTGTGGTGCGACAGCGCAGCCAGCAAATCGAGCGTGCGGCTGGCTTCGGGCTGGGCCAGTTCTTTGCGGAACTGTTTGGCGAAGGCCTCCCACGCCTTGTCGCCTTCTTGGCCGGTGGGCACCTGCTGGCCGTGGGCCATGAGGTCGGCGCTGGGGGAGAGCAGGGGGTACCACACGTCGTAGTAGTCGCGGGTGGCGAACTCGGCCTTGGGCACGCCACGCGGCGGGCGGCGCACGGTGCCGATGCGGGTGCCTTCCCCGGCGGCGCGCGGGGTGCCAAGGCGGACGATGCGAAGGGGCATGGTGGTGGGCTCCAGTAGGGTGGGGCAGATCAGTCGTCGGCTTCGAAGATGCTGTGCTTCTTCGCGGCGGCTTTTGTCTTAGGCTTGGTGCCGATGGTGGCGGGTGCTTTCTTCGCTGCAGCCGGGGTGTTGGCTGTTTTCTTCTTGCGCGGCGAGGCCTTGGCCAGCGGGTTGTAGGCAAGGGCTTCTTCGACCCAGTAGTTCCACTGCGCGCGTGTGGTGTAGCCGTTGGGCTCCACCCAGAAGTAGCCCTTCATGCCGCCGCCGGGCGATAGTTCGCGGGTGTTCTGCATCTCTTGCAGTTCGCCGTGGCGCTCGGGTGGCAGGCGCACCAGCAGCTCTTCACCTTTGACGCCAATGCACAACTTGCCGTCCACAAAGAAGCAGTAGCAGCCGAACATGGTCCGTTCTTCCACGTCGCTGCGGTGCGCGAGCGCCGTGCGGATGGCGTCGATCAGGTGCAGCGTTTCGTCGGAGAGGGGGCGGGCGGGCATGGCTTCTGATTCACATGGGCTGATGAGGTAGCTATCTCAGATGGCTCTCACTCCCTCTCCCCTTGTGGGAGAGGGCCGGGGAGAGGGGGTGAAACGGGCGCGGCGCGGGTGCGGGCCCCCTCTCCCCAACCCTCTCCCGCGAGGGGAGAGGGGGTAACCCCCCAGCGCCCCTGCGTGTGCGTGGGCTGATGTTCCTGTCCGAGATATGTATTTCATGAGGGGAAATTGGCCGTTACCGCCCATTGGATAAGCGCTAAAAGCTATGAAAATAGGAGTAACCGCTTAGCGAATCGCCTCCGTCGCATCCCCATCCAGCATGCGCCGCGCAATGATGACCCGCATGATTTCGTTGGTGCCTTCCAGGATCTGGTGCACACGGGCGTCGCGCAGCAGGCGCTCCAGCGGGTATTCGCGGATGTAGCCGTAGCCACCGTGCAACTGCAGGGCGTCGTTGATGACGGTGAAGCCTGCGTCGGTGGCAAAGCGCTTGGCCATGGCGCAGTAGGTGGATGCGTCGCGCGCACCGGCGTCGAGTTTGCTGGCGGCCAGGCGCACCATCTGGCGCGCGGCCACCAGCTCGGTGGCCATGTCGGCCAGCTTGAACTGCAGGGCCTGGAAGCTGGCGATGGGTTTGCCAAACTGCTTGCGGTCTTGCATGTATTGCTGGGCGGCGTTGAGCGCGCCTTGCGCCGCGCCCACGGAGCAGGTGGCGATGTTGATGCGGCCGCCGTCCAGGCCCTTCATGGCGATCTTGAAGCCTTCGCCCTCGCGGCCCAGCAGGTGGTCGGCGGGGATGCGCACGTTGTCGAAGCTGATGGTGCGCGTGGGCTGGCTGTTCCAGCCCATCTTCTGTTCCTTCTTGCCGTAGCTGATGCCGGGCGTATCGGCGGGTACGGCAAAGGCGCTGATGCCGCTGGCGCCCGATGCCGCGTCACCCGTGCGGGCCATGAGCACCAGCACGTCGGTGCTGCCCGCACCGCTGATGAAGGCCTTGGCGCCGTTGATGACGTATTCGTTGCCGACCAGCTCGGCGCGGGTCTTGAGCGAGGCGGCGTCGGAGCCTGCGCCGGGTTCGGTCAGGCAGTAACTGGCGAGCTTTTCACCCGTGGTGAGCAGCGGGCCCCAGTGGTCGCGCACAGCGGGCGTGGCCCAGGTGCCCAGCATCCAGGTGGCCATGTTGTGGATGGTGATGAAGGCGGTGGTGCTGGGGTCCACAGCCGCCATTTCTTCAAAGACCAGGGTGGCATCCAGCCGGGGCAGAGCGAGCCCACCGGCGGCTTCGGGCGCGTACAGGCCACAAAAGCCCAGCTCGCCCGCCTTGGCGATGGCTTCTTTCGGGAAGATGCCTTCTTCGTCCCAGTGCGCGGCGTGGGGTGCGAACTCAGCTTGTGCAAAGTCGCGGGCCGTCTGGGCAAAGGCGCGTTGTTCTTCGGTGAGTTCAAAGTCCATGCTGCTTGTCTCGTTGGTTCTTGTTGTTCTGGGGTGGAGTTTTTAAGGCTTGGCAGACGGATGGTCCAGCGTCAGCCAGCGCATCAGGCCTCTGCGGCGGTTCTCGGTCTCTGCGGTGAGGCAGTCGTGGTACAGGCGCGGCCACTCGGGTTCTGACTCGCTGGCGCGCGTGGCCTGCTTGCAGCGCGTGATGCGGTCGCGCTGCCAGTTGGTGTGCTCCTGGCGCAGCTGGGGGCGTTCATGGGCCGACAGGGCGCGCATCACATCACCGTAGAGGATGGCGATCTGCGTGTCCGCGACCTGGTAGGCCTTGACTGCGCACGCGTTGGTCTCTTCCAGGCTACCGGCGTCGCGGCACGCGGCGCCTGCCTGGGCGAAAACACCCGGGCTCAGCAACAACGCACCCCCGGCGGTTGCAGTTACGGCCAACGTTGACACCCAATTCTTCAGTTTGAAAATTTGCATGTCCTGCTTTTACCACCGACCAATGCAGTCGAAACCGGCGCGGCCCAATGCCAGCGCCACCGTGCAAGGGCCGCCATCTCACGGTTCAGACACGGGTGGCGTCCCCCTTTCCGCATCGCGCAGCGATGCAGAGAAAAAAGGGGGAAGCGGCGCAGCCGCTCAGGGGGTTATTTCAGGCTAATTGTGGTGTTGACGCCCTGGCTCACCGTGCTGTCATCAAACCAGCGGGCCGTCACCGTCTTGGTCTGTGTGTAGAACATCACGACCTGCTTGCCGTATGGACCCAGGTCACCCAGCTTGGAAGCGCGCGAGCCGGTGAACGAGAACAGTGGCACTGGCACGGGGATTGGCACGTTGATGCCGACTTGGCCCACGTCGATCTCTTCCTGGAACTTGCGCGCTGCCGCACCCGACTGGGTGAAGATGGCAGTGCCATTGCCGTTAGGGTTGGCGTTGATGAACTCGATGGCTTCGTCGATGTCTGCGGCGGGCACCAGGGCCAGTACGGGGCCAAAGATTTCCTGGTCGTAGATGGCCATGCCGGGCTTCACGTTCGAGAAGATCGTGGGGCCCACGAAGTTGCCCTTTTCATAGCCGGGCACCACGGGCTTGCGGCCATCGAGCTCCAGCGTGGCGCCGTCGGCAATGCCGCGCTCGATCAGGCCTTCCACGCGGGCGAGGGCGGCGCAGGACACCAGTGGGCCCACATCGGTGCCCTTTTCGGTGCCGCCGTTGACCTTGAGCGTCTTGGCCTTGGCCACCAGCTCGGGAATCCACTTTTGTGCCTCGCCCACCAGCACCACCACCGGCAGGGCCATGCAGCGCTGGCCCGCAGCGCCAAACGAGGCACCGGCAATCGCGTTGAGCGTTTGTTCCTTGTTCGCGTCGGGCAGGATGATGGCGTGGTTCTTGGCGCCCATCATGCATTGCGCGCGCTTGCCGGCCAGGGTGGCGCGGTTGTACACATGGGTGCCCACCTTGGTGGAGCCCACGAACGACACGGCCTTGATGTCCTTGTGGTCGCAGATCGCGTTCACGGCCATTTCGCCGCCGTGGATCACGTTGAGCACGCCGGGTGGAATGCCTGCTTCGAGCGCCAGCTCCACCAGGCGCATGGTCACCATGGGGTCTTGCTCGGAGGGCTTGAGCACAAAGGTGTTGCCCGTGGCAATCGCCATGGGGAACATCCACAGCGGGATCATGGCCGGGAAGTTGAAGGGGGTGATGCCTGCGCACACGCCCAGCGGCTGCAGCAGGGTGTAGGTATCGACACCACCGGCCACGTTGTTGGCCAGCTCGCCCAGTTGCAAGTTGCCGATGCTGGCTGCGTGTTCGACCACTTCGAGGCCACGGAACACATCACCTTCGGCGTCGGGCAGGGTCTTGCCTTGTTCTGCCGTCAGGATCGCGGCCAGCTCGGCCATGTTTTCGCGGATGAGCTGTTGGTACTTGAGGAAGATGCGGGCGCGGGTGCCGATGGGCGTCTTCTTCCAGGTCTTGAATGCTTCCTTGGCCGAGGCCACGGCGGCGTCGATTTCTTCAGCGGTGGCAAACGGCACGCGGGCCAGCACCTCTTGCGTAGCGGGGTTGACCACGTCGCGCCATTCAGTGGTCTTGGATTCGACGAACTGGCCGCCGATCAGCAGCTTGACGGTGGGGGCCAGTGCGGCCACGTTGGTGGGTGCGTTCATGGGTTTGTCTCCGGGGTGGTGAAGGGCCTACAAAGGGGCCAACCTGTGCATGGTATGCGTGCAAATATGTAATTGCAATGCGTCAAATTGCAATTTGGATGTGCTTTTACGCACATTGTTTGCCTTGCACCTTCGCCCTTCAGTTCACGGGCTTCCAGATGAAGGGGAAGCCTTTGGAGCTTGCGCTTCACCCCATCGACGGGAGGGCCCGCCTCCAGAAAAAAAGGGCAGGCCCTGCGGCCTGCCCCTTTTCCAGATGCGCGCAGCGCGGAGCACTCAATTTCTGGAGGGAAAAATGCCTTGCAAAGCGATGATGAAGCTCACAGCGAGAGAGGGTTGCATCACGGAAACGGGCGAGTTGTTTCCAGCGCTTCCGGTGTTGCCATTGCTCACCGGAAGTTGCGTATTGGCGCTGGCACTGGGCGCGTACTGCGCATTGCGCTGGTTGGACGCTGCCGGTACGTTACCTGGACCGGGTTCCATGAGCGTGCCAAGGGTGGTTGCTGCGGGTGAAGAGAGAGAGACGGTGTGCGTGTGTGCCGGTAAATTTGTGGAGATCAATGTGACATTTTCAGTGCCTGTAACCTCACCAAGGGAGCGATATGAAAGTCCCGGTCCTTGACCTTGACCCATGGGAACTCGACTTTGCAGATTGGGCAAGGCGAAAGTCGTTTGGCCATCCCCCCCATAGGTAGTTCCCAGAATGGCAAACAACGCGCTGTTCTGGGCAATCGAGATAAGCTGTCCAGAGCAGAACGCATAGCCGCGAGGCGGAAAGTTGCCTGCAAACATTTTTATTTCACCGATAAACGGTTCGGACATTTATTTACTCCTTAAGTCAAAAGATAGCCAGTGGTCCAGCCGCGCGGTGCAAAGACCGCTGTTGGTGTGGGGTGTTGTCGTCGGGCGCTGGCGCCCAGGAAGGTGTTTTCCCACAAGGGGCCCGCGCTGTCGGTGCCTGCATTCACCCATTGGCGCTCCCCGCGGGGGCCTACAAGGGGGGTGTGGTGCAGGGTAGCCCAAAGGTCGCGCATGTGGGTGCCCTGGGGGGCAGCAACCAGGGCTGTTCCAAGGCTGGCACCCGCCTCGGCGCCTAGCAGTGCAGCCGCCGTCCAGCCCAGGCCCGCTTGGGCCAAGCGGGCCTTCCAACCTGCGTCGGCCGATTCGGCCTGGGGCCAGGTGGCAATCGTGTGCGCATGTACACCTGGGTTGTGTTCAGACAGCCACGGCAAGCCCGCCAGATTGGTGCGCAGCGCTGCAGAGTGCTTTTGCCACCATTGCGCAAAGCGCTGCGACTGGGGGCCCGAATACAGTGCAATCACCGCATCGGGCTGGTGCGAAATGATGGACTGCTTCAGGCCCCCAAATTCGGAAGCGTTGTTCGGCATGTCGGCAATGTGGCGGCCCACCACCTTCCCACCCAGCGCCTGCCAGCGTTGCTGAAAAGACTGCAGGAAGTCAAAGCCCGACTCATGCCGCCCCATGCTGAGAAAGGCGCGCGGGCCGCATTGCGCGTACACCCGGTCGGCGAGGGCTGTGGCCATGGCACACAGTTCCAGGCTGTGGCGCACTGTCAGCAGGTGGGTATCAGACGGCGAAACCAGGTCTGCGCCCGTGTCGCTGATCCACAGCGGTAAACGCGCAGGCTCCGTAATGGCCGAAACCCTTTTTGCCAGTGCAGGAGGCATCCACCCCATCACTGCGTCAAACCGGCTATCTTGCAGCGCAGCCCGCACCGCCCTGGCGGGTGCTGATGGCATAGGCCCTGCGGAGAGCCACGTCAGTGCAACTTGGGAAAAGGCTCCGGCGTGCGCCAGCCCCAATTCCACACCTTGCTGGTAGTCACGGGCCAGCGCTGGCAGTTTTTCAGAGCTGGGAGCGATGGCCAGGATGCGCCACCTTGGGCTGGCTGTGCCCAGGGAGTTCAGGAGGGGAGTGGAGGCCTGAACGCCGGTGGCCGCAGCGGCCCCGCCGGTGGCCAGAAAATGGCGTCGATGCAGTGCCGCGATCATTGCAGTGCTTCCTCAGGCTGGGTGGTGATTGCCGCAGGGTGGTTGCGCCGTTTCGCGTGGAGCGTCTCGTAGTGAGGGGTGATCCACTGCGCAGTCAAGGATTGGAGAAGGTCGCTTGCCATGCTGTGTTTGGTGTGTGTATCTGGTTCAAAGACTTCGTGGGGTTGCTTGCCGTGTCTCGTGGTGCGCTCGCGCATTCTTGCGTGGTCCTCTTGCGAGACCTGCCAGCGCATGTGGGGGAGCACCTGTGTTTCGATGGCATCGGGCAGCTGGGCGTAGTCGAGCAGCAGAGCGCGTGCTGGGTCGAACTCCTGCGCCATGGCGGCGTAAATACTGCCGAGCATCTGGGCGCAGTACTGCTCGGCAGAGATGGCGTGCATTTCGGCAGGATTGACCCCTGCAACATGTCGGCCCAGCGTGCCGGGAATCATAAAGAATGCTCGTTCGCGCATCTGGGACACCAGCACCGCGAGCGGCTCGCGGGTGAGGAAGACCCAAGGTGCATCAGGCCAGGCTTTTGCAAACAGCGGTGCCTTGTCGGTGTTCCAGGCGTCCTGCTTGAGGCTCATGGTTTGCAGCGGGGGGCTGGCGCTGTCGCAGCGCTGCGCCCAGGCGCTGGTCCACGCGCGCAACGCACGGACCACCTGGGCTTCGTCGATCAGCCCACTGGCCAGCGCCTGTCGCACCAGGAAGTCTACGGGGCCGGGTTCAGACAGTTGCAGGTGGTGCGGGCTTTCTGCCAGCGTTTGTGTGATCAGGGTGGACCCGCAGCGCGACACATGGAAGATGACGAGCGAAGGATCGAGGCCTGGGGATTGCTCATGCCAGGCCAGCAGGTCGTGAAGCGGCGTCTGGCGCCGAAACGCCAGGTGGAACGGGTGCCTCAGTTGGTTCTGGATGCCATGCTGGAAAAACGGTTCACGCAGCGGCGCGTCCAGCAGGCGAGCCCAGTCCACCATCACCTGGCCCTGGGCGATGTAAAAGCGAATGGGTCGCCAGCCGCTGAAGTTCACAGTACCCATTGCTCAGTCCATGCGCGGCGCCCGGCCTTCATGGCCGACTCCACGTCCGATGCGTCAAATTGAAAGCCCGCGGCCTGCCCCATGTGCACGGACTCGCGCACGAAGTCGGCCATGTCGGTGATGGTGCTGAGTCGCTCTGCGTAGTCTGTGTTGGTCCCTACCAGGTCGCGGAACTGTATGAACTGGCGCCACGGGTCATCCGCGTAGGGCAGGGGGTCACCGCAGTCGCTCGCGCGCAGGGCATCGACCAAGCGCATGTCCACCGAGGTGTCGGCCACCAGGTGGACTCGGCTCAGGGTGCCACGGTTGCGCACCCGGTGCGGGCGCGACACATCCACATACCAGCATTCGCCCGCGCGCAGCGGAATGCGCTCTCCATCCACATGAAAGAACACCCGTTCGCCGGTTTGTAGCGGCACATGCAGGCGAGCCTCACCGCGCCCCACACACAGGTCGGCGTCGGTGTGCTCCTTGATCTCGCAGCCCGGCAGCAATTGCATCAGCCGCACGGACTTCCATGGCAGTGCCATGGTGTCCAGCATGGCGCGCAGCGTGGGGCATTGGTCCAGGGCCGGTGTGTCGGCATAGCACGATGCAGCCACATCCACGGGAACGACATCGATAGGTGCCTCGGGCGCAGAACGCAGCGCCAGCGCCTGCCATCCCCCGTCATGGCGGCCTTCATTGAAATGAGTGCGCCAGAGGGAGGCCGGCAGCGCATTCACCTCTGCCAGGGCGGCGGCGGTGTCAAACCGCCAGGGCAGCCGTGCTGTCTGCGCGCCCTGCACCCACAGGCCCCGTGGCGGCAGTTCAGAAAGCGATGATTCCGCAGACGTCATTGCGTGCAGATGGCGTAAGCATTGCAGGCGGTCGTCAAAGCGGGAGCGCGGTAGGAGTTCAGCAGGCGGACTGACCAGCCCTGCACCCCGACCGCACAAGCTCCGCCTTCGACGGGACGATTGGCCGCCACATAGACACCGTCTGCGTCGATCCCCCCTACGCCACTGGCCCCTTCGTACCCGCCGCCAATGACTTTCTCGCCCGCATTGCAGCAGGAGGTCACTGCGCAGCTGTCTGCGGAGCCTGTTGCGTTGGCCTGACGAATATTGACAGTGATCGCGTTGCTGCCTGCAGGACCCTGGGGGCCGGTGGCCCCTGTGGCACCTGCCGGGCCCACCGAGCCGGTGGCACCCGTGGCGCCGGTAAGGCCTGCTGTTCCCTGGGCGCCGGGTGTTCCCGCTGGTCCGGTAGCGCCTGTAGCACCGGCCGAGCCCGTGGCACCCGTTGGACCTGCGCTGCCCGTGGCGCCGGTGGCACCGGCCGGGCCGGTGGCGCCTGTAGCCCCTGTCAGGCCCGCCGGGCCTGTTGCTCCTGTTGCACCGGTGGCACCTGTCGCTCCGGTGGTGACCCCGGGAGCACATTGGCCCAGACGCCCGGTCGGGCCGTCAAAACACAGCACATTGGCATTGGTATTGGCCGTTCCCGAGAGACTGGGAACCCGCACTTCGCCGGAGTCTTGTACGCGCAGGCGCTCGGTATTGGCCGGCCCCTTGACCACGAATCCTCCACCTGCCGGGGGCGTGAAACTTATATCCGCAGCGTGGACGGACACAGTGGCCAGTGCCAGGCAGGCCGGACCAGCCCAAAGCGACTTATAGGGGAAAGTGGTGCGTTTCATAGAGGTTGAGGGCTAAGGATGCGGGTGGGCAAAGCAGGGCAGCACAGGCCCCGTGGTGCGAAAAGATGGGAGGGGTGACAAATGGCCCGTGGCCGCGAAGGTGAACGCCCTGACAGGCGCGGGAGCCGGTGGGACCCGTTGCACGGCATGGGCATGCCGGCAGACAGCCCCGGAGGCTGCGCGAATGCGTTCATCTTTTCTCCCTTGCGCTGAACTGTTGCTGGCCGCCATGGCGGGTGTGTAGACCCGTTTGGCTCTGGTTGCGGTGCGCTGCCCTGTTCTGTGTGCAGGTTTCAGCGCGGGCGGAGTGTGCAATAGAAAGCATACTGTGTAAATTGTTAAATGACATGTATCAAACGATACGTGGCGACATGACGTACCTATCCCGTGGGTCTTGGTGGGCCCGGCCGGGCTGATTTCGGCGGCGCTGGGCCGGGTGTTTTTCCGCCATCTCTGCGCGGAGCGCCACAATCGGGCCATGGATTGGGACCATTTCCGCTATTTTCTGGAGCTGGCGCGCGCTGGCACGCTGGCAGGCGCCGCCCGCCGCCTTGGGGTGGAGCACACCACCGTGTCGCGCCGGTTGCAGGCGCTGGAAAAGCAGGTCGGCTCGGCCCTGTTTGCCCGTGAAGCAGGCGGCCACCGGCTGACCGAGGCCGGGCGGCAGCTGATGCCCAAGGTGGAGGCGATGGAGACGGCCTTCCTTGCGGTCGAGAGCGCGGCCCCGGGTGTGCGCCAGGGCCTGCACGGCCTGGTGCGCATTGGCACCACCGAAGGTTTTGGCAATTTGATCCTGGCGCCCCAACTGGCCCGCTTTGCGCTGGGCCACCCGGGTCTGGTGGTGGACCTGCTGGCGCTGCCCCGGCTGGTGCACCTGTCGCGGCGCGAGGCGGACATCGTGATCTCGCTGGAGCGCCCGGCGCGCGGGGCGGTGCTGGTGGTCAAGCTCACTGACTATGTGCTGCAGCTGTACGGTGCGCGCAACTACTTGGCGGGTCATGCGCCCATCCATACGGCTGATGATTTGCGCGGCCACACCTTCATCAGCTATGTCGATGACTTGCTGTTCAGCAAAGAGCTGCAGATCCTGGACGAGCTGCACCGCCCGGCGCACTTTGCGCTGCGCAGCACCAGTATCCTGGCCCAGTACGAGGCCGCGCGCGTGGGCGCCGGGCTGGCGGTGCTGCCTGCGTTTGTGGCTGCACAAGACCCGTCGTTGGTCTCGGTGTTGCCCGGCGTGGCGCGGTTTCAGCGCACGTTCTGGATGTCGATGCCAGCAGAGAACAAACACGTTGCGCGCATGCAGGCCACCTGGGCTTTTTTGCGCGAAACCGTGGCTACGCAGCAGGGGCTGTTGATGCCTTCTGCCTAGAGTGTCTAAGTTGCTATAGTATTGATAGCTTTTGGCGCGCGAATTCTTTGCGCCTGCAGCACTTTTGCCTGCAATCCTTTTGGCATGTGACAACCAAGCTCTCAAATCCGTCTGCACCTGTCCCACGCGTGCGTCAGCGTGTGGCAGCGCTTATCACCCAGCAGGGCCGGGTGCTGCTGCACTGCGCGCAAGGTGACCCCTTCTGGGCGTTACCGGGGGGTGGTATTGAGCCAGGAGAGACTGCAGCGCAGGCGCTGGTGCGTGAGTTACAGGAAGAGCTGGGGCAGGCGGTGGAACCGGGGGCGCTGTCTTGCGTGGTGGAGAACTTCTTCTTTCATGCAGATCAGCTGCACCATGAAATTGGACTGTGCCTGCATGCCAGCCCGCTGCAGGATGGCCCCTTGGCAAACGGGGAGGGACCGTATGAAGGAGTGGAAGGAGGGCGCAGGCTGGTGTTTGCTTGGTTTTCCAGCGATGACCTGGCGCACATGGACATCCGCCCGACCATCCTGCGCAGCTATTTGCGTGAACTCCTGGCGTGTGGCTCAAGGGGCGTGGCTCACCTTGTGCACCGGGAGGAGCCTCTGCCCTCCATACCGGCTACTTCGCCCGCATAGAGGACTCACTTGGTTGCCCTTGCCTGCACCAGTGGGAACTTGGGGGAGCGAGGGCCGGTTCAGCGGCGTGGATAGAGCCCAGTCGTTCGCCACTGCAGTGGCACCAGGTCATACAAGGGACTTGGCTCCCGCTGCCAGCCATTGGGTGGCGCCGAGGGGCGCGCGCTGGCGGACGAGCCGTTGACGCCCATGTGGAGACCGGCAAGCTGCTGCATCCATGTGACGTCGATGGTGCCGCCTTGCAAAGGCCTGGAGAAAATCAGCTCTAGCATCTTGCGGGCCTGCGGGTCGCCGCTGCTGGCCGCCACCTGGTACAGGCGTACAGCCTCGGTGTAGTTGGCGGGTACACCGTCGCCCCGGTGGTACCGCTGGGCCTCCACGTACCAGTCCGCAGCGCTGTAGCGGGCTGATCGGATGCGGGCGTCGGGATCGCTGTGAAAGCGGCGGGCCAGAAGGTTGGCATTGGCGGCAGCGGCCTCAGACTTTGCAGATGCTGATTGAAATTGGGCCATCGCCTGTTCGATATCGCCGCTGGCGATGAACTCCAGCCCCAGTTCGTTGCTGGCCTGCGCACTGCCTGCACGCACGGCTTGCGTCAACAGTTTTTGCAGCGGTGGGATGGCCGCCGCTGGCGCCACCGAGCCGGGGTACCAGTGTGGTGAGGGCGAACGGGGCTCGGCCAACGGGGCCAATGCCTTGGCCGCATGCCATTCGAGGTATTTGGCAAGCCCTGGATCGATACGGCCCACCAGCGCAATCCAGTGCATGGCGGTTGAAGGATTGGGCGCTGCCACGCAGCCGCTGAGCTGGCACCATGCGAGGCCCGCAGGAGCCAGGGGGTGGCCGAGCAGTTGCGCACGTTCAAACCAGTGCTGGGCCTGCGCCGGGTCTGCGGGCATGGCCAGGCCGTGCAGCGCCAGCAGTCCCAACAGCCACGCCGCATCGGCAGGCGATAGGTCGCCGGATGATCGCGTTGTGGAGACAGGGGGGGAGCGCGGCTTGCGCATAAGCGCCCCGTCGCGTTGCGCGGCGCTGCGAAGTTTTTGCAACATCTTCTCCTGCATGGGGTTGTCAGACCCGGGCACCTGGGGGGACGTCGCGTTCAGGGTGGCGCGATCGATGAAGGTGGTCTCTGCGGGCGTGGGAAGCGCACGTACCGAGGCCAGCACAGGCGCCGCAGTCACCACCGCCAAGACCAGGCACGCTGCTGTACCCGAGGCCTGCGCCACAGCGCCGTGGAGTGCGCGCCAAGTGCCGTGCGGCGTGCGCAGCCCTTTGATCGTGGACTGCGGGCGCGCCGTGGTGGTCGAGGGGGTTGTGGTCATGGCGTGTGCGCGCACAGTGCTGTGCCTGTGGTCTTTCACTTGCGCGGGGCGGGTTGTGCAGGCGCAGTGGCTGCAGCGGGCAGGGCCCGGCGCGGAACGACCTGCCAGTACACCGCGTTGCCGGTGTAGCCCTCGCTGCCCCAAGCGGTGGCGAAGGCTTCGTTCAAGCGCTCCAGCGCCCGGTAATTAGGGATGGGCTTGAGCGGCGGGCCGCGCAGCGCTTCGGGCAAACGGGGCGTGCTGTCCTCGTCGGTGGCAAAGCAGGCCACGCCCTCGGTGCCGGGGCTGGCCGCGTCCATGATGAAGCCGGGGTTGGGGCTCATCCAGTCGGGGATGCGGATGGCCTGGTTGGCGGACACCCAGCCGGTGGTGTTGGCCTGGTTGGGCAGCAGGCGGATGACCGTGCCCGTTGCGTCGGCCAGATAACACTGCAGGTAGGAGGCGCGCGACACCGTGGCCGACAAGAAGACCTGTTCACCCACCTCGAACGCGGTGCGCTCCAGCAATACGTTCTCAATCTGCAGATCGATGCTGCGGGCAGGCGGCGGGTCTCCGTACTTTGCTGCACCCGGATTGTTGCTCACCACGTTGACTGCGGCATCGGGCGTGGCGGGCCCGACTGCGATGTGCTGCACGGGTTCTGAGTGCGTGCTGGCCCAGCCAATGCGGGCCAGGGTCCCGTCTGCGGATAGGCCGACAAAGTGGCGCAGCGCCCGTTCGTAGGTCGCAAAGTCCACCACGCCCGTCACCACCATGCCGTTGTCGGCCTGAAAGCGCGCCAGTGCCCTGCGCAGCGCTGGGTCGTTGTCCGGCAGGGGTTGCGCGACGGGGGCGAGGTAGCCCCGACTGACCAGCGAGCGCGCAATGAGCTGGGTGCGCACGGCGGGCGAGCCTTCGTCAAACCAGTCGCGCAGCTGCCGCTGAAAGTCGGGGTGGTTTTGCTCCAGCGTGAGGCATTGCCAGTAGGGCACCCGGGCCCATTTGCCAATGAGTTCAATGGTGGCCAGATCCACCAGTGTGCGCACGGCGCCGCCCGATCCCTGGGTGTAGTCCCGTCCCACATTGAACTGCACGCCATAGGTGCCGATGCGCCCGGCGAGATCAACGCCTTGGCCGCCGTTGCCGATGATGACTTCGTTGGCCGAGTCGAGCCCGGGGATCAGCGTACGAGTGCGAAAGTCGCCCAGGTGCATCTCCAGCCCGATGATGGTGGCGTTGCGGCTTTGGCTGTAGCCCATGTCGATGCGGGGGCCGGAGAGCCCGGTGTCAAACCGGTTGTTGATCACGTTCTGGTCCACGAACGAGATGGCGCCCGACAGGTACAGCGCGGGCCGCTGCAGCTGCATCTGGTTGTTGTTGAGCAAGATGGTGGTGAGGTTCTGCACCGTGTCCTGGCGCGCGATGTCTACCTCGTAATCCACAAAGCGGAAGGCATTGCTCAGGCGCGACATCTGGGACAGTGCCGTGATCACCATGTCCTTGGTGGCCACGGTGACGCGGGTGGAGTAGTCGGGGATCTGCTTGCTGGTGATCAGTGTGGTGGGCAGCTGTGCGTCGCGCAGCATGTGGTCCATGCACATCAGCGAGTCGGAAAAGCTGGAGATGGAACGGGTAGGGCGCACCACGGGGCGGTCGGTGATGGAAGCGAGGCTCTGAAATTCCTGGTCTTTGCGCGGGTCCCTGGGCGTGGCACAGCCGGCCAGTCCCAGCCCGATGGCAAGCCAAAGCACCCCATGGATCGCGCGCGCCAGGGGGCGTGGGGGGCGAGAGCATGCGGGCATAGCGGGGCTCA
>NZ_JAMXAX010000043.1 GCF_023913775.1 Acidovorax facilis
TTTGGCGGTGGCGGCGGTGGCGGCGGTTACGGCGGCGGCGGTGGTCGCAGTGGTGGCGGCGGTTACGGCGGTGGCCGTGAAGGCGGTGGTGGTTATGGCGGCGGCCGCGAGGGTGGCGGCGGTTACGGCGGCGGTGGTGGCGGTGGCCGCAGCGAAGGCGGATTCCGCAGCCCCTACGGCTCTGGCTCCCGCAACGGCGGTGGCGGCGGTGGCCGCAACGGCGGTGGTGGCGGCTATGGTGGCGGTGGTGGCAACGGCTACTGAAGCAGACCTGCGACGTTTCTCTGAAAGCCCCCTCGGGGGCTTTTTTCATGCACGACCGCCACGCCTTGCTTCTATCGCAGCCAGGACCGCCCCGAACCGGCGGCCAAAAACCACCTCCGGTGGACCTAGGAGCTACTGCTCGCTCTGCCGCCGCTTGCGCGGGCGCCCGGCCAGCAGCTTGTCGAACAGCACGTTCGGCACCATGCGCAGCAACTTGGCAACCACCCCCATTTGCCAGGGGATGACCCGGTAGCTGACACCGGCCGTGATGGCCCGGAAGGCACGGTCCGCAAAATCATTGGCCTGCATCAGAAACGGCATGCTGTAGCGGTTCTGGCGGGTGAGCGGCGTGTCGATGTAGCCTGGAGAAATGGTGACCACACGCACCCCGTGGGGGCGCATCTCCCCGCGCAGGCTCTCGCAGTAGCTGATGACGGCCGCCTTGCTGGCGCAATACGCACCATGCCCGGGCAGGCCACGGATGCCTGCCACGCTGCCGATGCCCACCAGCGTGCCGCTGCCTCGCTGCGCCATCGCGTCGGCAAAGGGATGGAAGGTGGCCGCCACGCCGATGTTGTTGGTGGCAAAGGTGCGTGCCATCACCTCGATGTCGTCGCGCACTGCCGTGTCCATGCCCACACTGATGCCCGCATTGGCAATGACCACGTCAGGCACCCCTTGGCGTGCGATGCAATCGCGGCCCGCAGCAACGATGCTGTCGGTCACGGCTACATCTGCACTATAAATTTCGTAGCTGTCAGCGCTTATTCCTTGAGCGCTAGCCCATGTTTTGACCTCAGAGGTGCGGCGCGCCACCAGGGCCAGGCGGTAGCCCGACCGGTGAAAGCGCAGGGCCAGGGCCTGGCCGATGCCGCTGGACGCGCCGGTGATGAAGACAAGGGGAGTGGTCATGCAGGTTCCGGACGTGGGCAACGCGTACTAGGGCTTGGCCGCGCCGGGCTGGAGCACGCCACGCACACGTCCGCGCAGCTGCAGCACCTGGTCGAGGTTGTCGTAGTCCATGCCGTCGGCCGTGAAGCGATCATTGCCGCGCGTGAGGGTGACGGGCTTGTCGGAACGCACGCGTTCGGTGTTGGTGTAGGCGTGCAGAAATTCGCTGCGGAACTCCAGCCGAGGCTGGGCGGGTGACCCTGGCTTGGCAGGCAGGGGCTCGCGCGTGACGATGGCATTGCCAAACAGCTGCACCTCCGAACCATCGGCATTGGTCAGGGCGCGGTCTGCCGTGGCCACGGTGAGGCGGCCCTGCGGAGTCACCGAGCGCATGCGCGCTTTGTCGATCTCCAGCGTGTCGGAGTCGGGGTAGTGCCGCGCTTCTTCGCCCTGCACTTCGCTTTGCAGGCGCCCGCTCGCGTCAAAGCTCTTTACCGAGAACGACTTCATGAAATAGTCGGGCTGGTTGCCTTGTTGGCGCTCGATGGCAGGCAGCATGGGCATGGGCATGGGCGCGTTGCGCACCAGCCACCAGGTGCCCAGCGCCAGCAGCCCCATGAGCACGACGGGCAGATAGAGCGAGAACTGTTCCCAGCCCTGGCGGACCCAGTTGCGCATCACGGTGTTGCCTCCGGGCCCGGCACGACAACCTGGCAGGTGGGGAAAGAGCGCAGAAAACCCGGGTTCATGCGGTGTACTCCGCCAGCAGTGCGGCATAGCGGCCCAATGCCACCAGCAGCAGATCACACAGCTCGCGCGCGGCACCATCGCCGCCCCGGGCCTGCGTCACAAAATGGGCGGCATGGCGCACTTCGGCCTGGGCGTTGGCCGGGGCGCACGCAAAAGCACTGCGGCGCATCACCGGCAGGTCGGGCCAGTCGTCACCCATCGCAGCAGCCTGGGACCAGTCCAGCCCCAGCGTGGCCAGCATCTGTTCAGCGGCGGGGCGTTTGTCTTCGGTGCCGAACACCGCGTGTTCGACCCCCAGCGCCTTCAGGCGCACGCGCAGCGGCGCGGAGTCGCGGCCCGTGATGACCGCAGGCGTGATGCCTGCCTTTTGCAGCAGCTTGAGCCCATGCCCGTCCAGCGTATTGAAGCGCTTGAGCGTTTCGCCCGATTCGCTGAAATACAGGCCGCCATCGGTCAGCACGCCATCGACATCGAAGAAGGCAATGCGCACGCCTTGGGCGCGCAGCAGCAGCTCGGGGGGAAATTGCAGCACGGGCAGGGTCATTTCAATAAGGGGCATGCAGATCGAACGGGCACAGCCAAGACCAGTGCACCCGTGGAACCGGCTTCGCCGGGCCACCGGGTGCGTCCCCTAAGGGGGAAGGCGCGCAGCGACTCAGGGGGGTCATTTGAAGTGAGGTCATATGACTTTGGCTCGCATCAGGTCGCCGATGTGCACCACCCCCGTGAGCACCCCTCCCGCATCCACCACCAGCACGCTGGTGATGGCATGCGCCTCCATCATTTCGGCGGCGTCCACCGCAAGGGCGTCCGGGGCAATGCGGCGCGGGTGGGGGTGCATGACCTGGCCCGCCGTGGCAGTGCGCAGGTCGGCCCCGACCTCGATGCGGCGGCGCAGGTCGCCGTCGGTGAAGATCCCCAGCACCTGGCCGGCGGCATCCACGACGGCCGAGGCGCCCAGGCCCTTGGCACTCATTTCGCGCATGAGGTCGCTGAAGGAGGCGTCGGGCGCCACACGCGGCACCTCGCTGCCGGTGCGCATGACATCGCTCACATGGGTGAGCAGCTTGCGCCCCAGCGCACCGCCAGGGTGCGAACGGGCAAAGTCTTCAGGGCGGAAGCCCCGGGCGTCGAGCAGGGCTACGGCCAGCGCGTCGCCCATGGCCAGCTGGGCCGTGGTGCTGGCAGTGGGGGCCAGGTTCAGGGGGCAGGCCTCACGCTCCACGCTGCAGTCGAGCACCAGGTCGGCATGGCGGGCGAGCGTGGACTGCAGCCCGCCGGTCATCGCGATCAGCGGAGCGCCCAGGCGCTTGAGCACGGGCAGGATGGCCGTCAGTTCACCACTTTCGCCGCTGTTGGAGATCGCCAGGACCAGGTCGTCGCCCGTGACCATGCCCAGATCGCCGTGGCTGGCCTCGGCCGGGTGCACAAAAAACGCCGGCGTGCCCGTAGATGCCAGCGTGGCTGCAATCTTGCGGCCCACGTGGCCGCTTTTGCCCATGCCCATCACCACCACACGGCCACGGGCCTGCAGCACCATCAACACGGCCTCGGCAAACACGCCATCGACGCGGGCCGCCAGCCCGGTCAGCGCCGCCGCCTCAATGTCAAAGGTCTCGCGGGCCAGGCGCAGGGCCTGTTCGGCGTCAAAAGGGGGCAGCGTGGCGGGCACAGGGGTCATCCGGTGGATTCTATCGACCGGGCATGCCTGCGCGGGTGGCAGATTTTTTGCCCTGGCTCTGGCATGGACCCTGCTTCAGGCAGAAAACACCGAGGGCCGCAGGAAGGCTCGGATAGCATCGAACCATGTCCTCACTCGCCCTCACCTTGCTTTACCTGTTGGCCGCAGTGCTGGGTGTTGTGGTCTGCCGCAGCCTGAAGCTGCCACCCATGCTCGGCTACCTGGCTGCGGGGGTGCTCATCGGCCCCCATGCGCTGGCGCTGACGCAGAACTCGGAAGGGGTGCGGCACCTGGGCGAGTTTGGCGTGGTGTTCCTGATGTTCGCCATCGGGCTGGAGTTCAGCCTGCCCAAGCTGCGCGCCATGCGGCGCCAGGTGTTCGGCCTGGGGCTGATGCAGGTGGTGCTGACGATGGTGGTGGTCACCGGCGCGGCACTGGTGCTCTCCCGCTGGGTGGGCGGCGTGTGGGATATGGGCTGGCAGACGGCGCTGGCGCTCTCGGGCGTGATGGCGATGAGCAGCACGGCCATTGTGGTCAAGCTCATGGCCGAGCGGGCTGAGCTCGAAAGCGAACATGGCCGCCGCGTGATGGGCATTCTGCTGTTCCAGGACCTGGCCGTGGTGCCGCTGCTGGTGTTGATCCCCGCGCTGAGTTCCTCGTCAGACCAGCTGCTGACCGCGCTGGCGTGGGCGCTGGTCAAGGCCACGGTGCTGGTGGGCATTCTGCTCACGGGCGGGCAGCGGTTCATGCGCTGGTGGCTCACGCTGGTGGCGCGGCGCAAGAGCGAGGAGCTGTTCATGCTCAACCTGCTGCTGATCACGCTGGGCCTGGCCTGGCTGACCGAACTGGCGGGGCTGAGCCTGGCGCTGGGCGCCTTCATCGCGGGCGTGCTGGTGTCCGAGACGGAGTACAAGCACCAGGTGGGTACGGACATCCGCCCGTTTCACGACGTGCTGCTGGGCCTGTTTTTCATCACCATCGGCATGATGCTGGACTGGCACATCCTGGTGGACCGCTGGGCGCTGGTGCTGGCCCTGCTGACGGTGCCGCTGGTGGTCAAGCTGGGGATCATCCTGGTGCTGGCCCGCAGCATGGGGGCCACCACGGGCGTGGCCCTGCGCACCGGGCTCTACCTGGCCCAGGCGGGGGAGTTCGGATTTGTGCTGCTGTCGCTCACGCAGGCCAACGGGCTGGTGCAGCCCGCGCTGATGAACCCCATCCTGGCCGCCATGGTGCTGTCGATGCTGGCGACGCCCTTCCTCATCATGTACAGCAACCGCATCGTGATGAAGCTGGTGGCCAGCGACTGGCTGCAGCAGTCGCTGCAGATGACGTCCATCGCGCGCAAATCCATCAACACCAGCAAACACGTGATCATCTGCGGCTACGGCCGCTGCGGACAAAACCTGGCGCGCATGCTGGAGCATGAAGGCATCCCCTACATGGCGCTGGACCTGGACCCGGACCGTGTGCGCCAGGCCGCCGCTGCGGGCGATTCGGTGGTGTATGGCGACGCCACCCGCCTGCAGGCGCTGATGGCCGCTGGCCTGGTGCGTGCCAGCGCGGTGGCGATCACCTACATCGACGTGCCGGCCGCCCTGAAGGTGCTGGCCAACGCGCGCTCGCACGCACCACAGGTGCCCGTGGTGGTGCGCACGCAGGACGACCTGCACCTGGACAAGCTGCAAGAGGCGGGCGCCACCGAGGTCGTGCCCGAGGCCATCGAAGGCTCGCTCATGCTCGCCAGCCACGCGCTGGCCCTGGTGGGCGTGCCCATGCGCCGCGTGCTGCGCCTGGTGCAGGACCAGCGCGATGCGCGCTACAACCTGCTGCGCGGCTACTTCCACGGCGCCGACGACGACACGGCCAACGAGCGCGACCAGGAGCGCCTGTCCACCATCAACCTGCCGCCCGGCTCCACGGCCCTGGGCCGCAGCCTGGGCCAGCTGGCCCTGCCCGCCATGGGCGTGCGGGTGGTGAACCTGCGGCGTGGCAACGGCCACATCAGCGCAGCGGAGGACGACGCACAGCTGGCCGAAGGCGACACGCTGGTGCTCTCAGGACATCCGGCGGCGCTGGCGCTGGCGGAGGACAAGTTGTTGCGGGGGTAAAGGCAGGGTACATCCCCCTGAGGCACTGCGTGCCTTCCCCCTTCTCTCTACGCGCTACGCGCTCCGGGAAGGGGGACGATGCCCTCGCTGCGGGGCGGCCCTTGCTTGGCATCTCTCGCCTAGTGCGTGCCAGTGGCTGAGGCTGGCGCCAAAATTTGAATTAAATATGGCTCTAGCGCTTATCTACCAAGCGTCAATAGCTATCCATTTAATAGCAAACTACAAAAGCTCGGCGGGCCCGGGCCGCCCGAACAGATAGCCCTGGAACTGCTGGCAACCGTTGCGCAGCAGGAACGCGCGCTGCCCTTCGGTTTCCACCCCTTCGGCCACCACGTCCAGACCCAGGCTGTGGGCCAGGGTGATGATGGTGCAGGCGATGGTGGCGTCGTTGGGGTCGGTGAGCACGTCGCGCACAAAGCTCTGGTCGATCTTGAGCTGGTCCAGTGGCAGGCGCTTGAGGTAGCTCAGGCTCGAATAGCCCGTGCCAAAGTCGTCCAGCGAGAAGCCCACGCCGAGCGTGCGCAGTGCCTGCATCTTGAGGATGCTGTCTTCCACATCATGCAGCAGCAGGCTTTCGGTCAGTTCGAGCTTGAGGTGGGCCGGGTCCGCCCCGCAATCGCGCAGCACGCTGAGCACTTCGTCGGCAAAGCCGGGTTGGCGAAACTCCTGCGCGCTCACGTTCACGGCCACGGTCCAGTCCGCAGTGTGCGGCGCTGTTGCCCAGAGCGCCAGCTGGCGGCAGGCCATGGTCAGCACCTGGCGCCCTAGCGCCAGAATCAGTCCGGTCTGCTCTGCCAGAGGGATGAAGTCGCCGGGAGGCACCATGCCGCGCTGCGGGTGGTTCCAGCGCACCAGCGCCTCGGCCCCCAGCACCTTGCCGGCCTCGTCCACCACCGGCTGGTAGTGCAGCAGGAACTCGTTGCGCAGAATGCCCTGCCGCATGTCGCCTTCCAGCGCCGACCTCGCAGACGCCGCCGCCTGCATGGCGGGGTCAAAGAAACACAGCGTGTTGCGGCCCTGCGCCTTGGCCTGGTACATGGCCAGATCGGCGCGCTGGAGCAGCTCCTGCACGGGCAGCTGCACACCGCGAAAAAGGGCAATGCCGATGCTGGGCGTGCTGTGCACTTCGCTGTTTTGCACCACGTAGGGCTCGTTCAGCGCCGCCAGCACCTTTTGCGCCACGGCCTCGGCTTCGGCGGCCGCAACGTCCACCTCGGCGTGGAGGCCCTGCAGCACCACCACGAACTCGTCTCCACCCAAACGCGCCACCGTGTCGGTGGCGCGGACGCACGCGCCGATGCGCCCGCCCACCTGCACGAGCAGCCGGTCTCCCCACTCGTGGCCCATGGTGTCGTTGATGCCCTTGAAGTTGTCGAGGTCCAGGAACAGCAAAGCCCCGTGGCAACCCTCCCGCGCACACGCGTTGGCCGCGCGGTCCAGCCGGTCCATGAGCAGCCGCCGATTGGGAAGGCCGGTGAGTTCGTCATAGAAGGCCAGGCGCTGGATCTCGGCCTCGGCCAGCTTGCGTTCGGTGATGTCGCGCGCCACGCCCCGGTAGCCCGTGAACTGGCCAGCACCATCAAAGATGGGCTCCCCGCTGATGGAGACCCACACGGGCTTTCCGTCTTCGGTCAGGCGCTGCATTTCAAAGTCGTGGAACACCTCGTGCGCCTCCAGTTGCCTGCGGTGCTCCCTCCATTGGCCCTCGCTCACAAAGGTATTGGGCAGCTCCCAGCGCGTGCGCCCGTAGTGCATTTCGTCGGGTACACCGGCGTCGTTGTAGGGGTTGCCGTCCAGGCGCACAAAGCGGAACTGCGCATCCTGCTCCCAGTACCAGTCGGAGGACAGGTGGGTGAGGCTGCGCCAGCGCGATTCGCTCAGGCGCAAGGCCTCCAGGGTGCTCAGGTAGTCGGTCACGTCCGTGAAAGTGCGCACGCGCCCCCCTGGCTCCAGGGCCCGGGTGCGCACTTCGATGTAGCGGCCGTTGTGGGTGCGCCGCACATAGGTGTCCGGCATGGTGAGCTTGCCACCGTGGGCCGCATATTCCGACGCCACATAGTTGCGCGCCGTGGGTTCTATCAGCTCAAATCCGGTGCCGAAATCGCCCCGTTCGGTCTGAAACCGCACCACGTCCTCGACTTTGGGCTGGGCGGCCAGCAGGGATTCGGGCAGGTCGAGCAGCTCCAGATAGCGCCGGTTGTAGACGCGGATACGTCCCTCCGCATCCACGTTGGTAATGCCTTGCGACACGCTGGCCAGCGTGCCTTCGAGGGCGCGCGTCTTCTCCGCGAGCAACGCGCTGGTGCGCGCGAGTTCCACCTCGACCGCGCTGCGCGCCAGCTCGGCTCGGCGGGCCATTTCCAGCTGGCCCACGGTGTTGAGCAGGGGCTGGAGAAACTGCACGTCTGCCGCCGAATACCCCTCGGGCCGATTGGCCAGGCCCACCATGGCCACCAGTTCGCCCGCCGCATGGATGGGCAGCCCCAGGTAGGTGTGCAGCGGGGGATGGCCCGGGGGCGTGCCCGCACTGCGCGTGTCGTGGCGTGCATCGTTGGTGAGCACCGGCTCGCCCGACACCAGCGCCGCGCCCACCAGGGACCGCAGGTTGTCGAACACCATGCCTTCTTCTGCGTGCTGGGCATAGAGGGCATGGGAGGCCTCATCCCAACTGATGTCCGTCATCGCATGCACCCGCAGGAAGGGATGCCCATCAGCGGCACGTTGTACCTGGCCCACCAGGCCAAAGGCACTTTGCGTGAGCGACATCAGCTCCTTGAGCAGGGCCTCGAACGCGGCGCGCGGGCCCGAACTGGCGATGAACATGGCCTGCGCGAGCGATATCGCCTGCAGCAACCGGTGCTGGCGCGTCAGCATGGCCTCTGCCACCAGCCGGGCACGGGCGCTGGAACTGCGCTCCAGCACCGCATCGATCTGCGCGGGCAGGGTCAGCAGGTAGTCCAGCGCAGGGTCCTGCACAGCATAGTCATCAAAGCCGTGGCGCAGGGCCTGGGCCGCATGGGTCTCGGCGCCCTTGCGCACGATGATCATGGCCGGGACGCCATCGAGCAGCCGCAGCAGGTCAAAGGCCGAGCCATCGACGCTGCGCTGCGCCGCCAGCACAATGTCCGGCCTGCTGTGCTCCAGGTGGTCCCGGGCCTGCGCCAGCGACTGAGCCACATCCACCCGCCAGCCGGACCAGGGGTCTGCGAGCGCATCCACCACCGCCTGCGCGTGGTGGTGATCGCTTTCGATCAGCAGGATGGAGATGGGCATGGCCGATCGGCGTTGTGGAGTGGTCCAACGGGGGGCGTTACCAAGGGTGTAACAGCACGGAAACATTATGGGGGCTTGCAGCGCTCCGGGCACACCCCCAGGGCACCCCCCCCCGGCTGGATACACTTTGCCCCACAACGGCCTTTGGCCTGCGCACGTTTGCGCGTGCAGCCTTTCTTTACCCCCTCGACCCCATGCAGCCACTTAGCGTCAACGAATACCTCCGCCAGCACATCCGCACCGTACCCGACTGGCCCGCGCCCGGGGTGCAGTTCCGGGACATCACCCCGCTGCTGCAGGACCCCAAGGTGTTCCGCGTGCTGATCGACGCCTTTGTGCACCGCTACCTGGACAAGGCGCTGCGCCCGGATGTGGTGGCCGGGCTGGATGCACGCGGCTTCATCCTGGGTGCCGTGGTGGCCTATGAACTCAACGTGGGTTTTGTGCCCATCCGCAAGAAGGGCAAGCTACCCTTCACCACGGTAGAGGAAACCTATGAACTTGAATACGGCAGCGCCACGGTGGAACTGCACACCGACGCCGTAAAGGCAGGCGACCGCGTGCTGCTGATCGATGACCTCATTGCCACGGGCGGCACGATGATGGCGGGCCGCAAGCTGCTGGAGAAACTGGGCGCGACGGTGACCGAGGGCGCCGCCATCGTGGACCTGCCCGAGCTGGGAGGCTCCAAACGGCTGCGCGAATCCGGCCTGCCGCTGTACACGCTGGTGGACTTCGAGGGCCACTGATCACGGCCGCCCAGAGTCCGACGAGCTGCGGCCCGCAGGGTCAGTTCAGCTCGCCGTACTGGGTGCTGCTCAGGTCCGGGGCCGGGCCATCGGACCCGGGCATTTCGGTGTCTTCAAACCCCGTGGGCTGCGAAGGCGGCAACAAAGGCCCCGAACGCACAGGCACACCGGGCTTGGCCGCTGCCAGCGGCACTGCGGCGGTGGTACCTGCCGCCGAGGCCAGGGCGCGCTTGAACGCCGCCACTTCGTCCGCCTCGATGGGTTCGTACCGTGGTGCTGGGCGTGGTGCGGCGGCGGGCGCAGTGGGCGCTGCAGCAGGCGCAACCGCCGGAGCAGCCAGGGGAGGGCGCAGTGGCGCGGGGGCCGTGGCGGCGGCTGTCGGCACGGGCGCCACCGGACGAGCCGGGGTGGCCACCACCGGAGCGGGTGCCGTAGCCACCGGAACCGGCCGCCGGGCCAGCGGTGGTGCTGCCTGCAGGGAAGCCCCCTGGGGCGCAACCCCCTTCTGGGGGATACCCACTGCCACGTGGTCATTGATGCGCCAGTACACGGCGGTTACCAGGATGTCGTAGCGGGTTTTGGCCGTCTGGGCAATCAGCGCCTCGATTTCGGACAGGCGCACAGTTTCTCCACCGTATTCACGCGCCAGGTCCATCATGACCAGAAACTGGCGCCCCCGCTGGTCCAGCGACAGCACCTTGAACTTGTAGCTGGCCGACAGCACACCGGCCCGCACCATCGCGTCGCGGACCACCGTGTAGAGCAGCTCGCGGCGCTCCATGCGTTCGTTCTTGCGGTTGGCGGCGTGCTCGGGAGGCAGGGGCTCCACCAGCGGTTTGCCCTGGCGGCCTGGCGAGAGCGGTACCGTGGCATCGGCATTCAACAGGCCCGACGGTTCGGCCATGGGCCGGGGTTTGGGGGGAGCAGGTTTGCGGCTAAACCAACTGAACAGAGACATGGCTTGCTTTCTACGGGACGGCGCCAGAAAAATCCAAATTGAGTGTAACTTGCTGTACACCCATTCTTGCCCCGCAAAAGCCCGCAGGCCACCACCACATCGGTGGTCTGTCAGGTGGCCGCAACGCGGCGGCGGCGATTGCCCAGCCGCTTGGCCAGTACCGCACCAGCGGCCATCACCAGACCCAGCGCAATGGCAGGCTGGCGGATGGAAAGTTCGGTGAAGCGGATGGCGGTCAGGCTCCACAGCTTGCAGGGCGCGCTGGCCTGCACGGTGGCGCTACGGGAGCGGTGCGAGAAAAACGCACCTTCGCCCACCACGGAGCCTGCCCCGACGATCGCCAGACGCAAGCGCTCTTTTTCGTCCTGGTAGTGCACGCTCAGGCTGCCGCTTTCCACCAGGTACAAGGTGCGGTCTGTAGCGCCCTGGGTGAACAACACCTGTCCGGCGGGCATGACCACGGGCAGAAGGTAAGACGAGAGGATGTCCCACTGCGCCTGGGTCAGCGGGTTGGTCATGCTGTCGTCGGCACTGGCCTGTGCGATAGCATCGATCAGACCTTGCAGGTCTACCTTGGAAACAACAGGCGTGGGAACATTCATGGTTTGCCGAAAGTACCCTTGTTACAGATTGCGCACAAGCGCTGTTTACGTCCATTTACAACATAAGCGACAGGCGGCGGCCTGTGCGCCCTGGTCGGATGCAAACCCGTTCAACCTGCGCGAGCAGCGGCCCTTCTGCGGGCCTATTTGCCAATACAAAAACTGGAAAAAATGACACCCAGCAGGTCGTCCGAGCTGAACTCGCCGGTGATGGCGCTGAGGGCATTCTGAGCCAAACGCAGCTCTTCGGCCAACAGGTCGAGCGCCGGCCCCTGAGCCTGCAGTTGATCGGCCGCCTCCTGCAGGTGAGCCCCCACGGCCTGCAGTGCCTCCACATGCCGGGCGCGGGCAATGTAGAGGCCTTCCGGCGCGGACTGCCAGCCGGCTACTTCCAGAAGCAGGCGCCGCAGGCCATCCAGCCCCTCGCCCGTCCGGGCAGACAGGTGCACGCCAGGCCGGGCGTTTTCACCCGCCGCCGCAGCCGCCCCTGGCGCCCGGTCGAGCTTGTTCCAGACGTCAATCACGGGAATGCTCTTGGGCATTTTTTGGGCCATCGCGTTTGCTATATCGGCGTCACCAGCTATGTATTCAGGAGCATCCGCACGCTCCAGGTCATGCAGGAACAGCACCGCGTCGGCCCCGGCAATCTCGTCCCAGGCGCGGGCGATGCCGATGCGCTCCACCTCGTCCTCGCTGTCGCGCAGGCCGGCGGTGTCGATGATGTGCAGGGGCACACCTTCGATCTGGATGGTCTGCTGCACCTTGTCGCGGGTGGTGCCTGCAATGGGGGTGACGATGGCCAGTTCGGCCCCCGCCAGCGCGTTGAGCAACGAGCTTTTACCGGCATTGGGCTGGCCTGCGATCACCACCTTGATGCCCTCGCGCAGCAGCGCGCCCTGGCGCGCCCGCTGCATCACAGAGGCCAATGTTTGCTGCAAATTCGATAGCTGTCCATGCGCATCTGCCTTGCGCAGGAAGTCGATTTCTTCCTCAGGGAAGTCCAGCGTGGCCTCCACCAGCATGCGCAGGTGGATGAGGGCATCACGCAGGCCATGGATCTCGGCCGAAAAAGCCCCGGTCAGCGAGCGGCTGGCGCTGCGGGCAGCCGCCTCGGTGCTGGCGTCGATCAGGTCGGCAATCGCCTCGGCCTGGGCCAGGTCGATCTTGTCGTTCAGGAAGGCTCGTTCGGTGAACTCGCCCGGCTGGGCGACGCGCAAGCCGCGCAGATTGGGCTGGCCGGTAGCGGGGTCGGTGGCGGCACCCGCCTCCAGGCAGCGTGCCAGCAGCAGTTGCAGCACCACCGGGCCGCCGTGGGCCTGCAGCTCCAGCACATCTTCGCCGGTGTAGCTGTGCGGGCCGGGAAAGTACAGCGCCAGCCCCTGGTCGATGGCCTGGCCCTGCGCATCGCGAAAGGGCAGGTAGGTGGCCTCGCGGGGCTTGAGGGTGCGCCCGCAAACCGCCTGCACCAGCGCATCCAACCCGCGCCCTGACACGCGCACGATGCCGACAGCCCCACGCCCCGGGGCGGTGGCGATGGCGACGATGGGGTCTTGGTGGCGGGCAAGCATGTGCGGCGATGTTGGGAAGAGAGCGCCAAAAATTGGCGCGGCCCAAGCGCGAGACACCGCGCAAGGGCCGCCCCGCCGCGCTGGTGTCGTCCCCCTTCCCGCGCGCAGCGCGAGAGAAAGGGGGAAGCGGCGCAGCCGCTCAGGGGGTTACTTAAATTTTGGCAGGTTGAACTGCGGTGGAACGCCCATGCGGGTGTTGATGAGCCATTGCTGCGCAATCGACAGGATGTTGTTGGTCAGCCAGTACAGCACCAGGCCGGCCGGGAAGAAGAAGAACATTACGCTGAAGATCAGCGGCATGAACCACATCATCTTGGCCTGCATCGGGTCTGGCGGCGCGGGGTTCAGGGCTGTCTGCAGCAGCGAGCTGGCCGTCATCAGCAAAGGCAGGATGAAGAACGGGTCAGGCGTGGACAGGTCGTGAATCCAGCCGATCCAGGGCGCGTTACGCATTTCCACGCTGGACAGCAGCACCCAGTACAGCGCAATGAACACGGGGATCTGGATCATGATGGGGAAGCAGCCGCCCATGGGGTTGACCTTTTCCTCGCGGTAGATGCGCATCATTTCCTGCTGCATCTGCTGCGGCTTGTCCTTCAGGCGCTCGCGCATCTCCATGATCTTGGGGTTGATGGCCTTCATCTTGGCCATGCTGGCGTAGGCCTTGGCATTGAGCCAGTAAAACGCGATCTTGAGCAGCAACACCAGCGCCACGATGGACCAGCCCCAGTTGTTCAGCAGCTTGTGCAGCTGGTCCAGCAGCCAGTACAGCGGCTTGGACAGGATGGTGAGCCAGCCGTAGTCCTTGACCAGTTCCAGGCCGGGGTACAGCTTTTCCATCATCGTTTCGACCTGCGGGCCAGCGAACAGGCGCGCATCGATGGTCTTGGTGGCACCGGGCTCAATGGCGCCCAGCGAGGTCAGCATGCCCACGGAGTACAGGTTGGTGTCCACCTTGCGGGTGAAGGGCTCGCGCTGCACACCGTCGGCCAGCAGCCATGCTGTAGCGAAGTAATGCTGCACCATGGCCACGTAGCCGTTGGGCGAGTCCTTGGGGATATCGATCTTGCCGTTGTCGATGTCCTTGAACTCGATCTTCTGGTACTTCTTGGCGTCGGTGTAGACGGCCGGGCCGGTGAAGGTGGAGTAGAACGACGACTCTCCGGGAGGCTTGTTGCCATCGCGCACCAATTGCAGGTACAGCTGGGGCGACACCGCCGCGCTGCCCGTATTGACGATGTCGTGCTTGACCGCGATGTCATAGGCGCCACGCTTGATGGTCCAGGTCTTGACCAGCTTCACGCCGCCCTGTGCAGGCGATTCGAAGCGAACGCTGATTTCATCTTCACCGTCCTTGAGTTCACGCGGGCCGGGCACCACGGTCATGGCAGTCTTGTGGGTGGGGAACGTGCCACCGATCAGGCCGGTTTGCGCCACATAAACGCGCTGGGCGCTTTCGTCCAGCAACAGGAAATTGCGGGCCTTGTCGGCCATGTCAATGTGCTTGAGCAGCTCGGCATGCGTGAGCGAGCCGCCTTCGCTGTCAAACACCAGGCGATACAGGTCGGTCTTGACTTCGATGCGCTCGCGGGCGGCAGGTGCTGCCGCAGCAGCCGCTGGCTGGCCAGGCACGGCAGAAGCCCCCGTCGCTGCAGCGGCCACGGGTGCACTCGTGGAAGGCACGCTGGCTGCGCCGGTCGCGCCCGACGCAGCGCCGACAGCGGCGGGTGCCGTCACTGCGGGCGTGGTGGGGAAAAAGGTGGCCTTGTTGCCGTTGTGCAGCTGCCACTTGTCCCACAGCAGAACCATGGAAAAGCCAAAAATCACCCACAGGATGGTGCGGCGAATGTCGTTCATGAAGACTTCTTTGGTGAGGATGGTTGGGTGTTGGAAGGATGAAGCCGCGAGAAAAGCCGCATGCTGCGCGGCAATTGTTGCGGGACCGGGTCATGGCCCCCGTCACACCAGGGGTGGCAGCGTACCAGCCTGCGCACCGTGAGATAGCTGCCCGCCGCAGCGCCATGCTGCTCCAGCGCCTGCAGCGAATAGGCCGAGCAGGTCGGTTCAAACCGGCACGACGAACCCAGCCAAGGGCTCAGGAACAGCCGGTAGCCCTTGACGACACCGATCAAGAGGCGCTGCATCAGCATGGCACCACCGGCTCTGCAACACCGCCTTGTTGCTGCGCGGGGGAAGCAGCACCGGCCCCACCTGCACGCCGTGCGGCGTAGCCAAACAGCTGCAACAGCTCTGCCCGCACCGCCTGCTTGAGCTGGTCGGACGTAGCGCTCACGAACTGCTTGCGGTCAAACGCCGTGCGCAGACGCACCACATGGGCGGCCTGCGGGAGCCGCGCTTCAAACGTGGCGCCCACGGTGTAGATCTGTCGCTTGATGGTGTTGCGCGTCACCGCGCGGCGCGCCCAGCGCTTGGGCACCATGGCACCCAGCCAGACGCCCTGCACGGCAAACAGGGCCTGCGGCCCTTGCTGTTGTGGCAAGGAGCCGGGCCCTGTGGGTAAAGCAGCACTGGCTTGGCGGTCAGCCGCAGCACCTTCGGCATCCAGCACCAGACGGTGCAGCACAAAATGCGCTGTACGGGAGACAGTGCCCCCCGCCATGGTGGCCTGGAACTGCGGACGCGTTTTCAGCCTGTGCATGCAAGCGCCCCGTTTGGAACCTGGCGGTACAAGCCGGGAACAGGCGGGGAGCAGGCCGTAGACCGTAGCGGCCTTAGACGGCCAAGCGCTTGCGACCCTTGGCGCGGCGTGCGTTGATAACGGCACGGCCGCCGCGGGTCTTCATGCGGACGAGGAAACCGTGGGTGCGCGCGCGGCGCGTCTTAGAGGGCTGATAAGTACGTTTCATGGTGCTATTCCTTGAGGTTCAGTTCCGGACTGCTGCTCTTGAACCCCCTGCAATCTGCGCAGCCACGCCCTGTACAACAGGACTTTGGCGGCAGATCCACGGGGCAGAAATAACGGCGCGCCGGGTCAAATCACCCTGAACACATTCAGGGAAACCCGAGATTATCGCAGGCTAGCCAGCTGCTGGCAATGCCTTTTGGATGGCAGGCTTATCACCGGATCACGTTTCGGCTTGTTTTATCGCGGCTTATCACGGGTTCTCGGCAACTACGGCTGCGGTTTTCAATGGGTACACGCCAGCACCACAGCGCCCCCCTGAACGTCTATCAACACCTCTGACCACCGCAGTTTTCAAATTGTGGATAACTATTTGACAAGCTACAATCCGCCGCCCAGCCCCGTTCCTCCTATCCACAACAAGAATCCCCCTGAAATGATCGAGGAACCCTCCCGCAGCCCCCAACATTCACCCGGTGCAGATGCCGGCCAGGGCCTGTGGCAAGCCTGCGTAGAGCAACTGGCGCAAGACCTGCCCGAGCAGCAGTTCAACACCTGGATCAAGCCCCTGATTGCCCAGGTGGCCGAAGACTTCTCCAAGGTCACCGTGCTGGTGGGCAACCGGTTCAAGCTCGACTGGATCCGGGCACAGTATGCGGGCCGCATCGCCGCTTTGCTCGAAGGCCTGTATGGCCAGCCCGTCACCCTGGAGTTAGCGCTCGCTCAGCGGGAATCTGTGGTACGCACTTACGCACGCCCCGCAGCGTCTGAACCATCGAACACCGCAACGCAGTCCGAACCGCAAACGAGCCATAGCGATGAAGCCTCGGCGGGCGCCTTCCGCAACCGGCTCAATGCAGGCCTCACCTTTGAGACGCTGGTGGAAGGCACGGCCAACCGCATGGCGCGCTCGGCCGCCATGCACGTGGCGGGCATGCCCGGCCACCTGTACAACCCGCTGTTTATCTATGGCGGCGTGGGCTTGGGCAAGACCCACCTGGTGCACGCTGTGGGCAACCGCCTGCTGCAGGACAAGCCCGACGCCAAAGTTCTCTACATCCATGCTGAGCAGTTTGTGTCGGATGTGGTTAAGGCCTACCAGCGGCGCACCTTTGATGAATTCAAGGAACGCTACCACTCGCTCGACCTGCTGCTGATCGACGATGTGCAGTTCTTCGCCAACAAGGACCGCACGCAGGAAGAATTTTTCAACGCCTTCGAGGCCCTGCTGGCCAAGAAGTCTCACATCGTGATGACCTCGGACACGTATCCGAAGGGCCTGGCCAACATCCACGAGCGGCTGGTGTCGCGCTTCGACTCGGGCCTGACGGTGGCCATCGAGCCACCCGAGCTGGAAATGCGCGTGGCCATCCTGATCAACAAGGCCCGCGTCGAAGGCACCGAGATGCCCGAAGAAGTGGCATTTTTCGTGGCCAAGAACGTGCGCTCCAACGTTCGCGAGCTCGAAGGCGCGCTGCGCAAGATCCTGGCTTACTCGCGCTTCAACCAGAAAGAGATTTCCATCCAGCTCGCCCGCGAGGCGCTGCGCGATCTGCTGTCGATCCAGAACCGGCAGATTTCTGTGGAAAACATCCAGAAAACGGTGGCTGACTACTACAAGATCAAGGTCGCCGACATGTACAGCAAGAAGCGCCCGGCCAGCATTGCCCGGCCGCGCCAGATTGCGATGTACCTGGCCAAGGAACTGACGCAAAAGAGTCTTCCCGAGATCGGAGAATTGTTTGGTGGGCGCGACCACACCACCGTTTTGCATGCAGTGCGCAAGATTTCGGGCGAGCGCCAGCAGCTGACCGAGTTGAACCAGCAGTTACATGTGCTGGAACAGACCCTGAAAGGCTGATAACCGGTGGGAGAGACCCCGAAAAGAACCCGCCCGGTAAACGGGCAAAATGGCGGGTTATACAGCAGGGGGAGGCACGACCTGTGCCGCTGTCCACGCACCGTCCCAAAAACCACAAGAGGTTGAAGACATGATCGTCCTGAAGGCAACACAAGACAAGGTTCTCGCGGTTCTGCAATCCGTGGCTGGCATCGTGGAGCGCCGCCACACGCTGCCCATCCTGGCCAATGTGCTGATCCGCAAGACGGGCAATGCCCTGCAGCTGACCACCAGCGACCTCGAAATCCAGATCCGCACCACGGCTGAGCTGGGCGGCGACACCGGCGACTTCACCACCACCGTGGGCGCGCGCAAGCTCATTGACATCCTGCGCACCATGCCCGGCGACCAGACCGTGAGCCTCGAATCCGCCCAGTCCAAGCTCATCCTGAAAGGCGGCAAGAGCCGCTTCACGCTGCAAAGCCTGCCCGCAGAAGACTTCCCGCTGGTGCAGGAATCCGCCGCCTTCGGCCCCGTGTTCGCCGTGCCCCAAAAGACGCTGAAAGACCTGCTGGGCCAGGTGTCGTTTGCGATGGCGGTGCAGGACATCCGCTATTACCTCAACGGCATTTTGTTCGTGGCCGAAGGCAAGCAGCTGAGCCTGGTGGCCACCGACGGCCACCGCCTGGCGTTTGCCAGCGCGACGCTGGACGTGGAAGTGCCCAAGCAGGAAGTCATCCTGCCGCGCAAGACCGTGATCGAGCTGCAGCGTTTGCTGTCTGACGCGGGCGGCGAGAACCAGCCCCACATCGAGATGCAGTTCGCCAACAACCAGGCCAAGTTCACCTTTGGCGGCATGGAGTTCGTCACCAAGCTGGTCGAGGGCAAGTTCCCCGACTACAACCGCGTGATCCCCAAGAACCACAAGAACAGCATCACCCTGGGCCGCGCGCCTTTGCTGGCCAGCCTGCAACGCACGGCCATCATGACCAGCGACAAGTTCAAGGGCGTGCGCCTGAACCTGGAGCCCGGCACCCTGCGCGTGGCGTCGAACAACGCCGAGCAGGAAGAGGCCGTGGACGAGCTCGACATCGACTACGGTGGCGACACCATCGAGATCGGCTTCAACGTGACCTACCTCATCGACGCCCTGGCCAACATGGGCCAGGACATGGTGAAGGTGGAGCTTTCGGACGGCAACAGCTCTGCGCTGCTGACCATCCCCGAGAACGACAGCTTCAAGTACGTGGTCATGCCAATGCGCATTTGAGGCGGCCCCCGCCCTGCTGCACAGCCTGACCACGACTACTACCGTTTTGATAGCTGCTAGCGCTTACTGGATAAGCGCTAGAGCCCAATTTGACCCATATTGACACATTGGAAACCCCGGTTTCCACGGATCCCAAGGCCCACCATGACCGTTGACAACATCCCCTCCGAGCCCGAAGACACCGGCGTCTCCGGCCATGTTGAGCCCACCCTCGCCAAGATCGACACCAACCAGGCCGGGGCCAGCGAAAGCTACGGCGAAGGCGCCATCACCATCCTCGAAGGCCTGGAGGCCGTGCGCAAGCGCCCCGGCATGTACATCGGCGATACCAGCGACGGCACTGGCCTGCACCACCTGGTGTTCGAGGTGGTGGACAACTCCATCGACGAAGCCTTGGCCGGCCACTGCGACGACATCGTCGTCACCATCCACAGCGACAACTCCATCAGCGTCACCGACAACGGCCGCGGCATCCCCACCGGCGTGAAGATGGACGACAAGCACGAGCCCAAGCGCTCGGCGGCCGAAATTGCACTGACCGAACTGCACGCGGGCGGCAAGTTCAACCAGAACAGCTACAAGGTCTCGGGCGGCCTGCACGGCGTGGGCGTGAGCTGCGTGAACGCACTCAGCAAGATGCTGCGCCTGACCGTGCGCCGCGAAGGCAAGGTGCACGCGCTGGAGTTCAGCAAGGGCTTCGTGCAAAACCGCATCGTGCAGACGGTGGACGGCGTGGAAGTATCGCCCATGCAGGTGCTGGACGACACCGACAAGCGCGGCACCGAAGTGCACTTCTTGCCCGACACCGAAATCTTCAAGGAAAACAACGAGTTCCACTACGAGATCCTGGCCAAGCGCCTGCGCGAACTCTCGTTCCTGAACAACGGCGTGCGCATTCGCCTGAAGGACGAGCGCAGCGGCAAAGAAGACGACTTCTCGGGCGCTGGCGGTGTACGCGGCTTTGTGGAGTTCATCAACAAGGGCAAGACCGTCCTGCACCCCACATCGTTCTACGCCGCGGGCGAGCGCCCGGCCGAGACGTATGGCGGCATCCCTGGCACCCACATCGGCGTGGAAGTGGCGATGCAGTGGAACAGCGCGTACAGCGAGCAAGTCCTCTGTTTCACCAACAACATCCCCCAGCGTGACGGCGGCACCCACCTCACGGGCCTGCGCGCCGCGATGACCCGCGTCATCAACAAGTACATCGAAGAAAACGAGTTCGCCAAGAAGGCCAAGGTCGAAGTGACCGGTGACGACATGCGCGAAGGCCTGTGCTGCGTGCTGAGCGTGAAAGTGCCCGAGCCCAAGTTCAGCAGCCAGACCAAGGACAAGCTGGTATCGAGCGAAGTGCGCGCCCCGGTCGAAGACATCGTGGGCAAGCTGCTGACCGATTACCTGCAGGAGCGCCCGGCCGACGCCAAGATCATCTGCGGCAAGATCGTAGAGGCCGCCCGCGCCCGCGAAGCCGCCCGCAAGGCCCGCGAAATGACCCGCCGCAAGGGCGTGCTCGACGGCATGGGCCTGCCCGGCAAGCTGGCCGACTGCCAGGAAAAAAACCCCGCCCTGTGCGAGATCTACATCGTGGAGGGTGACTCCGCCGGAGGCTCTGCCAAGCAAGGCCGTGACCGCAAGTTCCAGGCCATCCTGCCGCTGCGCGGCAAGATCCTGAACGTGGAAAAAGCCCGCTACGAAAAGCTGCTGACCAGCAACGAAATCCTCACGCTGATCACCGCCCTCGGCACCGGCATCGGCAAGGCGGGCGGCACCACCGGGGGCGACGACTTTGACGTGGCCAAGCTGCGTTACCACCGCATCATCATCATGACCGACGCCGACGTGGACGGCGCCCACATCCGCACCCTGCTGCTCACCTTCTTCTACCGCCAGATGCCCGAGCTGGTCGAGCGCGGCCACATCTACATTGCCCAGCCACCGCTGTACAAAGTCAAGGCCGGCAAGGAAGAGCTGTACCTGAAAGACGCCCCCGCGCTCGACGGCTTCCTGCTGCGCATTGCGCTCAACCACGCCAGCGTGACCACCGGCGGCGCCAACCCGCAAACGCTGACCGGCGACACCCTGGCCGAACTGGCGCGCAAGCACCAGATCGCTGAAAGCGTCATCGCCCGCCTGGGCAACTTCATGGACGCCGAAGCCCTGCGTGCCATTGCCGACGGCGTGAGCTTGAAGCTCGACACCGTGGCCGATGCTGAAGCCAGCGCCGTGGCCCTTCAGGCCAAGCTGCGCGAACTGAACACCACCGGCGCCCCCGCCGAAGTGGCTGGCGAGTTCGACGCCCGCACCGACAAGCCCCTGCTGCGCATCAGCCGCCGCCACCACGGCAACATCAAGAGCAGCGTCATCACGCAAGACTTCGTGCACGGCGCCGACTACGCCGCCCTGGCCGAAGCCGCTGAGACCTTCCGCGGCCTGCTGGGCGAGGGCGCCAAGGCCCTGCGCGGCGAGGGCGAAAAGCAGAAGGAAGAAAAGGTCGGCGACTTCCGCCAGGCCATGAAGTGGCTGATCAGCGAAGCCGAACGCAGCACATCCCGCCAGCGCTACAAGGGCCTGGGCGAGATGAACCCCGAGCAGCTGTGGGAAACCACGATGGACCCCAACGTGCGCCGTTTGCTGCGCGTGCAGATCGACGATGCGATCGAAGCGGACCGGGTGTTCACGATGCTGATGGGGGATGAGGTGGAGCCCCGGCGGGATTTCATTGAAACCAACGCTTTGCGGGCGGGCAATATCGACGTTTGACATAGTCAGCTGACTCGGTTCAACCGGCAATGGACTGGTCTCATGTAGAGGTGGAGGCCGTTGTCGCCGACTACCTCAAGATGCTCAGTCTTGAACTGGCTGGTCAGGCCTACAGCAAGGCCGCACACCGTCGCGCCTTGCTTGAAAAACTCAATGCTCGATCAGCGGGTTCGGTCGAATTCAAGCACTGCAACATCAGTGCAGTGCTAATTCATCTGGGCTGCCCATACCTGCGCGGATATCAACCACGAGCGAACTACCAACGTCTGCTGCGTGAAGTAGTGGAGCGACAAGTTGATCAGTCCTCTGCCCTGGATTCACTGGCGCTTGCAGCTGCGCGCCAACCCGCAGTCCCCCCAGAAATTGTGGATTTCTCCAGAGTCGAAACCGAAGCGCCGTTAAAGCGCCACAGTGTCAGCGAGACAAGCCCGCCTTACGGCAATCTACCAATCAAGCGTGACTACCTCGCGATTGAGTCTCGCAATAGCTCGTTAGGTCAGGCTGGCGAAGAGTTCGTTTTTCGATACGAGCAGTGGCGACTGACTCATATCGGAAAGCGCGATCTTGCTGAACGCGTAGAGCACGTTTCGCAAACAAGGGGGGACGGCCTAGGCTACGACATCCTGTCTTTCGATGCGAACGGTCGCGAGCGGTTCATTGAAGTGAAAACCACTGCGTTTGGTAAAGACACCCCGTTTTTCATATCCAAGAACGAATTGCGGTTTTCCCGAGATGCGGGTACCGACTTCACACTATGTCGTCTGTTTGAGTTTAGGCAGACTCCAAAGTTGTTCGCTCTGAAAGGCGCACTGGATCAGCACTGTGACCTGGACCCCGTCACATATCGCGCTAGCTTTTCTTAATTCAAACTGCAAGCCGTCATCCGTCTGCCTCCATGCGCTCCCCTATCGCCATCGTTGACGTAGACCGCCTCGACACCTGGACCCGCTACCGCGCAGGCCTGTGCGACACCTGCGCGGCCAACTGCTGCACGATGCCGCTGGAAGTGCAGTTGCCCGACCTGGTGCGGCTTGAGCTGGTAGACCCGTTCGAGGCCGAGCATGAAGAGCTGCGGCACATTGCCAAGCGGCTGCTCAAGGCGCGGTTGATTGACCACTTCAATCACAAGAACGCGATCTTCACGATGGCGCGGCGGGCCAGCGGGGACTGCAATTTTCTGGACCCGAAGACCCGGCTGTGCACGGTGTATGACAAGCGGCCCGAGACGTGCCGGCTGCACCCACAAAAGAAGAGCCCCAAGCCTGGGTACTGTGCTTATGGGGCTCGGGACTTGCAGCGCAAGGGCTGAACGGTCACCAAGACCAATCCGTCGGTTGGTGCAGCAGCGCGGCACCCGACACAGTGCAAGCTGACCAACCTCCCTGCTCCTACACCGTGCCCCTCTGTACAAGGCCTGCCCAAGGCTCCGCAGGCTCTGCCATCACGGCACTTGCACACCGCGCTGCTGGGCAGCCATGCATCATGGACCAGCGGTAGCTGACGCCCTGGACGTGTCCACGGATGAGAAGGTGCCGGGTGATGGTGGAGGCACTGTTGCTGCTGCAGGGGGCGTGCACGCACGGTATCGCCAGCGCACCCGCCTTCGGTGTTGTTTACAAGCCCGCCCACCACGGCAGCGCTCGACCAGCGGTGCTGCGTGCGCTGAGCTGCAATGCTGTCGTGGTCGCCTGGCTCCTGGCTCCTGGCTCCTGGCTCTATCCTGCTGCTGCGATCTGCACGGGGTGCGTCTTGTGCGCGGTGCGGTGTCCGTTTGATGCGATCCGCATGGTGCGGACCCAGCCCCTCATTGAAGACGTTTAGTGTGGTGTTGGACGCTATCCGGCACTTCTAACCGGGTCTTTTCGGCCAGGGCGGCGTTGCAAATCCGCGCGATACCTACGGGTATCGCTGTGGTTTGCGCCTTGCCATGACTAAAAAGTCCATCGACTTTCAATGTGCCGTCAAGCATGCAACACCACACTAGCACTGCAACGGGCACCCATGCCCGCCACGATGCACGTTCAAGATGGACAGCACGATGCGACGGTGTCCCACACGCCCGAGCGGCGGGGCGTGGTGACATGGGTGGTTCACCCCATTCACCACAAGGAGCACACCATGTCTGAAAAGAAAGCCAGCGTTCACTGGGAAGGTGCCGGTAAGTCCGGCCAGGGCCAGATCAGCACCGAGACCGGCGCGCTGGACAAGTACCCCTACGGCTTTGCCAGCCGCTTTGGCGATGACCGCAAGGGCACCAATCCCGAAGAGATTGTGGGCGCTGCCCATGCTGCCTGCTTCACCATGGCATTTTCTTTTGCCGCCGAGAAGGCCGGCATTGCCACCGAGACCGTCGACACCACGGCCAGCGTGCGGCTCAGCAAGGAAGGCGATGGTTTTGTGATTGACCGCATCGCCCTCACGCTCACGGCCAAGGTGCCGGGCATGGACGATGCTGCCTTTCAGAAGCTAGCGGCCGATGCCAAGGCCAACTGCCCGCTGTCGAAGGCGCTGGCCTCGGTGCCAGAGATCACGCTGACCGCCACGCTCGTGAAGTAGCTAACGGTACAGGCGCGGCGCCGAGGGCGCCGCCCTGGCCGATTCTTCTTCACCCTCAGCGAGCCCGCACCGCCGCTGCCAGCGCAGCAAACGCCTGCCGGTCCAGCGCGTGGGTGAAGGCCGTGTTGGGCACCGGGTGCGTCGAGAGCTTCACCACCACCAGTTCTGCCACCGGGTTGATGTGGATGTGCTGGCCCATCAGTCCCTTCGCTTCGTAGGTGCCGTCCTCATCGTGCGGCACCCACCACTGGTTGTGGTACGAGTAGCCCGCACGCATGGCCGTGCCGGGGGCCTTGCTGAATTTGGTGGGATCGGCACCCTTGCGCAGTTCGGCAATGGTGGCGGCCGAGATGATCTGCTGGCCGTTGAAGCTGCCATTGGCACGAAGCATTTCTCCAAAGCGCCCCAAGTCGCGCAGCGTGGCGTTCACGCCCACGCTGGTGGACTGGCCACCGTTCGCATCGGCAAACACATAGGCATCCTCCTGTGCGCCCAGGCGCGACCAGATGCGCTCGGACAGCAGCGTGGCGTAGCTCTTGCCCGTCACGCGCTGCAGCAGCCAGCCCAGTACCTCCGTGTCCACCGACTTGTACGCAAACGCGGTGCCGTGCTCCCCTTCTTTCTTCAACGTGGGCAGGAACTCGGCCATGCTTTTGGCGGCGTTGCTGCCGGGCGGCGCGGGCTGCAGGCCTGCGGCAGCCAGGTACTGGAAAACGCCGGACGCAGGGTCGGCAAAGTTCTCTGCGTACTGCACGCCGGTCGTCATGTCCAGGGTCTGCTGCACCGTGGCATCGGCCCAGGCGCTGGTGGCCAGCTCGGGCAGGTAGCGGGGGATCAGCGCTTTCGGGTCGATCACGCCTTCCTGGATGAGTTCAGTGGCCAGAAGGCCGGTGAGCGATTTGCTCATGGACCACAGCACGTGGGGCTGGTGCGGCTGCATGCCGATCTGGTGGCGCTCGTACACGACACGGCCTCGGTGCAGCACCAGCAGGCCATCGGTGTAGGTGGCCTTTTGCCAGTCAGCCAGCGTGGTGGTGCCGCCCTTGCCGTCGGGCACCGGCAGTGCATCGTCCAGCGCGCGGGCTGCGGCGAGTAGCGCGCTGGGTGCGCCGGCGCCGCGCCAGACGGCGGCCGTGGGGCCCAGCTCGCGCAGGTGGTGCGCGGCCCAGCGCACGTTGGGGTATTTGAGGATGTTGGCCAGGCGCACGACCTTGTCGGGCGGCGGCGGAAAGCCCTGCATCAGCTGCAGTGTGGCGGGGTAGGTGGCGTCCGGTGGTGGCAGTTGCGGTGCCTGCGCATGGCTGGCAGCGGCCATGCAGAGGGCGGCAGCGGCCGCGGCGAGTGTGACCAGGGCAAATTGAAGGCGGGGGTACGGCATGGTGCAAAAGTCCTGCAAAGGTGAGTGGAGAGCGGGCAGAGAAATGACGGGATAAAAATGGGTGAACGGTGGAGCCAGAACGCCTAGCTCCGCGCCGCCAGCAGCGCGCGGATCACGGCCTCGGTGCGCTCGTATTCGCCTTCGCCGAAGTGCTTGTAGCGAATGCGTCCCTGCGCATCGATGAGGTAGGCTGCGGGCCAGTACTGGTTGCTGTAGGCCTTCCAGGTGCCGTAGCGGTTGTCCTGCGCGACGGGGTGCTTCACGCCGTGGCGGCGCATGGCCACCTCGACGTTGCTGGTGGTGCGCTCAAACGGAAACTCCGGCGTGTGCACACCCACCACGGTGAGGCCCTGGGGCGTGTACAGCTCGGCCCAGCGGTTCACGTGGGGCAGGGTGCGGATGCAGTTGATGCAGGCATACGTCCAGAAGTCCACCAGCACCACGCGGCCGCGCAGCTGGTCCATGATGAGCGGCTCGGAGTTGAGCCAGCGCTCGATGCCCGTGAACTCGGGTGCCGCGCCAAAGTCGGGCAGCGTGGCCGCCTGGACGGCGGGCCCTGCTGCGTGGGTGAAGGCGGGTGCCACCACGGCGGCAGCCACAGATGCTGCAGACGCCAGGAACGTGCGGCGCTGAAACGAGATGGGTGAAGAAATACGAGATGTCATGGTGAAACTCCTTGCTGAGGGCCGCTTACAGCCCTCCAAAACTTGAGGGATAGAACTGCGACAGCCACGCTGTGACCTGGCCATCCACCTCCAGCAGCATGGCCAGCGCGACGACGATGACCACCACCCCAAAAACCTGCTGCACGCGGTGGGCATGGCGGGAGATGCGGCGCACATGGCTGGCCGCGGCCTGACCGCCGTAGGCGATGGCCAGCATGGGCAGCGCGGCGCCGGTGGAATAGGCCAGCAACAGCACCGCCGTGCTGACCCCGGGCGGCTCGGTGGCGATGAGGGTGAGGATGGAGGCCAGCACCGGCCCGGCGCAGGGCGTCCACACCGCACCCAGGCTCAGACCCAGCAGCAGCCCGCCCCAGTTGCCCGCCGATGCGCCCATCCCCAGGCTGGCCGCTCGGTTGAGCACGCCACCCGCCTGTTGGCTCAGCCACTGGAATGGCTTGGGCCACACCGTGAGCACGCCAAACACCAGCAGCAATACGGCGGCAAACCGGCGCAAGCCCTCGGGCGACAAGCCCAGCACCTGCGTGAAGCTGCTGAACAGCAGCGCCACGGCTGCGAACGACAGCGCAAACCCCAGCGCGATGAACAGCGGACGCGTGCGCTGCGCTGGGCCGCCCGCCACCGACGCCCCCAACACCACCGGCAGCATGGGCAGCACGCAAGGCGCGCCCACAGTCAGCATGCCGGCGGCCACAGCCAGCCAGGGGGAGGTGGCGGCCATGCTCATTGCACGCCCCCACGCTCTGCGGCCGGGCGACGCCACACCTGCGTCTTGCCAAACAGCGGGATGCCGACATACGCGCGCACCAGCAGCTGGTCGGGCTCAGCGGGGGTGAGGGTGGAGCGGTAGGTCTTGGCGTTCTCGCGGTTGTAAATCTCGCCTTGGTACTCGCCACTGCCGCTGTCGCGCAGGCCGGACAGCATCGTCATGCCCAGCGCGGGCCGCGCGTCGGCCGCGGCCATCTCGGTGCCGGGTGCACTCATCGACCGGTTGGCCAGCACGCGCACCACCTTGCCGCAGAGGGTGTTGGTGCCGCTGCTGCCACCGGTGTTCGCACTGGCAGTGCCATTGGCGTTAGTGGGGCAGGGAGCAATCTCCACCTCCAGGTTTCCGCTTTCGGTGATCCAGCGGCCCAGCGGGGCCTTGGGGTGCGGCGCCGTGGCGGGCTGGGTGGCAGCCTCTTGCGCGCTGGCGTTGTGCGCCAGGCCCAGGGCCAGCGCAACGGCGGCCAGGGCGAAGGATGGTTTCATGGCAAGTCCTCGTGAAGTTCAGGAAGACTGCATTGAAGCCAGCGTACGTATCGGCGGTTTGTCCTGCACAGGCCTTTTGGTATGCGCGCGTGTCGGCGGCACCAGCAGACAAGTTCAGATACATGCGGGCCCGTACCGGCCTCCCCGCAAGGCGCCAAAGCCTGGACAATCAGCGCCCATGACGACGACGACCCCGCCCGACCACATCCTGATCGTCGATGACGACGCCGGCATCCGCGAGCTGGCGGCCGAGTACCTGCAGCGCCAGGGCCTGCAGGTGAGCGTGGCAGCCGACGGCAGGCAGATGCGCGAGGTGCTGGCCACGCAACGCATCGACCTCTTGGTACTGGACTTGATGCTGCCGGGCACCGACGGCATCGCGCTGTGCCGCGAGCTGCGCAGCCCCGGCACGCCGCCGCTGCCCATCATCATGCTCACCGCGCGCAGCGACGAGGCGGATCGCATCCTGGGCCTGGAGCTGGGCGCGGACGACTACCTGACCAAACCCTTTGCCGCGCGCGAGCTGCTGGCGCGCATCCACGCGGTGCTGCGGCGCACGCGCATGCTGCCGCCTAACCTGGCGGTGGCCGAGCCCGCGCGCCATCTTGCGTTCGGCGACTGGCGGCTGGACACCACGGCGCGGCACCTGCTCGATGCCACGGGCGCAGTGGTGGCGCTGTCGGGCGCCGAATATCGGCTGCTGCGCGTGCTGCTGGACTACCCCCAGCGCATCCTCACACGCGACCAGCTGCTGCAGCTCACGCAGGGTCGCGATGCCGACGTGTTCGACCGCTCCATCGACCTCTTGGTCAGTCGCGTGCGCCAGCGGCTGGGCGACGGGGTACGCGGCTCGCGCTATATCAAGACCGTGCGCAACGAGGGCTATGTGTTCTGCGCCGACGTGTTGCCCGCACCGGCAACCGCACCCGCACCGGGAGGAGCCGCCGCATGACGCTGCGCTGGTGGCCCCGCTCGTTGTTCGGTCGCATCCTGCTGGTGCTGGCACTGGGCCTGGCGCTGGCGCATGCGCTGACCTTCGTGCTGGCGATCACCGAGCGCAGCATGACCATGCGCCGCGCCATGGTGTCGTACCTGGCGAGCGACGTGGCCAGCTCCATGGCCATGCTGGACCGTCTGCCCGCCGCAGAGCGCGCGCAGTGGGTGGACCGGCTGGCGCGCCGCAACTACCGGTTTTCGCTGACCGCGCCGCTGGACGCACCCGAAGACCCGTCCGACCTGGCTCGCCTGATTGCAGGCGCCGTGGGCGCCACGCTGCCCCCCGGCCAGACGGTGCGGGTGATCGACCCCCACGTGCCCGGCACCGAGCTGCGCCTGCAGCTCCAGTTGAGCGACGGCACGCCGCTGGCCGTGGACATGGACGAGCCCCGGCTGCAGGTCTCGCCCTGGGTGCTGGGCGCGCTGGCGCTACAGCTGGCGCTGCTGGTAGGCCTGTGCGCCTGGGCCGTGCGCGCGGCCACGCGGCCCTTGCGCACGCTGGCCGATGCGGCCGATGCGCTGGGTGCCGACCGTGCCGCCGTGCCCCTGGCCGAGGACGGCCCGCGCGAGGTGCAGCGCGCTGCCCAGGCCTTCAACCGCATGCAGCAGCGCATCCAGGCGCACCTGGAGGAGCGCATGCGCATCCTGGCCGCCGTCTCGCACGATCTGCAAACGCCCATCACCCGCCTGCGCCTGCGCGCCGACCTGCTGGACGACACCGCGCTGCAGGGCAAGCTGCATGCAGACCTGGCCGAGATGCAGTCGCTGGTGGAAGATGGCATTGCCTACGCGCGCTCGTCCCAGGCCGTGCAGGAGCCGCTGCAGCGCGTGGACCTGCGCGCGCTGCTGCAGAGCATTGCGTTCGACTACGCCGATGCGGGCCTGCCGGTATTGCTGCTGCACGCAGACCCGGGCGCCTGCGACACGCGCCCGCAGGCCCTGCGCCGGCTGGTGTGCAACCTGGTGGACAACGCGCTCAAGTTCGCGGGCGCGGCTGAGGTGAGTCTGGAGGCTGGAGATCACGGCCAGTGGCTGCTGCGTGTGCTGGACCGGGGGCCGGGCATACCGGAAGCTGACCTGGCCGCCGTGCTCCAACCCTATGTGCGGCTGGAAGACTCGCGCAACCGCGGCACAGGCGGCACGGGGCTAGGCCTGGCCATTGCGAACGAGCTTGCGCAGGCGCTGGGCGGCCGGCTGGTGCTGGGGCCGCGCGCGGATGGTGCGGGGCTGGAGGCGCGGGTCGAGCTGCCCGGCCCGCAGCCGTAGCACCACGCTGCAGGCACTCCAGGCGCAGCAGGCCGCTGCTACAGTGGCCCTTCCGTGGATTCATGAGGGGAACACCGTGGACAGCACTGGTAGCACCAACGCAGGCAGTAGCAGCAGAAGCCAAAACATCCGCATCGGCATCGGCGGCTGGACCTTCGAGCCCTGGCGCGACAACTTCTACCCCGCAGGCCTCGCGCACAGCAAGGAGCTGCAGTACGCCAGCCGCCAGCTCACCTCCATCGAGGTCAACGGCACGTACTACAGCACCTTCAAGCCGCCCACCTTCGCCAAGTGGCGGGATGAAACGCCCGAAGGTTTCCTGTTCTCGCTCAAGGCCAACCGTTTCGCCACGCACCGGCGCGTGCTGGCGGAGGCAGGCGAGTCGATCACGCGGTTTGTGGAGAGCGGCATCTCGGAACTCAAGCACAAGCTCGGGCCCATCGTGTGGCAGTTCATGCCGACCAAGGTGTTTGAGCCACGGGACTTCGAGGCCTTTCTGGCCCTGCTGCCACAACAGGTGGATGGCCTGCGGCTGCGCCACGCCCTGGATGCGCGCCACCCGAGTTTTGCCACGCCAGAGTTCGTGGCGCTGGCCCGCCAATAAGGCTGCGTGCCTGTCTACACGGACTCCGAAAAGTTTCCCGCCATCGCAGATGCAGAGGCCGATTTTGCCTACCTGCGGCTGATGCGCAGCCAGGCCGATGTGCCCACCGGCTACACGCACGATGCGATTGCACAGTGGGCCGATGGCGTGCGCACCTGGACGGGCGGCGAACAGCCGCGCGATGTGTTCGTGTACTTCATCAACGGGGCGAAGGAGCGGGCGCCTGCGGGGGCGATGGAGTTGCTGAGGCAACTGGGCCTACGCACATAGCAGCGGAGCAGCTACAGCGCCTCTCGCTGCACAAACCCCTGCGGGGCCTCGCCCCCATCAGGCACATTGCCCACCACCACACGCTCCACCCGCGCATGCACAGGCCCCTGCTGCGCCCAGTCGATGAGGGCCAGCACGGCATGCTCTGTGCCCCATGCGCAGGCCTCCACGCGGCCATCCTGGCGGTTGCGCACCCAGCCCGTCACGCCCAGCCGATTGGCGGCCTGCACCATGGACCCGCGGTAGCCCACGCCCTGCACATGGCCGGTGATCAACAGATGGCGGGTGATGGTGGAGTGGTGTTCTGCGTTCATGGGGGGCACTGTAGCGTGCTCCTTGTGGGGAGCCCGCTCCAGGGGCACACTGCCAGCAGCACCGCACCCCATGACCACGACCACCCCCAAGGCACTGCCCACCATCGACCCCCAGCGCTGCACCGGCTGCGGCTGGTGCATTGCGGTGTGCCCGCCGCATGTGCTGTCGCTGCAGGTGCAAGGCACGGGGCCCTGGGGTCCCAAGTGTTCCACCCTGCACGATGCGCCGGGCTGCACCGGGTGCGCGCTGTGTGCGGTGCGCTGCCCGTTCGATGCGATCCGCATGGTGCGCGTGGCAGCCACCAAGGCCCCGTGAGGCCATTGCGCCACAGGCGCGCAGCAGTGGGTTGACGGGCCCCGGCCCGCATCCGGTACACTGCGCCTTCCATGTCGTTCACCTCCCTCCCCATCACCACCGCACGCGCCGCTGCCTTCCAAGGCATGGGCATGATGCCGCCCGCACTCACGCGAGCCAATGGTGAGCAGCGGGCACTGGGTGCACGAATGATTACCACCATTACCACCGCGGCCACCTGAGCACGCGCAGGTGGCCGTTTCGGCAGCCACCTGGTGATCGCTCTCTTCTCCCCCAAGACGAATGCACGAAACCCAGCTCTGGCAGCTGGGTTTTTTTGTTTGTTCGTTCGTTAGCCGGAGAAGTCCATGTACCGCGATCCCGTCCCGTCCCTCGAAGCCCCGTCGTTGCAGTCGCCCACTGCGGCCATGCGCCCCCTGCGCGTGGGCATGATCGGCATTGGCACCGTGGGCGCGGGCACCTTTCGCGTGCTGGCACGCAACCAGGCGCTCATCGCAGGCCGCGCAGGGCGGGACATCAAGCTGGTGGTGGTCTGCGCCCGCAGCCTCGCCCGCGCCATGAGCGTGGTGGGCAAAGATGTGGCCCTGACCAACGACCCCATGCAGGTGGCCACACACCCCGATGTGGATGTGCTGGTGGAAGCCGCTGGCGGCACCGGCCCTGCGCGCGACTGGGTGCTGGCCGCCATCCGCGCGGGCAAGCATGTGGTCACGGCCAACAAGGCGCTGCTGGCCACGCACGGCAACGAGATCTTTGCCGCCGCCCGCCAGCACGGCGTGGCCGTGGCCTATGAAGGCGCGGTGGCGGTGAGCATCCCCATCGTGAAGGCGCTGCGCGAGGGCCTCACGGCCAACCGCATCGAATGGGTGGCGGGCATCATCAACGGCACCACCAACTTCATCCTGAGCAAGATGCGCGATGAGGGTGTTGGCTTTGCCGAAGCGCTGGCGCAGGCCCAGGCGCTGGGCTATGCCGAGGCGGACCCGACATTTGACATCGAGGGCGTCGACGCTGCGCACAAGATCTCGCTGCTGGCGGCCAATGCGTTCGGCATGCCGGTGCGCTTTGCCGATGCGCAGGTGGAGGGCATCACCCGCTTGCAGGGGCTGGACGTGGCCTGCGCCGAGCAGCTGGGCTTTCGCATCAAGCTGCTGGGCGTGGCCAAGCGGCGCAAAGAGAGCGATGTGGACGGCGTGGAGCTGCGCGTGCAACCTGCGCTGGTGCCTGCCGCGCATTTGCTGGCGCAGGTGAATGGCTCGATGAACGCGGTGATGGTCAAGGGCGATGCGGCGGGCGTGACGATGTTCTACGGCGCGGGTGCGGGGTCCGAGCAAACCGCATCGGCCGTGATTGCAGACCTGGTGGACGTGGCGCGCCTGGATGGCACCCGTGCACAGCAGCGCGTGCCGCACCTGGGGTTTCATCCCGAGGCCGTGGACGAGCAACTGGCCGTGCTGCCCCGCGCAGCCGTGCACACCCGCCACTACCTGCGCGTGCCTGTGCACAGCGCCCAGCAGATCGAAGCCGTGGGTGCCTGGCTGGCGGCGCAGCACGTGCCCGTGCAGCGTGTGGAGCTGGCCTGCGACAAAGCGCTGCCCACGGGCAGCGAGCCCCAAGTGCTGGTGCTGACCGATGCCGTGGCCCAAGCCACGGTAGACCTCGCCGTGCACGCGCTGGCCGCCCACCCTGCGGTGGCCGGGCCAGTGGTGGCGCTGCGGGTGGAGCTGCTGGAGGGATGATTCGTCCATAACCCGTTCACGCTGAGGCTGCCGAAGCGCCGCGCACGGCTTCGACAGGCTCAGCCCGAACGGTGATGAATGATTGCAGCCCCATCAAAAATACGATCAAAAAAGGCTCTGGCGCCTATCTATCAAGCGCAAGATGCTATCAATTTTGATTTGGTCGTGTACCTAAGGCATCAAGCCGCCAGCACCAGCGCGGCCATGTCTTGTGCTGCAGACGTGCCCTCGGCCATCAGGCCCTGCACCACGCCCGCGCGGTCGGTGTCGGTGCGGTTCTGGCTCACCTTCCAGACGCCTTCCCAACGCTCCACCGCCAGCTCGATGCCCACGATGGCGCCCAGCAGCTTGTGGATGTAGTCGGGCGGGGCATCGTCAATGCGCCAAGGGTCGGGGCGGTGCGCCTCGTGCCGCTCGCTCAGAATGTGCAGGATGGCGCGCAACTGCACTGGATCGTCCACCGCGCTGAGCGTGCCGTGGGCGTGCACGGTGGCGTAGTTCCAGGTGGGCACCTGCTTGCCGTCGATGGCCTTGGACGGATACCACGAGGGCGACACATAGGCCTGGGGGCCGTGGAACACGGCCACGGCCTGCTGCGGCAGCAGCGGCCACACGCCGTTGCCGCGCCCCACATGGCCCACCAGCGTGCCGTGCGGTCCGCGCGAGGGGTCCAGATACAAAGGCACATGGTTCACGTGCAGCGTGCCCTCGTGCGACACGACCAGGGTGGCCAGGGGCTGGGCCTGCACCAGTCCCTGCTGCGCGGCCGGGTCGGTGACTTGAAACTGGCGGTTGGCAATGGTCATGACAGGCTCCATCCACTTCGAGCACGGGCGCGCAGTCGATCTGCGTCTTGACCGAGTTGGCCAGAAAGCACGATGTGTGGGCGCGGTGGTGCAGGTCGTCCAGCTGGGCAGCGCTGGGCGCGTGGGCCCCATCAAAGCGCGTGACGGGGCGCAACTGCACGTGGGTGACGACAAGCTGCCCCTGCGCGTTCTTGGCCATGGTGCCCACGGCGGCGTCGGCGTAGCTGTTGAGCCGATAGCCCGCGCGGCTGGCGAAGTCCATAAACCACAGCATGTGACAGCTCGACAGGGCCGCGACATAGGCTTCTTCCGGGTCCACCGCTGCCGCGTCGGAATACGGCAGCGGCACGACATGGGGTGACGACGACGCGGCCACGGTGGCGCCGCCATCGAACTGCCAGGTGTGGGTGCGGTGGTAGGGCTTGTCCAGAAAGTCATCGTTGCCACGGGACCAGGTGATAGTGGCGGTGTGCTCGGCCATGGATAGGTCTTTCTTGCGGTGGCCGGGCCTTGGAGGAAACACAAGCCCGGGATTTCTAAAATGGCTCTTCAGTTTATGGTTGCATCACCACAACCAAGGGGCCAATTCATGCCAGTTGCCGGAGCCAATCCCAAGACCACAGCCCCCCGGGACGGGCGCCTGGGCCAGTTGCGCCAGCAGGTGTACGAGCAGCTGCGCAGCGCCATCGAACAGGGCCGCCTGCCGGCGGGCACGCGCCTGCCGCCGTCGCGCGAGCACGCAGCCAGCCTGGGCGTGTCACGCAACACCGTGCTGTGGGCCGTGCAGCGCCTGCAGGCCGAAGGGTATGTGGAGGCGCGTGTGGGCGACGGCACCTATGTCTCGCAGGCCGCAGGCGCACCGCCTCCGCAAGGGCTGGTGGCGCCGCCGCGCGGGCTGTCGCGGCGCGGGCAGCTCATTGCCGAAACGGCTGCCCGCTGGCGCCCGCCGCATGTGGCGGCACGCGCATTCCGCATCGGCGCGCCCGAGGTGGACACGTTTCCGTTTGCGCTGTGGGACCGCCTGGCGCGCCAGGCCCGCCCCGGCCAGCGCAGCGCACGCGCGCAGTACCTGGACCCCGCGGGCGACCCCGAACTGCGCCAGGCCGTGGCACTGTGGCTGTGGGCGTCGCGCGGCATCCGCTGCGATGCGGCGCAGGTGGTGGTGTGCTCGGGCTCGCAGCAGGGCATCGACCTGATCGCGCGGCTGCTGCTGGACGTGGGCGATGAGGTGCTGGTGGAAGACCCTGGCTACCCAGGCATCCGCGCCAGCCTGCTGGGCCACGGCGTGCTGGCGCGGCCCGTGGCGCTGGATGCGCAGGGCCTTCGCATCGACGAGGGTGCGGCCCAGTGGCCCGGCGCGCGCATGGCGGTGGTCACGCCCACGCACCAGTTCCCCACCGGCGTGTGCATGGGCCTGGCGCGGCGGCAGGCGCTGCTGCAATGGGCGCGCACGCACGACGCCTGGGTGGTGGAGGACGACTACGACGGCGAGTTTCAGTACGGCGGCGCTGCCCAGCGCGTACCCGCCCTGTGCAGCCTGCCGGGCTCGGAGCGCGTGCTGTATGTAGGCACCTTCAGCAAGACACTACACCCCGGCCTGCGCCTGGGTTTTGTGGTGGTGCCGCCCGCACTGGTGGAGGCCTTTGCCATGGCCCGCGCCATCACCGACCGGCACGCGCCGGGCGACACCCAGGCGGTGCTGGCGCGCTTCATTGCCGAAGGCCACCTGCTGCGCCACCTGCGGCAGATGCGCGAGCTGTACCAGGCGCGCCAGCGGGTGCTGGTTGACGCGCTGGCCGATACGAGCGGTGGGGCCCTTCAGCTGGCGCCCAGCGACCGGGGCATGCACCTGCTGTACGAAGCCGCCCCAGGCAGTGACGACGAGACCCTGAGCCGCAAGGCGCTCACCGCCGGGGTGATGCTGGCGCCACTATCGCGCTATGCGATGCAGTCCACGCGGCGTGGCTGGCTGTTGGGGTATGCAGGCTATAGCGAAGCCGAGATCGTGGCCGCCGCGCGCGTGGTGGGCGGGCTGGCGCGCATGCGGTAAATCACCACGCGCCGGGCTGCGGGGCCAGGGCCACGCTTCGGTCCACTGCCGTGGCCTCGGCCTGCGGCTCCACCTTGCGCCACCAGTGGGTGGACAGCGCGGGCGCGCGGATGTCCAGCCGCTCGCCCATGATGGGCGCCACCAGCGGCACCTGCGCTGCTGCCGCGAGGGCGGTGATGCGCTCGAACGGCTCCACCCAGGGGTGCAGCGACAGGTCGAACGTGCCGTTGTGGATGGGGAACAAATGGCGCCCCTTCACGTCCAGATGGGCTTGCAGGCTCTCCTCGGGGTGCATGTGGATGTCGGGCCAGTCGGCGTTGTAGGCGCCGGTTTCGATCAGCGTCAGATCGAACGGGCCAAACCGCTCGCCAATGGCCTTGAAGCCGTCGAAATAGCCCGTGTCGCCGCTGAAGAAGACGCGGACTTGGTCAGCGCCTTGACCCGCGATCAGCACCCACGAGGCCCACAGCGTGCTGTTGCCGTCCGACAAGCCCCGGCCCGAGAAATGCTGCGCAGGCGTGGCCACCAGCTGCAGCCCGCCAATGGTGGTGCCCTGCCACCAGTCCAACTGCTGCACCTTGGCCGCAGGCACGCCCCAGCCAATCAGCCGGTCGCCCACGCCCAGCGGCGTGATGAAGTGCTCCACCTTGGGCGCAAGCTTCTGGATGGCTGCGTAGTCCAGGTGGTCGTAGTGGTCGTGCGACAGGATCACGCCGGTAATGGGCGGCAGCTCGTCAATCGTGATGGGCGGCGCATGAAAACGCTTGGGGCCCAGGAACTGGAACGGCGAGGCGCGCTCGGAAAACACCGGGTCGGTCAGCCAGAACTGGCCGTTGACCTTGAAGAGCAGGGTGGAGTGCCCCAGGCGCCACAGGCTCAGGTCGGGCGCTGCCAGCAGGTCTGACCGCATCACCGCGTACACCGGCACGGGCTGGCGCGGAACCGAGTCGTCGGGCTTGCCGGTGGCAAAGCGCCACATCACCTCCAGCGTCTTGAGGGCGCCCAGCGCATGGCGGGGTGCCACGTTGCGAAATTTGCCACCCGCAAACTGCGGCGACTGTTCATAGGCGGCCACCGGCTGGGCGGCGCGGGAAAAGAGGCTGTAGGCCATGACGATCAGTACAACGAAGGCGACACAAAGTGCCGGGAGCAGACGGCGGCGGCGGGCGATGGAGAGTGACACCGGATCTGCGACATAGAAATTACACTGCACAGTGTAGTTCACTTTTTAGAAAAGTAAACTACCCGGTGTAAAATTTGCGCATGATCGCCTCCCAGCCCATCCCTCGCCTGACCGACCGCAAGCGCGATGCCATCGTGCAGGCCGCCATCGGCGAGTTCCGCGAACACGGCTTCAACGGCACCAGCATGGACCGCGTGGCCGCAGCCGCGGATGTGTCCAAACGCACGGTGTACAACCACTTCCCAAGCAAGGAAGAACTGTTCGAAGCCATCCTGCTGCTGATGTGGGAGCGCAGCCAGTCACCCGACGAACTGGCCTACACCCCCACGCGCCCGCTGCGGGACCAGCTGCTGGAGCTGCTGGCGCAAAAGATGCGCCTGCTCAACGACGCGAGCTTCATCGACCTGAGCCGCGTGGCCATGGCCGACATGATGCACACCCCCGAGCGCGCGCGCGGCATCACCGCCAAGCTCTCGGCCAAGGAAGAGGGCCTGCCGCGCTGGCTGCGCGCGGCCCAGCAGGATGGCCGCCTGCGCGCCACCATGGATGTTCCCTACGCCGCGCAGCAACTGCAGGGCATGGTCAAGGCATTTGCGTTCTGGCCCCAGCTGGCCATGGGTCAGCCACCCTTGAGCGCCACACAGCAAGCGCAAGTGGTAGGGGATGCGGTGGACATGTTCCTGGGGTTCTACGCCGCGCCCACCCAGAAGGCCAAGGCCCCCGTAAAAAAATCCCAGGCTGGAAGCACGGGCAATGCAGCGGCAGCCCCTGTTGCCACCTCTGCGAAACCTGCCCCTCGCCGCGCCCCAGCGCGCTGACCCACGCCACCACCCTGGTCAGCAAACCGGCGTGAGGAGCGATTTGCACTACGCTCGCTTGTTCTTTCCACGCAGCCTGACACCAAGATGCCCCTCGCTCCCTACCTCGACACCGCCCCGGTCCTGGACACCGGCGTTTTCATCCACGACTCTGCCCAGGTCATCGGCGACGTCACGCTGGGCCGCGACAGCTCGGTCTGGTGCAACGCCGTGCTGCGCGGCGATGTGAACCGCATCACCGTGGGCGTGTGCAGCAACGTGCAGGACCTGACCATGGGCCATGTGTCACACCGCAACGCCAGCAAGCCCGAAGGCTCGCCGCTGGTCATCGGCGACTACGTCACGGTGGGCCACTCGGTGATCCTGCACGGCTGCCGCATCGGCAACGAATGCCTCATCGGCATGGGCTCCATCGTGATGGATGACGCCATCATCGAAGACCGCGTGATGCTGGGCGCAGGCAGCCTGGTCTCGCCCGGCAAGGTGCTGGAGAGCGGGTACCTCTACATCGGCCGCCCGGCGGTGCGCCAGCGCGCGCTCACCGATGCAGAGATTGCGTACCTGAAATATTCGGCCGAGCACTATGTGCGGGTGAAGAACAACTACCAGGGATGACCTGCATCACTCCCTGCGGTCTGTGATAGCGCGGTCTCAGGCAGTCCGCTGCGTTGCTTTTCTTGCCAATAGCCCGCCATTGGCTGCAAAAAGACGCCTTGCGGCCTGTCCTGATCCGCACTACCACCGACTCGCGAGGGTGATGCAGGACATCCCTAGCGGCACACCCCACGCGGCTGCGGTGCCTCCGGCGCCCCCCGCCCACCAGGGATAAAGCCGGGCCGGGATAATCGGGGGTTCCACGACCCCTGCGGCGGCACCGCATCGCCCCATTGCCTGTTTCCACCA
>NZ_JAMXAX010000044.1 GCF_023913775.1 Acidovorax facilis
CTGAGACTTTGCTTTTGCTGCAGTCCCAGGGCTATTGCGTGGCGTTCGCTCTGGCTCAACTGCTGGTAATTCTTCTGTGTCATCTTGGCCTCAATTCTCGGTGTTGCACTTCAGAATTGAGGCCGCCAAGCGATAGCGGCCAATTCGGCTAAACATTAGACCGCACCAGTCAGCCACACGTGTGCCGAGCCATCTGACCAGGTGTGCACCCTGGCGTAGACAGGCTCAGCCCGAACGGCCGGGGGTGGGGAGACGGGAGACGGGCGCGGCGTCAAAATCCGCGCGGTCCCAACACCAGTGCACCCGTGGAACCGGCTTTGCCGGGCCACTGGGTGCGTCCCCCTGCGGGGGAAGGCGCGCAGCGCCTCAGGGGGGTTTCAGTTCTTCCAGGGCAGTTCGCGCGCAGGCCCCTGGATGACAGGCGGCTGGGCGTTGATCTTCTCGCCCGCCAGCACGCGCTCGTACATGCGCAGGTAGTTGCGGGCCATGCGCTCGGCACCGAAGTGATCGACCACATGCTGGTGACAGGCGCGGGCGTCAAAGCGGTTGTTGCGCACCGCCTCGGCCAGCGCGGCGGCTTCGGCCGACAGCACGCCGCAGTGCACCGGCACCAGCTCGGGCAATGCGCCGTAGGGCGTGGAAAACACCGGGCAGCCGAAGTACAGGCTTTCGATCACGGCCAGGCCAAAGGGCTCGTGCCAGCGCACCGGAAAGATCAGACCGCGCGAGGCATTGAGCAGGCTGGTCTTCTGCGTGCCGCCCACCATGCCGTGAAAGTGGATCTTGCGCGACAGCGTCCAGCGAAAGCCGCGCTTGAAGTTGATGCGGTCTCCGCCCAGCACGTCCAGCTCCACGCCAGCCATCTTGGCCACCTTGATCGCGCCGCGCACGTTCTTCACGCCCCAGGCCGCCTTGCCCAGAAAGTGGTAGTGGGGCCGTGGGCGGTCAAAGTCCACAGGGCCATAACCGCTCCAATCGAGTCCGTTGTAGACAAACTCGGTGGAACCGTAACGCGCGGCGTGGTCACGCGAGAGGAACACGGTGTTCAGCGGCAGCGGCTTGGGCTTGCGCGCGTTGCCGTGCTCCGTGACCAGATAGGGCCGGCTCAGCTCGGTGCGGGGGTTGAACTGGAAATGCGCAATGTCTACATCGGCGGGGATCTGCCCTTCCCACGGCGCATCCGGGCGGATGGGCAGCACATGGCCGAAGTCGCAGCTGGAGCCGTCGGGCACCAGATAGCTCACGCGGTGGCCCAACTGGACCAGTGTCTTGCCCAGATCCCAGATCACACGCTCGGTACCGCCGTAGCCGTAGACGGGAATGGGGGAGTTGTTGATGAGCAGAATGTGCATAGGGAAATCTCTCGTCTCAGTTTTCCATGGCGCTAAGCGACACCCGCAATGCATGAAACCGGCGCGCTCCAAGCCAGCGCCCCCGTGCAAGGGCCGCCCCGCCGCACTGGGGGCGTCCCCCTCCCGCCTTGCGCAGCAAGGCGAGAGAGGGGGAAGGCGCGAAGCGACTCAGGGGGTGCTTCATCTAAAGCGGTCTTGGGCAGCCCATGCGCGTGCGCCGCTCGTGCAGGGCCGCCAGCACCAGGGGGCACATGAAGAGGTAGAACATGTTGCCGCTGTTGTGAGCCAGAAACACCTGCGTGAGCCCAAAACCGATGTACGACAGGGGCACCATCACACCCACCAGGCACAGCGAGAGCGACTCCTTGTCCATCTTGCCGGCACCGTCGCGAATGCGCCGCGCCGTGGGCCAGAACATCGCCAGCGGAATGCCATAGAACGCCATGAGCAGCAGCACGCCAGGCAGCCCGCGTTTGGCAAACAGGTCCAGGATTTCGTTGTGCGCGTGCCCAAATTCGAGCACCACGGGATGCGCCAGCCCGGCGGCCACGCGCCGGGCCTTCTCGTCGGTGTATCCGGCCCGGCCCCAGCCGGTGAAGGGCCGGTCCCAGCCCATCTGCCACGCCAGGCGCCAATGCGCCAGCCGCTGGCCGACCGAGCTGCGGCCGTCACCGTGGTCCTTGTAGACCTGCACTTCCTGGCGCGCCTCGTCCACCCGCTGCTCCACCGCAGGCACCTGCGACAGCGCCGCCGCCGCCAGCGCCAGCGCACACAGGCCCCAGTACACGCGCCGCTGCCCGGTGGTGCGCACCAGCAGCCAGGCACACACGGGCAGCAAAAGCACCAGCGCCAGCCAGCCGCCGCGCGACTGGGAGAGCACCGAGCCGGCAGCACCCAGCCCGATGGCGCTGGCCAGCAGCAACCGCTGCCACAGGCACCAGCGCTTCCATTGCACGACGAGCAGCAGGCCGCTCATCACGGCCAGCAGCACGCTCAGATTGCCGTACTGGATGGCGTTGGTAAATCCATTGGCACGCGGGAGCTCCATCACGAAGGTCTGGTACAGCGCTACCAGCCCGCTGCCCACTGCGCCGACCGCCACCCCCATCCACAGCCAGGCGGCGCGGGGCTCGAACGTCATCAGGAAAAAGATGCAGGGCAAGGCCAAGAGGTATTTGACCGGCCGATCCATGCTGCCCCAGCCCCAGGTGGCGCCCACATCCAGCATCCACAGTGCAGCCATGCACGAAAAAGCCGCCGTCAGCCACCAGGCGGCACGCGGCGCAGGGCGGCGCCACCACAGCGGCGCGCTGGCCAGCGTGGCCAGCAGCAGCAGCACGGCGCCGTAGGAATAGCCCGAGGGCAGCCACAGCGCCAGCCCCGGGACCATGAACGCGCCGATGCTGGCGCAACGGGAAAACCAGCGGTGGGTATCCTGCGGAGACGTCATCAGCGAATCACCCGCCCCGTCAGGCTGTCGCGGTCGTAGTGCAGGGCGGCGTACCGGAAAAAGCCCTCCAGCGCCACAAACAGGCAGTACAGAAAGCCCGCGCCGCCGCACAAAAAGCCCAGCCGGAACACATACAGACGCAGGAACATCGACCCGCCCGACGCTAGGCCCCGCAAGACCCCGCCGCGTTTGCCCGCCTCCGCCCGCTTGGCGGCACCGAGCATCACGTACTGGGTAAGCTTCTCCAGGCTGCCGCGCACCGTGGTGCGGGAGTAGTGCAGCAGCCGCGCCTTGATGAGGCGACGCGGCACCGCTGCGCCACCGGGCAGGGCATGGAGCTGGGCCTGCTCGTGCACCACCCCGGTGTATTCCTTCACCAGCGCACGCACAAACAGGCGCTCGATCTGCGACTGCGACCGGAAATACTTGAGCTCGTGCCCATAGGCCACCATGCGCCAGCGGATGGTCCACACTGCCTGCTCGCCCGAACGGACGATGGCCTGCAGTTCCTGCGCAAACGCGGGTGTCATCACCTCGTCAGCGTCGAGGAAAAACACATAGTCGCCGCGCGAATGCGCCAGCAACCGGTTGCGCTGCACGGCAAAGCCCTGCCAGTCGGGATAGCTGTGGACTTCGGCGCCCAGGCTTTGGGCGATGGCCACGGTGTTGTCCGTGCTGCCGCTGTCCACCACCAGCAGCTGGTCGGCGAACGCGGCGCTTTTCAGGCAGGCCTCAATACGGTGCGCCTCGTTGTGGGTCAGCACCGCCACGGTCAACGTGGGCGGCGCCGATGCGCCGCCGGTTCCCACGGGCATCAATCAGTGGCCAGCGTGTACGTGCTCGCCCGCCTTCAGGCGGTACACCGTGCCACAGTACGGGCACTTGGCCTCGCCGGTGCGGGCCACGTCCAGGTACACCTTGGGGTGGCTGTTCCAGATTTTCATATCGGCCTTGGGGCTGGGGCAGAAAACCCCACCCTGGGCATTGAGGTCCTTGGCCAGGAGTTCGATGGCGGCTTGGGACATGGTGTTCAGACTTTCGCGAGCCAGTGGGCGTAGTTGGAGTTGCGGCCGTTGACGATGTCAAAGAAGGCGCTCTGGATTTTTTCGGTGATCGGGCCGCGTGATCCGCTGCCCAGCTCGATCCGGTCGAGTTCGCGGATGGGGGTCACTTCAGCCGCCGTGCCGGTGAAGAAGGCTTCGTCGGCGATGTACACCTCGTCGCGCGTGATGCGCTTTTGCACGATCTCCAGGCCCAGGTCCTTGGCGATGTGGAACACGGTGTTGCGGGTGATGCCGTTGAGGGCACCGGCCGACAGGTCGGGCGTGTAGATCACGCCGTTCTTGATGACAAAGATGTTTTCGCCCGCACCTTCGGACACAAAACCCGAGCTGTCGAGCAGCAGTGCTTCGTCGTAGCCGTCGTCCAGCGCTTCCATGTTGGCGAGGATGGAATTGGTGTAGTTGCTCACCGCCTTGGCCTGCGTCATGGTGATGTTGACGTGGTGGCGGGTGTAGCTGCTGGTCTTGACGCGGATGCCGCGCTTCATGCCTTCTTCGCCCAGGTAGGCGCCCCAGGCCCAGGCGGCCACCATGAGGTGGATCTGGTTGCCCTTGGGCGAAACACCCAGCTTTTGCGAGCCGATCCAGGTCAATGGACGCAGATAGCAGGATTCGAGCTTGTTTTCACGCACCACAGCCTTCTGGGCTTCGTTCACTTCTTCCTTGGTGAACGGGATCTTCATGCGCAAGATCTTGGCGCTGTTGAAGAGGCGGTCAGTGTGCTCTTCCAGGCGGAAGATCGCCGTGCCGTTGGCCGTGTGGTACGCGCGCACGCCTTCGAAGGCGCCGCAGCCGTAGTGCAGGGTGTGGGTCAGCACATGGATCTTGGCGTCGCGCCAATCGACCATCTGGCCGTCCATCCAGATCTTGCCGTCACGGTCGGCCATCGAGGGAACTACGGGGCTCATGGGAATCCTTTGGTTGCTGTGGGTCGCAAAACCGGGATTTTACGGGGCCGCAGCGGGCCAGGAACCGGGGCACCAGGGTGCAGTGCAGCAAATGGTGCCCCGCCAAGGGCAAGGGCCTGTGCAGCGGTCAGCCTTGGGGGGGAGTGGCGGCCGCTTCGCCCTCCGGCCGCACCAGCGTCCATTTCACCAATTTGCCATGGCGAAACTCGCAGGTCACATGCGACTGGGTGCCGTCTGTCCAGCGGTACACCTCGGGGTCAGCGCCCTCGGGCGACAGCAGTTCCCCCAGCGCCTGCGTCATGGCCACCACATGCATCAGGTTCACGCCCTCAACCAGCCGGGCATTGAGCATGACCGCACTGCCCACATAGCCGATGGGGCGCTTGGCGGCCTTCTTCATCACATTCACCAGCCGCGTGAAATGCAGCAGGGCCCACATAACCAGCCCGCCCACCACGGCCGCCACACCGGCCCAGCCGTAGGCTGTAAAACCAAACCCGACCAGGGCCACCGCCCCCAGGGGCACCAGGATATTGCGCAGATTCATAGGCTGGGATTGTCTTACGGCCTCAACCGTATGTGGCTGTGGGCATTGCTTACAAGCCCCGCACCACGTTCATGGCCTCTTCCACCCGCTCCACCGCGTGGATGGTCAGCCCCTCAATGGGTTTCTTGGGCGCATTGGCCTTGGGCACCACGGCCACACTGAAACCGAGCTTGGCAGCTTCCTTCAGGCGCTCCTGGCCGCGGGGCGCGGGCCGCACCTCGCCCGCCAGCCCCACCTCGCCAAACGCCAGAAAGCCGCGCGGCAGCGCCTTGCCGCGCAGGCTGGAGGTGATGGACAGCATCACCGCCAGGTCGGCCGCTGGCTCGCTGATGCGCACGCCGCCCACGGCATTCACGAACACGTCCTGGTCCATGCACGCAACCCCCGCGTGGCGGTGCAGCACGGCCAGCAGCATGGCCAAGCGGTCCTTGTCCAGGCCCACGGACAGGCGCCGGGGGCTGGGGCCACCGCTGTCCACCAGGGCCTGGATCTCCACCAGCAGCGGGCGTGTGCCCTCCAGCGTCACCATCACGCAGCTGCCGGGCACGGGCTCGGAATGCTGGCTCAAAAAAATGGCGCTGGGGTTGCTCACGCCCTTGAGGCCTTTCTCGGTCATCGCAAACACACCGATTTCGTTGACCGCGCCGAAGCGGTTCTTGATGGCCCGCACCAGGCGGAACTGGCTGTGCGTGTCGCCTTCGAAGTACAGCACCGTGTCCACCATGTGCTCCAGCACGCGCGGCCCCGCCAGCGCACCCTCCTTGGTCACATGGCCCACCAGCACGATGGCCACGCCCGAGGCCTTGGCACAACGCGTGAGGTGCGCCGCACATTCGCGCACCTGCGCCACGGAGCCGGGCGCGGACGTGAGCTGGTCCGAGTACACGGTCTGGATCGAGTCGATCACGGCCACCGCAGGCTGCATGGACTCGATGGTCGCCAGGATCTTTTCGAGCTGAATTTCGGCCAGCACGTTGACCTGGCTATGGTCCAGCCCCAGGCGGCGCGAGCGCAGGGCCACCTGGGCACCGCTTTCCTCACCCGTCACATACAAGGTGGGCAGCCCTGCGCGCTGAAGCGCATCCAGCGCCTGCAGCAGCAGCGTGGATTTGCCGATGCCCGGGTCGCCACCGATCAGTACCACGCCGCCTTCCACGATGCCACCGCCCAGCACCCGGTCCAGCTCATCGATGCCGCTGGGCGTGCGCTCCACATCGCTGGCCTCGATGGCCGACAGCGGCATCACGGCCTGCGCCTGGGCCAGGCCCGCAAACTGCGAGCCGCTGTAACGGTTCTTGCCCGGCCCGGCCTCGGCCACCTGCTCGATCAGCGTGTTCCAGGCACCGCAGGCCGGGCATTTGCCCAGCCAGCGCGGGCTGGTACCGCCGCATTCGGTGCAGGTGAACGTGGTTTTTTCTTTGGCCATGGTGGGTGGGTGTGGGCAGACTCAAAAGCGGGGCAGCCGACTATAGCGGCCATGCCCACTGGAATAGCAACAGCCCGTACGATGGCGGGCTTGGCACTGCCGCATGGAGTTCAGATTGCAGACACCCGTCAACCCTTTCAAACAGGCCATGGCCCAGGGCCAAGCACAAATCGGCCTGTGGCTGGCCCTGGCCGATGCTTACAGCGCAGAAATCATCGCGGGCACCGGCTACGACTGGCTGCTGGTCGATGGCGAACATGCGCCCAATGACCTGCGCTCCATCCTGCATCAGCTGCAGGCCATTGCCAGCGCCAGCAGCGCCCTGCCGCCCGGCGCGCAGGCGCCCCACCCCATTGCGCGCGTGCCCGTGGGCGACACGGCACTGATCAAACAGTACCTGGATATCGGCGCCCAAACCCTGCTGGTGCCCATGGTGGACACCGCCGAGCAGGCCCAGCAGCTGGTGCGCGCCACACGCTATGCGCCCGAGGGCGTGCGCGGCATGGGCAGCGCGCTGGCCCGCTCGTCGCGCTGGCAGGCCTACCCCCAGTATGTGCACGAGGCCAACCAGCAGATCTGCTTGCTGGTGCAGGCCGAAACGGTGGAAGCCATGGCCAACCTTGATGCGATTGCCGCCACGCCCGGCGTGGATGGCGTGTTCATCGGCCCGGCAGACCTGTCGGCTTCCATGGGCCACCCCGGCAACCCAGGGCACCCTGACGTGCAGGCCGCCATCCACGACGGCATCACCCGCATCCTCCGTGCAGGCAAGGCGCCAGGCATCCTGGCCACCACCGAATCCCAGGCGCGCCAGTGGCTGGCGGCGGGCGCACTGTTTGTGGCCGTGGGCGTGGACACCATGCTGCTGGCCAGCGCTGCGCAGAATCTGCTGGCGCGCTTTCGCGCCGACGCTGGGGGCACACCAGCGCGCCCTGCGGGCTACTGAAGCCCACAAGACACCACACACCGATTCACCACGACACTCACCGGAAGACAAAGGCACGACCACCATGAAAGTTTGTATTTACGGCGCAGGCGCCATCGGAGGTTGGCTGGGTGTGGCCCTGGCGCAAGCGGGCCACCCGGTCAGCATGGTGGCGCGCGGCGACACGCTGCGCGCCCTGCAGGCCGACGGGCTGCGCATGCGGCGCGCGGACGGCTCGCTGGCGCAAGTCGCCGTCACAGCCCACAGCGACCCGGCCGCACTCGGCGTGCAGGACCTCGTCGTGGTCGCCGTCAAGGCCCCGGGCCTGCCCGACGTGGCGCGCGCCATGGCGCCGCTGATTGGGCCGGACACCATCGTGCTCACCGCCATGAACGGCGTGCCGTGGTGGTTTCTCGACGGCTTTGGCGGCGCCGCGCAAGGCCATGCCCTCGAATCCGTGGACGCGGGGGGCGTGATTGCCCAGGCCATCCCTGCGCGCCATGTGGTGGGCAGCGTGGTGCACACCAGCTGCTCGCTCGAAGCGCCGGGTTTCGTCAAACAGCATTTCGGCAACCGCCTCATCGTGGGCGAGCCGAACGGCAGCCAGAGCGCGCGCCTGCAAGCGCTGGCCGACACGCTGCAGCGCGGTGGCATCGATGTAGAGGTGAGCAGCTGCATCCAGAAGGACATCTGGTTCAAGCTGTGGGGCAACCTCACCATGAACCCCATCAGCGCGCTCACCGGCGCCACCACCGACCGCATCCTCGACGACGACCTGGTGCGCGGCTTTGTGAGCGCCGTGATGCTGGAAGCCAAGGCCATCGGCGACAAGCTGGGCCTGCCGATTGACCAGCAGCCCGAGGACCGCCACGCCGTCACGCGCAAGCTGGGCGCGTTCAAGACCTCGATGCTGCAGGACGTGGAAGCGAACAAGCCGATGGAGATCGACGCCCTGGTGGGCGCGGTGCGCGAGCTGGGGCAGATCACCAGCACGCCCACCCCCCACACCGACGCGCTGCTGGGCCTGGTGCGGCTGATGGCACGCACGCGCAAGCTTTACTGAAAAATTCAAGCCAAGTTGGCCTCCAGCGCTTATCCAAAAAGCGCTTATAGCTACTCAATTTATAGCAAACAACCAATGACCAACCTGACCCTTTACTACACCCCTGGCACCTGCGCGCAAGCCGTGCGCATCGGCCTGGAAGAAGCGGGCGCTCCCTATGACCTTGTGCGCGTGGACTTTGCCGCTGCCCAGCAACGCACGCCCGAGTACCTGGCCGTCAACCCCAAGGGCCGCGTCCCCGCGCTGGTCACGCCACACGGCACTTTGACCGAAACACCCGCGCTGCTGGCTTATGTGGCACAGAGCTTTCCCGAGGCACGCCTGGCCCCCACAGATGCCCATGGCTTTGCACGCATGCAGGAGTTCCACAGCTACCTCGCCTCCACCGTGCACATCGCCCACGCCCACCGTCCCCGCGCCAGCCGCTGGGCCGACGAGCCCGACGCCATTGCCGCCATCCAGCGCAAGGTGCCGCAGAACATGACCGAGTGCTTCCACCTCATCGAAAGCCACTATCTGCCTGGCGCGGACCAGGGCCCCTGGGTCATGGGCGAGCAGTACACCGTGGCAGACGGGTACCTGTTCACCATCGGCACCTGGCTGAAAAGCGACGGCGTGGACATCGCATCGTTCCCCAAGGTGTTTGCACACACACAGCGCATGCTGGAGCGCCCGGCGGTGCAGCGCGCGCTGGCCTGATACGCCCATTGCGGACACAAAAAAGCCCTGGTGCTTTTGCAGCGCCGGGGCTTTTTTAATGGGTATCCGAGATCAATTGACCTTCAGATAACGCCAGTCGATGCGGTTGTCCGCCCGGTGGATGATCTCCACCTTCTTCGTCCCCGCCCACGGGATCACCTGGTTGTACAGCGGGATGTGCGAGACCAGCTCGTGCTCCTTGATCAGCGCCTGCTCGATCAGGCTGTTACGCGTGGCGGTGTCCGTTTCCTTCTTCACACGCTCGATCAGCGCATCCATCTGCGGGTCCGAAAAGCGGCCCAGGTTGAAGTTGCCATCCCCACCCGCGCCGGGCGAGCGCACCAGCGACTGCAGGCTGTAGAACGCGTCAAACGTGGGCACGCCCCAGCCCAGCAGGTAAATGCTGGCTTCGTTGCGCTGGATCATCGGGAAGTAGGTGGCAAACGGCAGTGAGCGCAGCTTGGCTTTGACGCCCACCTTGGCCCAGTGTGACGTGATCGCCTGGCACAGCTGCTCGTCGTTGATGTAGCGGCCCGCGCTGCAGGCAAAGTCCACCTCAAACCCGTTGGGGTAGCCCGCATCGGCCAGCAGCTTTTGCGCGGCCTTGGGGTCGTAGGGGTAGCGCACATCGGCCTTCTTAGTCCAGCCGTTGACCTGGTTGGCAATCAGCGTGCCCGTGGGCTGGGCCAGGCCGCGCAGCACCACGCGCTGGATGGACTGGATGTCGATCGCCTGGTACAGCGCCTTGCGCACGCGCAGGTCTTTCAGCGGGTTCTTGCCCTTCACATCCGAGCCGGGCAGCTCGTCGCGGAACTGGTCCAGACCCAGGAAGATGGTGCGGTACTCCGGCCCTTCGAGCACCTGCAGGGTGGGCGTCTGCTTGATGCGCGCCAAGTCTTGCAGGCTGGGGTCGATCACAAAGTCAATCTCACCCGACAGCAGCGCCGCCGTGCGCGTGGCGTCGGCCTTGATGGGGGTGTAGACGATCTCGGTCAGGTTGGTGGGGTACTTGCCCTTGCCCCACCAGTTCGGGTTGGGCTCCAGCACCACGCGCTGGTCGGGTGCCCACTGCTTGAGCTGGTACGGGCCGGTGCCCAGCGCATTGCGGTGGGCGTACGTTTCGTCCTTGGTCTTGATGTCCTTGGGCTCGACCGACTTGTTCTTTTCGGCCCAGGCGCGGCTCATGATGCGCAGCTCGGTCAGCTGGTTCACCAGCACCGGGTTGGGCAGGTCGGAGTGGATGTCGATGGTGTAGGCATCGACCTTTTCCACGCGGTCAATGCCCTGGGTGTAGACGGCGAAGTTGGAGGTCTTGGCCTTGGCCCGCTCCAGCGAGAACTTGGCGTCGTCGGCCGTGAACTCGCTGCCGTCGCTGAACTTCACGCCCTTGCGCAAGGTCAGGCGCAGCTGCGTGGGCTTGATGAGCTTCCACTCGGTGGCCAGGGACGGCTCGGGCTTGAAGGTCTTGCTGTTGTATTCGACCAGCGTGTCGTACACCGCGCCGTGCATGGTGTTGTTCACGCCCACGTTCTGGGTGTGGATGTCCCAGGTGGAAATGTCCACCGAGCGGGACCAGCGGAAAGTCTTGGCCTGCACGGCCATCGGAAGCGCCGTGGCCAGCGCGGCCGCGAGCAAGAGGGTCTTGAAACGCATGGGGAATCACTCCAGATCAGTCAGTCCCCCACTATGGCGCAAGTCGCTTCTCCGTGTAACGAACTTGTGTTTGTTAGCTTAGAACCATCACCATGGCCAAACCCATCATCGTGACGGCCGTGCCAGCGTCCAGCACCCGCCAGGCACCGGGCGATGCGAACAGAGGCGCCAGCCAGCGCGAGCCAAACCCGAGGGTCAGGAACCACAAGGCGCTGGCCAGCGAGCCCCCGGCGGCAAAGGTGGCACGGCCCCAGGTGGGGTACGGGGTGGCCATGGTGCCCAGCAGCAGCACGGTGTCCAGGTACACATGCGGGTTCAGCCAGGTCAGCGCCAGCACCGTGAGCACGGTGGTGCGCAGGCTGGCGCCCGGCCCGTTGGCGGACACCAGCAGCTGGGCGGGCTTGAAGGCCCGGCTGGCGGCCTGCACGGCGCAGGCGGCCAGGAAGAGCGCGCCCGCCCAGCGCATGAACTGCGCCCACTCGGGCCGTGCCAGCAGCACCCCGCCCATGCCCCACACCCCCGCCTGCAACAGCACCGCATCGGACAGTGCGCACACCAGCACTACCGGCATCACATGCTCGCGCCGCAGGCCCTGGCGCAGCACGAAGGCGTTTTGCGCGCCAATGGCCATGATCAGAAGTGCCGTCGAAGTGAATCCGTGAAGAAAGGCAGTGGTGCTCATGGGCGTGGATTGTGGGGATCGCAATCGCGTCACGCCAGCTATACTTTTTAACGATCCGTCAAAATGGCTAACGCACCATGCCCCTCGACTCTGCCCAGCTCAACGCCTTTGCCACCGTGATCGACGAGGGCAGCTTCGAGCGGGCCGCTGCCGCGCTGCACGTCACCCGCTCGGCGGTGTCACAGCGCGTGAAACTGCTGGAAGAACGCGTGGGCCAGGTGCTGGTGCGCCGCGCCACGCCCTGCACACCCACCGAAGCCGGGCAGGCGCTGTACCGGCACGCACGCGAAGTGGCACTGAGCGAGTCCGACGCGCTGGCCACCATTGGTGGTGGGCAGCACACGTCCACGCGCCTGGCCATTGGCGTCAATGCCGACTCGCTGGCCACCTGGTTCCCGCACGCCATGGCCCAGGCGGCCGAGGGCCAGAGCATCACCTTCGACATCCATGTGGAGGACCAGGACCATTCAGCCAACCTGCTGCGCGAAGGCCGCGTGATGGCCGCCGTGACGGCCGACCCGCAGCCCGTGCAGGGCTGCAAGGTGCTGCCGCTGGGCACGCTGCGCTACCGGGCGCTGGCCAGCCCCGCGTTCATGCAGCGCTACTTTGCTAAAGGGGTGACCGCTGCTGCGCTGGCTACGGCGCCCATGCTGGTGTTCAACCGCAAGGATGCGCTGCAGGCCCGGTTTGTGGGGCGCATCACGCGCCGCAAACTCACGCCGCCCGTGCACTGGCTGCCCGAGGCGCACGCGTTTGTCATGGCCACCCGGGCCGGACTGGGCTGGGGCATGACGCCCGACCCGATGGTGCAGCACGACCTGGAGGCTGGCACGCTGGTCGAGCTGATTCCAGGCAAGCCGGTGGACGTGCCGCTGTACTGGCAATCCTGGCGCCTGAACGTGCAGGCGCTGCACCACATGACCGAAGCAGTGCAGCGGGCGGCGGGGCTTACCCTGCTGCGCTGAGTAGTCCAGTGAACCTGAAAAATCGACGGTACGCCGGTGCTCCAAGGGGTGCGGGGCTAGGCGCAGGCCGCAGTCAAGGCTGGCCGCCTTGACAAGGACGGCAACGCTGCACTGCGACTCGTGGGGCCCCGGCCCTTTGGGTGAGTGCCTAGCCGCCCCGCATGCGTCGTTGCCGTGCTCGCCGGGTATACAACCCGGCTGCGCCCGCCGCCTAGCATGCGGTGCGGCTAGGTACTCACGTACCGCCGATTTCTCAGGTTCACTGGACTAAGTCTTCGTGGTGGTCGGCGGCGCCGCGCTTCCAGTAGGCAGAGATGCGCATGCGCTTGGCATCCACACCCGGCTTGGCGAGCATGGCGCGGCGCACTGCGGCCATCTCGCTGTGTTCGCCGGCAGCCCAGACAAAACCAGCGCCGGTTGGCAGCGCCAGCGCTTCCACGGCGGCGGGCAGCGCGCTCACCCATTGCAGGTCGAGCTGTGCCGCACTGGCCAGCAAGCGCTGGTCGGCTGGGTTGCTCACCTGGATGCGCACCGTGGCCTGGGTGTGGGCGGGCAGCTCGGCCAGGCGGCGGGCGATCGCGGGCAGCGCGGTTTCGTCGCCCAGCAGCCAGTGCCAGTCAAACCCGGTGGGCACCACCATGCTGCCGCGCGGCCCGGCAATGCCCACCCACTGGCCGACGGCGGCGCTGGCGGCCCAGTCAGTGGCGGGGCCTGCGTCGTGCAGGGCGACTTCGATGTCCAGCTCGCCCGTGGCGGCGTCATAACGTGCGGGGGTGTAGTCGCGCAGCACGGGGCGCGGATCGGGGAAAACCGGGCGCCCGTCCTGCAGGGACGGCAGCGAGGGGCGCTCCTGGCCCGGCTGGGGCAGGATGAGCTTGAGATGGTCGTCAAACCCCGCGCTCACAAACCCGGCCAGCTCGGGCCCGGCCAGGGTGAGCCGCACGAAACCGGGGCTGACGGCGGTGCGCCGCACCACCTGGAGGTGGCGGGCTTGCAAGGGATGGCGGACGCGTTCGACGGCAAGGTGTGCAGCGTCAACCGAGGGAATGGCGGTAGGCAGAGGTGCGTTCATGGCGTAAAATGTTGATTTAGTCAACCAATGATCTGCGCATTGGTTGATTTTGTCAACCACATGTCGCCATGACCACCCACGCACCCGCCGATGTCTTTGAAGCCATGCACGACCTGCTGCATGCCTACCGGGCGCACATGGTGCGCACGATGGCCGCCATCCACCCCGACCTGACGCACAACGAAGTGCGGGCGCTGATGTTCGTGGGGCGCCACCCTGGCACCACGCAGCGCGAACTGGTGGCGCACAGCGGTGCCGACAAGGCACAGGTGGCCCGCATGGTGGGGATGCTGCAGGACAAGGGCTGGCTGGAGAGCGCACCGAACGCCGAGGACAAGCGCAGCCGCTGCCTGCGCCTGAGCGCCCAGGGTGCGGCCCTGCACCAGGCGCTGCGCGACGCCCGCCGGGGGCTGGCGGCGTCGCTGCTCAAGGGGTGTGACGACGCCACGCAGGCCCAGCTGCTCGCCCTGCTGGCACAGGTGCGCAGCAACCTGGACGCCATCGACACCGGCTGCCAGGGCGGCCGGGACTGCCGCAGCTAGCGACGGGAAGGGAGGCGCAGGAGGCCCGCCCCCGCTCCAAGAGGGAAAAATGGTGAAAACCGGGACCTAGCGCTTGATGGTTCTATATTTATAGCTATCATTTTAGTAGCATTCCATCTTTTCCATCACTGCCCCTGGATCACCCGCACTGCCTGGGGCAGCGACTGCACGCCGGGCATGAAATGGTCGATGGTGGCGCCCAGCACCACGGCGCAGACCAGCGCGCCCAGCAGCGGTTTCCAGGTCAGGCGCACGGCAGCCGTGAGCCAGCCCTCGCGCTCCACGCCCACAGCGGCACGGGCGGTGGCCACCGAGAAGGCGATCTCTACCGCCACGGTCAGCAGCACGTCCCAGCCAAAGAACAGCATGGCCAGCGAGCCCGCGCCAAAGATGATCGCCGCGCCGATGAGAAAAATCGCCACCACGGGCACCACCACCACCGCGCCTTCGTCGGCACTGCCAATGGCGTCGGCGGCGCCGCTGGCCAGGTCGCCCAGTGCGCTGGAATCGCTGCCGGAGCCCCCGCTGGACAGGCCCTGCGTCCACGCACCGCCAAAGTCACCGGATGCGCCGCCGCCACCAAAATCACCGCCGCCGGTGCGCGGCAGCGGCACCTGGCCACTGCCACCGCCGGACGACCCGCTGGGCCAGGACACATCGGGCACATCCAGGCTGCTGCCATCGCCCCCTTTGTCCCGATCCGACCGTACCAGCCGCGCCGCCCAGGCCCGCAGCACCAGCAGGTAGCCCAGGTAGCCGACCGAGAGGGTCACGAAATACCGCAGCGCCAGCGACTCCACCCCGAGCAGCATCTGCACATGAGAGGTGCACCACATCAGCAGCAGCGTGAAGCTGCCGATCAGCAGCCCATGCCAGCGCAGGCTGTAGCGCTGCTGCAGGGTGCGCGCCACCGTGCCGTGGTGCGGCATGCGCACGGAGCGCCAGGTGGAGGTTTTCTTCTTGCTGTTGCTGCTGCGGTCGCTGCGGGAAGTGGCCATGGAGGGAACGCCTGCGGTGAAAAGTGGGTGGTCGCCGGCCGCATGTTCGGCCAGAACCGCGCCATTTCACACCAGTTTGCCGCGCCGCTGCAGCCCAGCATACGGCCGTGCGTGAACTTGTCGATGAATCAGGCGTTGCCGTCCACCGACACCGGCACCCGCTGGGCCAGCGCCGTCAGCAGCTCCCAGCTCACGGTGCCCGCAGCGGCGGCCACCTCGTCCACACCCAGCACCGTGCCGTTGCTGGCCTGGCCCCACAGCGTGACTTCCGCGCCAAACCCTGCGGCCACGCCCGCCTGCTGCAGCGGCGTGAGATCCACCGTGATCATGTCCATGCTCACCCGCCCCACCAGCCGCGTACGGATGCCGTTGACCAGCACGGGTGTGCCGGTGTCGCAGTGGCGCGGGTAGCCGTCGGCATAGCCGCAGGCCGCCACGCCAATCAAGAGCGGCCCCTCGGCCGTGAAGCGCGAGCCATAGCCCACGGTGTCGCCCGCCTGCAGCTGCTGCGTAGCGATAAGGCGGGTGGCGAGGGTCATGGTGGGGCGCATGCCCCAGTGTGTGGCGGTGTGCTCCGGGTAGTCGGGGGCGCTGCCATACAGCGCGATGCCGGCCCGCACCCAGTCGGCACGCACGCGTGCGTCCGCCGCATGGCGCAGGGTGGCGGCGCTGTTGCTCAGCGTGCGCTCGCCCGGCAGGTCTTGCGCTGCGGTGTTGAACACGGCCAGCTGGTGCGCCACGCCCCGGGGGCCATCGGCGTCGCTGAAGTGGGTCATGAACGAAATTTCGTCCACCTGCGGCAGCGCATTGAGGCGCGCCCAGGCCGCGCGAAAGCGCTGGGGCGTAAAGCCCAGGCGGTTCATGCCCGAATTCATCTTGAGGAACACACGGTGCGGCACCTGCGTCTTGTGGGCTGCCAGCATGTCGATCTGCTCGTCGCAATGCACTGCGTGCCACAGGCCCAGGCGCGAACACAGCTCCAGGTCGCGCGGCTCGAACACGCCTTCGAGCAGCAGGATGGGCCCGCGCCAGCCCAGGTGGCGCACGCGCTCGGCCTCGGCCAGGTCCAGCAGCGCGAAACCGTCGGCGCCGCGCAGGCCTTCGTACGCGCGCTCGATGCCGTGCCCGTAGGCATTGGCCTTGACCACGGCCCAGACCTTGGCATCAGGGGCCGCCTGTCGAACACGCTCCAGGTTGTGGTGCAGGGCGGCGGTGTGGATGGTGGCGGCAATGGGACGGGGCATGGGGTTTGACCGGGTGGGAAGCACCGGATTCTGGCACCGTGGCCGTTTATCCGCGTGATATAACCGTCCGTCACTTGCCAGGGTCCCCACATTTAACAGGGCATCAGCCGAACTGATGCTGCCACCAGCCATTCGATGAAGCGCGGTTTTTACACCATCATGTCGGCGCAGTTTTTCAGCTCGCTGGCCGACAACGCACTTTTCGTGGCCGCCGTGGAGCTTCTGCGTACAGAAGGTGCCCCCGAGTGGCAGCGCGCCGCCCTGGTGCCCATGTTTGCGCTCTTCTATGTGGTGCTGGCGCCTTTTGTCGGCGCCTTTGCCGACGCCCTGCCCAAAGGCAAGGTCATGTTTGTCAGCAACGCCATCAAGGTGGTGGGCTGCCTCATGATGCTGTTTGGCTCGCACCCGCTCATGGCTTATGCCGTGGTGGGGCTGGGTGCGGCGGCCTACTCGCCCGCCAAGTACGGCATCCTCACCGAGTTGCTACCGGCCTCGCAACTGGTCAAGGCCAATGGCTGGATCGAGGGGCTCACCATTGCGTCCATCATCCTCGGCGTGCTGTTTGGCGGCCAGCTGGTGGGGCAGCACCTGTCGCACATGCTGCTGGGCATCGACATCCCCATGATCGACACCGGCGTGGACACGCCCGCCGAATCCGCCATCGCCGCTCTGATTGCGGTGTATGCGCTGGCGGCCTGGTTCAACACCCGCATCCCGCACACCGGGGTGGAGATGCGCCCCCTGCGCGCCGACCCTTCGCGCAGCGTGCTGGCCAACGCACTCAATCTGCTGCCCGACTTCTGGGCCTGCAACGGCCGCCTGTGGCGCGACAAGCTCGGCCAGATCTCACTGGCCACCACCACCCTGTTCTGGGGCGCAGGCGGCAACCTCAAGTTCATCGTGCTGGCCTGGGCGGCTGTGGCGCTGGGCTACAACACCACGCAGGCCTCGGCCCTCACCGGTGTGGTGGCCATCGGCACGGCCGTCGGCGCGGTGGTGGCGTCCATGCGCATGCGCCTGGACATGGCCACCAAGGTGATCCCGCTGGGCATTGGCATGGGGCTGTTGCTGATCCTGATGGTGTTCATCAGCAACATCTGGCTGGCGATACCCTTCCTCATCCTGCTGGGCGGCCTGGGCGGCTACCTGGTCGTGCCCATGAACGCGCTGCTGCAGCACCGGGGCCACAACCTGATGGGCGCGGGCCGGTCGATTGCTGTGCAGAACTTCAACGAACAGGCCTGCATCCTGGGCCTGGGCGCGTTCTACAGCCTGTCGCTCAAGCTGGGGCTGTCGGTGTTTGGCGCGATCATCACCTTTGGCCTCGTGGTGGCCGGAATCATGTGGATCATCCGCCGCTGGCACCAGCGCAACTGCATCAACTACCGCGACGAAGTGAACCACTTGCTGGACATTGCGCGGCACGATACGCACCATTGAATCCCCCTGAGTCGCCTTCGGCGCCTTCCCCCTGAGGGGGACGCACCCGCTGGCCTGGCAGAGCCAGTTCCACGGGTGCACTGGCCTTGGGGCGTGCCTGTTTTGAGCGCTGTGTGACTTGGCGCAAATTGCTACATAATTTATAGCTTTCAGCGCTTATCCATAAAGCGCTAGAGCCTATTTTTACTCTCAATGCAATCTCCCCTGCCCTTTGCCGCCCTGCTGTTCAACGCTTTCGTCTGGGGCCTGGCGTGGTGGCCGTTTCAGCGCATGCACCAGGCGGGGCTGCATCCGCTGTGGGCCACGGCGTCGATGTACGCCGTGGTGCTGGTGGCGCTGCTGGCCTGGCGGCCGGGGATCCTGGCGCAGGTGCGGGCGCACCCGCAGTTGTGGCTGTTGGCGCTGGCCTCGGGGCTGAACAACGTGGCCTTCAACTGGGCCGTGACCATTGGCGACGTTGTGCGCGTGATCCTGCTGTTCTACCTGATGCCCGCCTGGGCCGTGCTGCTGGCCTGGCGCATTCTGGGCGAGCGCCCCACGCCCTCGGCACTGCTGCGCCTGGCGCTGGCCTTTGCAGGCGTGGTGCTGGTGCTGCTGCCCGAGGGCGCACCCGCCACGCGCCTGCTGCAGAACCTGTCGCTGGCCGATGGCCTGGCCTTGCTGGGCGGCTTCATGTTCGCGCTCACCAACGTCACGCTGCGCCGCCTGCACGCCGTGCCGGGGCCTGCGCGCATGGTCACCATGTTTGGTGGCTGCATGCTGATGGCGCTGGTGGTGGCCTGCATCGGACTGCAAGTGGGTGTGGTGGAGCCTTTCCCTGCCCCCAACAGCACCTGGGTCGTCACCGGCCTGCTGCTGGCGGGGGTGCTCATGCTGGGCAACTGGGCGCTGCAGTTCGGCGCCGCGCGCCTGGCGGCGGGCACCACGGCGCTGGTGATGCTGTCGGAGGTGATGTTTGCCAGCGTGTCGTCGGCCCTGCTGGGCGCCTCCACCCTGAGCACGCGGACCGTGCTGGGTGGGGCGCTGATCCTGCTGGCATCCTTGCTCGCGGCGCTGCAGTTTCGCCGCCCCGGCGCCACGGCCCACTGAGCAGGCCACGCGCCGCACGCGGATTGGCGGCAGGGGCTACCATGGCCCGTCATCCCAACCCCGGAGGTTCCGCATGCCCACCAGCATCTACGACTTTGAAGCCCAGCAGATGAACGGCAAGACCGTGCCCTTGTCGCAATACAAGGACAAGGTGCTGCTCATCGTGAACACCGCCAGCGCCTGCGGCTTCACGCCCCAGTTCGGCGGGCTGGAAGAACTGCACAAGGAATACGCAGACAAAGGCCTCGTCGTGCTGGGTTTTCCCTGCAACCAGTTCGGCAGCCAGGACCCCGGCAGCAACGACGAGATCGCCAGCTTCTGCCAGCTCAACTACGGCGTGAGCTTTCCGATGATGGCCAAGATCGACGTGAATGGCGCCAATGCCTCACCCCTGTACCAGTGGCTGGCCGCCGAAGCCCCGGGCCTGCTGGGCAGCAAGGCGATCAAGTGGAATTTCACCAAGTTCCTGGTCGGCAAGGACGGCCGGGTGATCCGCCGCTATGCGCCGCAGGATGCGCCGAAGAAGCTGGCGGGGGATATCGAGGCAGCGCTGGCGGGTTGATCCCAACGCAGCCATCGATGCATGGTGTTCATCGCACCAGCGGTCGTGGTCGTGGTCGTGGTCGTGCGTCCTATCCCAGACTTGCTGGGGCCCGTTTGACCAACGGCTTTTCGCCCTGGCCCGGCAACCCGAACAGCGGCCGCAACCACCCCACGCGCCGCACCACCGCTGTCAGCCCCCAGCAAAGCCCCACCGTCCCGGCCACCAGGGCCAGCGGCTCCACCACCGGCCCCAGCTGCGCAGGCGCCAGCCACACCACCAGCACGATGATGGCCGTCTGGTGCAGCAGGTACCAGGGGTAGACCGACTCACTGGCCCAGCGCAGCCAGGGCCAGGGCCGATTGAGGCGGTGATGGGCCCAACCCAGGATAGTGAGCAGGGCCGCCCACAGGTACACGTCTGCCAGCACGCGCAGCGGCCAGCGCGCGGCGCGAACGCCGTGCTGCTGCGCCAGGCCCAGCAGACCCAGGTACAGAACCAGCAGCACCAGCGCCAGGCCGAGGGTGCGCCAGCGCAGGCGCACCAGTTCGACCCACAGACCGGCATCCAGCCCGATCCAGTAGCCGTAGACAAACACCGTGAAGTACACGGCGTGCAGCCACCCGTCATGGATCAGGTCGTGCGTGGGCGGCAAATGCGGCCACAGCAGCACCGAATACAGCGCCAGCGGCAGCACGGGCACCACCATCAGTGCAGCGCCCCGCAGCCCGGTGAAGGCTCGGCGCAGGCGCTGCCCGGCGGCGGATTCGGCCAGGGGCAGCAGCGCCGCCAGCACCACGGTGTAGGCCCACAGGTAGGCCAGGTACCACAGGTGGTTCCAGGTGACGCCCGCGTGCCAGCCGTCAAATGCGCCCGGCGGCCAGGTGCTGCCGCTGTAGTAGCGCAGCAGAAAGGCGCCGAAGCCCGGCGCGATGAGCCCGTTCGCCACCCCCTGCGCGTAGGGCTGGTAGGGCACGATGACGGCCATGCCAAAGGCCAGCGGCACCAGCAGGCGCAGGCTGCGCAGCCGCACCAGCCCTGCCACCGACTGCCCCCGCCGGACCAGCCCGAAGGCCAGGCCCGAGACCAGGAACACCAGGTCCATGCGCCAGAGGTTGAGCGCGCGCATGGGCGCCTGCAGCCATTCCGCCGCGTACGGGCTTTTGAGGTGCCAGTGCCAGTCGGCCACGTAATACATGGCCACGTGGTACAGGATGACCAGGGCAAAGGCCAGCGCCCGCAGCGCGTCGATGTCATGGCGGCGGACGGGGGCACAAGAGGGTGTAGACATGGCACAACGCAGACAGGGTGGACACAGGGCCTGATGCTGCGGCCCCGCCCCTTCTCACGGCACCGCCGAGGGACGGGCCGGGGTGCCACTGGGACCAGCGGCGGGCAGGAGGGACGAAAAGAAACCGCCCCGGGGGAAACTCCCGCCCGGCGGCGCACGGCCCTGCCTACACTTGCCACCCATGACCGCCCCCGCGCCCGCCTGGATCGACCGCTACCCCCACGACCGCGCCCTGCGGCGCCGTGCGGAAGTCAGCTTCTGGGCCGTGCTGCTGCTGGTGCAGGCGACCTTCAACACGGTGGTGACCCGGATCGAACTGCGCAGCGCCGGGCGGACCGTGGCCGCGTGGGAGCCACTGCTGTGGGAGCTGACGAGCGCGCTGGTGGTGGCTGCGCTGATCCCGGCCGTGGTGGCGTTCGAGCGGCGCTTTGTGCTGCGCTGGGGCACGCTGCGGCGCCACCTGCCCTGGCATGTGCTGGCCAGCGTGGCCTACTGCACCGTGCACCTGGCGGGCATGTGGGCGCTGCGCCATGCGGGCTATGCGGCCCTGGACGAGCGCTACCAGCCGCCAAGCTGGTGGGCGCAGTGGGGGTATGAATACCTGAAAGACGTGCGCAGCTACGCGCTCACGGTGTGCGCGCTGGTCAGCTACCGCTTCTTGCTGCTGCGCCTGCAGGGCGAGGCGCGCGTGCTGGATGCCCCCGAACCGCCCGCGCCACAGGTGCAGGACGTGCCCGAAACGCCCGCCGCGCAAGCCCCGGCATCAACGCCCGAAACCCCGCACGCCCCGCCCGCACAACGCCCCGAACGCTTCCTGGTGCGCAAGCTGCGCCGCGAGTTCCTGATCGCAGCGGGCGACATCGCCTGGCTGCAGGCCCAGGCCAACTACGTAGGCCTGCATGTGAATGGGCACGACTACCTGCTGCGCTCCACGCTCACCGACTTCCTCACCCAGCTGGACCCGTCACGCTTCGTGCGCGTGCACCGCAGCTACGCGGTCAACCTGGACGCTATCGCCGTGATCGAGCCGCTGGACAGCGGCGACGCGCGCCTGGTGATGAAGGACGGCAGCAGCGTGCCCTGCAGCCGGCGCTACCGGGACGGGCTGGCACCCCGCGCGGGCTAAATACCTCGGGAGCTGTTCAAGCCCCATACCCGACTGCGTTCACAAAACACAACCCTTCACGCTGAGCGTGGACGGCTTGCGGCGATCAAACGCGAATCGATGTCAGTTATTCATTGTGCTGCGCGCCACCCTCCACGCATAAAACTGGCGCGGCCAAGGCCAGCGCCCCCGCGCAAGGGCCGCCCCGCCGCGCTGGGGGCGTCCCCCTCCCGACTCGCGCAGCGAGGAGAGAGAGGGGGAAGGCGCGAAGCGACTCAGGGGGTGCTTCACTTCACGCATTGAGCCCCGGCGTCTGCGCAGCCCCCCATTCGGGCGGGCAGGCGGCCATCTCCGCCTCGACCTTGCGCAGCATGTCGGCCAGGGTCTTGCCGGGCTCCTGGCGGAACTGTTCGTCGAGCACCACCAGGTCCACGATGCGGTCGATGCGAAAACCCCGGAAGTCATTGCGCAGCTCGCACCAGGCCGACAGCGTCCAGACCTTGCCCCAGTAGAAGCAACCCAGTGGGCGCAGGCGGCGCAGGCTGGGGCGGCCGTGTACGTCGGCGTAGTTGATCTGCACCACGTGGCGACTGTGCACCGCCTCGCGCAGGGCCTGCAGGGTGGCCTGCACGCGCGGGTCCAGCCCCACCGATGGCGCATACAGCGCCTGCGCCTCGGCCGCCACGCGGGCAGCGGGGGGCAGCACCGACAGGATCTTGCCCAGCGCCCCCTCGACCTCGCGCGCCAGCCCGGCGTCGAGCCAGGCCTGGGCCAGGCGGGCGGCGGCCACCAGGGCGTTGGCCTCGCCCTGGCTGAACATCAGCGGCGGTAGTTCGAAACCCGCGCCCAGGCGGTAGCCCACACCGGCTTCGCCCTCAATGGGCACGCCCTGGTGCTGGAGGTCCGCCACATCGCGGTAGATGGTGCGCTGCGAGACTTCGAGCCGCTCGGCCAGGAAGGCGGCCGTGGACAAGCGCCGACCCCGGATGAGCTGGACGATCTGAAACAGGCGGTCGGCGCGGCGCATGGTGGTTTATTTTTGCAGAGTTTCAAGGCCCTAGCGCTTATCCATCAAGCGCTACAAGCTATTAATTTTGAAGCAGCACTCCGATATGAATGGCCACCTGGTCCGGGCCCTCGTAGGCCTCGAAGTCGGTGCCAAAGCGGCGTTGCACCTGCGGGTTCTCGGCAAAGTAATGCCAGATGCGCACCCAGGTGTCGATCACCATTTGGGGCATATCGCCCTGGCCGGTAAAGACCAGGTAGTCGCCAGCCTGAATGTCAACGCGGCTGGCGCCGGGTACGACCTGGGCCCCATCGGGGTCGGCCACGGCCACACCGGCGGTCACATCAAAGGCGCCGTGCTCGTTCGACTCGTAGCCGCTGTACACGCCGAAGATGCGTCCATCGTCGCCCCGGCTGGGCAGCTTGCGCTCCCAGCTCTGGCTGAAGAAACGGTTCCACAGGCCTCCGAGGCGCGCGATGGCGGGGTTCACCTCTTCGCTGTTGCGGGTGCGCACGGCGATGCCCGCCACGCTGAAAGCGGGGATATGGATGCTGCTGGGGGTACTTGCCAAGGTGTGCTCCTCTCTGTAGGTGGTTCAGGGGGAGGATGGTGCATGGCAGCTACTGACAACCTGGTGTCAGCAGCCTGTCGGCGCGGGCACTGGCGCCACGGATCGGCCCATAGACCTAACGCGAGACCGGCAGCTCGCACGGGGCTGCCGATGCGCCCCATGGCACGAACCTTCAGCAGCGGGGGCTGTGCGAGGTGGGCCGGTCAGGCAGACGCGCCAGCGGCGGCCAGTCGGCGTGCACGCTCCAGCTGCTGCCCCACAGTGCGGGGCACCATGCCGTACATGTCGGCAAAGGCCTCCAGCGTCTGCCCACTGGCTTCAAAGGCGCGCAGCAGGGCTTCGTCCTTGGCATTGCGGGCTGCCCATTCGGCAAAGGCTTCTTCGAGGATGGCGTTGGCGGCCTCGTCGCGGCTTTGCACCAGCTCGGTATACGCCTCGCGCGTGAGGCCCGAGGCCTCGAACGCGGCAATCATGCGGTTGCGCAGCTTGGGCAGCAGGTCTTCGGTGGCGCGGGCCTTCTTGCGGCGGTAGACCTCCAGGAGCGCGTGGTGCACATGCTCGGGCGCCATGTCTTCCACAGGCTGGCCTTGCAGGTCGTGGCGCTTGTCGCCCGCCGCCACGCTTTGCAGATACCGTGTGGAGCGGGTGTGGATGCCCAGCGCCACCTTGAGCGCTTCACGCTCGAACAGCTCGGGGTGGGCGGCCAGCAGGTCCTGGAAGATGCCGCGCTTGAGCGGGCGGAACACGGCGCCAAACAGATGGGGATAGAGCCCCGCCAGTTGTTCCAGCGCGGGGTGAACACGCTGGGGCGCACGCGGGCCCGGGGCGCCAGCTGGCACGGTGGCGCCCTCGGCCCCCTCCGCGCTCCGGGGCGCCTGGCGCCCGTCAGCATTGCGGCGGTTGCGGCCACCACGGCGCGAGCCCCCTGTGCGCTGGGGGGGGAGCCCCAGCCTCCGTGGGCGCGGCTGCCACAGGCGCTGCCAAGGGTTCGACAGGGGCTGTGTGGGGTTGTTCTTGTGCGGACACGGAGTCGGTCATGGCGGTGCAGTTCCGGGGCAAAAATGGGGGCGACAAAACCCTCGATCATGCCAGCGTTGGGTCGGCGGGCGCAAAACAGCCTCTGACAGAGGCCTGAATTACCCTGTGCCTGTGCAGCAGGGCATGGGAGGGTCAGCCTGCGCGCAACGCCTCGTCCAACACCTCCACCCAGTGCCGCACGGGCGTGCCCGTGCCACTTTGCAGGTGCGTGATGCAGCCGATGTTGGCCGACAGGATCATGTCCGGAAGCTGGTCGCCAAAGGCCTCGCCGAGCACGCCGAGCTTGCGGTCGCGCAGCTGGTACGACAGCTCGGGGTTGAGCACGGAATAGGTGCCCGCCGAGCCGCAGCACAGGTGGGCATCGTTGCGCGCCGCGCGCAGCTTGAAGCCCAGCTGGTTCAGGTGCATCTCCACCCCGCCACGCAGCTTCTGGCCGTGCTGCAGCGTGCAGGGCGGGTGGTAGGCGAACAGCGTGTCGGGCTTTTGCACGCGACCGGCGAGCTTATGCGCCAGCTCGGGCAGCAGGGCGGGCAGCAGTTCCGACAGGTCGCGCGTGAGGGCGCTGATGCGCTCGGCCTTGGCCGCGTACATCGTGTCGTCTTTGAGGATGTGGCCGTATTCCTTGACCGTCACGCCACAGCCGGATGCGTTCATGACGATGGACTCCACCCCCTGCTCCACCAGCGGCCACCAGGCGTCGATGTTGGCGCGCATCTCGGCCTTGCCGCCTTCCTGGTCATTGAGGTGGAACTTGACGGCGCCGCAGCAGCCGGCCTTGGGTGCGATCACGGTCTGGATGCCCACGGCGTCAAGCACGCGGGCGGTGGCGGTGTTGATGTTGGGCATCATGGCCGGTTGCACGCAGCCCGCCAGCATGAGCACCTTCCGGGCATGCTCGCGTGTGGGCCAGGCGCCGGCATTTTGGGGCGCGGGCACCTTGGCCTTGAGGGATGCGGGCAGCAGGCCGCGCACCAGTTGCCCGGCCTTCATGGCAGGGGCAAACAGGGGCGAGGGCAACCCCTCCTTCAGCGCCCAGCGTAGGGCTTTTTCGCCCACGGGGCGGGCCACTTTTTCATCGACGATCTTGCGGCCGATGTCTACCAGGTGGCCGTAATGCACGCCGCTGGGGCAGGTGCTTTCGCAGTTGCGGCAGGTCAGGCACCGGTCCAGGTGCATCTGGGTCTTGCGCGTGGGGGTCTCGCCTTCGAGCACCTGCTTGATGAGGTAGATGCGGCCGCGCGGACCGTCCAGCTCGTCGCCCAGCAGCTGGTAGGTGGGGCAGGTGGCGGTGCAAAAGCCGCAGTGCACGCACTTGCGCAGGATGGATTCGGCCTCCAGGCCATCGGCGCGGGCGCGGTATTCAGGGGAGAGCTGGGTTTGCATGGTGCATGCCTGGGCGAAAAGACAGAAAGATCAGGGCCGATTCAGCGCGGCGCGGTCGGTGGGTCCAAGGGCGCTTCCAGCGCCAGCGGCTTGCGCAAGGGGTGGCGCAGCCTTGCGCGGTCGGCCCACAGCGGGGGCAGCGACAGGGCCAGCAGCACCAGCGCCAGCGGCACCACAAACACAAAGCCCACATGCTTGAAGCCCGCCGCGCCCGCAATGCCGCCCACCAGGAACATGCCCACCAGCCCGGCAAACAGCCGCAGCCGGGCCTGGTTGGCGCGCACTTGTGATTCGGGCGCGGTGCCGGTGCGGTTCCAGTAGAGCATCTTGCCCATCTCGATGCCCAGGTCGGTCACCACACCCGTCATGTGGGTGGTGCGGATCTGCGACGACGACATCTTGGTCACCGTGGCGTTCTGCAGGCCCATGATGAAGGAGAGCAGCAACACCGCCAGCGGCACAGCAAACGGTGTGGGCCAGGTGAGCGTGATGGCCCCCACCAGGCCGAACAGCAGCATGAGCACGGACTCCAGCACCAGCGGCAGGGCAAAGGTGCTGCGCAGCTTGCGCTGGCGCGCCCAGTTGATCATGATGGCCGTGGTGCCTGCGCCCGACATGAAGGCCCACAGCGCACCGATGGCACCCAGCACGATCTTCATCTGGCCCAGTACCAGGTTGTCGGCCAGCGAGGACAAAAAGCCGGTCATGTGGGAGGTGTACAGGTGCACCACCAGAAAGCCCCCTGCATTGACGGCCCCCGCGTTGAACGCCAGCAGCAGGCCCAGCACCCGGTTGCTGGCGACCGTGCGGCGGTTTCCGGTGAGGTGGCGAAGGCGTCGCATGGCCAAGGTGACGGTGAAAACGGTGGTGGTGATGGAACTTACCCCGCCTACCAGGCCCGCGCCATGCGGCCGGGGTTGAAGATGCCAGCCGGGTCAAAGCTGTGCTTGAGCCGGGCGTGGATGTGTTCCAGCGCCTTGGACTGAAGGTCAAATGTGCCGCTGGCGTTTGTCCCACCTGCGCTAGCAGCTACAAAAATAGAAGCATTTCCATCCACAGCCCGAGCGGCTTCGCGCAGGGCGTCGCCTGCGGATTCGGGCGCTTGCACCCAGCGCAGCGCGCCATGCCACTCGACCAGCGGCTGCGCGCCGCCCGGCAAGCTCAGCACCGGGGCCGTGGCGGGCACGGACAGGCGCCACAGGGCGTGGCCGGGCTGTGCAGCACGTGCGGTGAACCAGGGCAGGGTCTGCTCGCGGCAGGCCGTCCAGTCGGAGGCCACCGTGGCGTTGTCCATGCGCGTGCCACCCATCGTTTTGCAGGCGGCCTCGACCGCCGCCACGGCGCCGCGCAGGCGCACATAGAGCGTGCCCACGCTACCGTCTTGCACCCAGCAGCTGGCGTTCAGGGGCAGCGGCTGGCCGCCCCAGGCGTGCAGCCTGCGCAAGGCGTCGGCCTGGTTGATGTCGTCAAACCGCAGCGTGGCCTCGCCGGGCGCCACGGGCAGCACCTTGAGGCTGACCTCGGTCAGCAAACCCAGCGTGCCCCAGGCACCGGCCATGAGGCGGGACACGTCATACCCCGCCACGTTTTTCATGACCTGGCCGCCAAAAGTCAGCAGCTCGGCTTTGCCGTTGAGCAGGGTCACGCCCAGAAGATAGTCGCGCACAGCCCCTACGCTGGCGCGGGCGGGGCCTGAGAGGCCTGCCGCGACCATGCCGCCCACGGTGGCGGCATCCGAGGAGGCCTTGGCGAAATGCGGGGGCTCAAAAGGCAGGCATTGGCCTTGTTCGGCCAGCGCAGCCTCCAACTCCGCCAACGGGGTGCCCGCCCGCACGGTGACAACCAGCTCGCTCGGCTCGTAGCTCACGATGCCGCGCAGCACCCGCGTGTCGAGCACTTCACCATGCAGTGCCAGGCCATGAAAATCCTTGGTGCCCCCGCCACGGATGCGCAAGGGGGTCTGGTCGGCGGCGGCGGTGCGCACACGTTCGGTGATCTGGGCAAGGGCGAGGTCCATGCCTTGCATCGTAGCGGCAGCCATGTCCGGTGCTACACCCGCAGTGCGTGAATTTTTTGAACAGCGCGCGTGCAAAGGACTCGGGCCTGCGGGCAAGTTGTCTGGGGGAACATGCCTTGGCAACCCTGCCAAAGCCAACAGCGAGCCCCCCACCGGTACGAAAAAAACCCGCCGTTGCCGGCGGGCTCAACAACCAGAGGAGTGACTCGCTTGTTCTTGTTGCGACGCTGCGGTGCCACCAGACACCGCAGCGCGTGGGGTGCAGGCGGGTCAGCGGTTGTACGCCGTCTCGCCGTGCGAAGTGATGTCCAGGCCTTCGCGTTCGTCTTCTTCCGTGACACGCAGGCCCACCGTGAGGTCAACGATCTTGTAGGCGACGAAGGAGACCACACCCGACCACACGATGGTCAGCAGCACGGCCTTGGCCTGCGTCCACACCTGTGCGGCGATGGAGTAGTCGGCAGCAGTGACCATCGAAGCAGTCACCCAGTCGGCCACGTAGCCAGGGCCACCCAGGCCAGGGGCGTTGAACACGCCGGTCAGCAGGGCACCCACGATACCGCCGATGCCGTGCACGCCGAACACGTCGAGCGAGTCGTCCGCACCCAGCAGCTTCTTGAGGCCGTTGACACCCCACAGGCAGGCGAAACCACCCACCAGGCCGATCACCAGGGCGCCGCCGATACCGACGTTGCCAGCGGCAGGCGTGATGGCCACGAGACCGGCCACGGCACCCGACGCTGCACCCAGCATCGACGCCTTGCCACGCATCAGCGCTTCACCGATGCACCATGCCAGCACGGCACCGGCCGTGGCCACCAGGGTGTTGATGAAAGCCAGGGCTGCGAAGCCATTGGCTTCCAGAGCGGAACCAGCATTGAAACCGAACCAGCCCACCCACAGCAGCGAGGCACCGACCATGGTCAGCGTCAGGCTGTGAGGCGCCATGGCTTCCTTGCCGTAACCGATACGCTTGCCCACCATGAACGCGCCCACCAGGCCCGCCACAGCGGCGTTGATGTGCACCACGGTACCGCCAGCGAAGTCCAGAGCACCCCACTGCCAGATCTGGCCTGCCTTGCCGGTCATGGCGTCGGCCACTTCCTTGGAGGCGTAGGCGTCAGGACCCATCCAGAACCACACCATGTGGGCGATCGGCAGGTAGCTGAAAGTGAACCACAGCACCATGAACATCATGACGGCGCTGAACTTGATGCGCTCTGCGAACGCACCGACGATCAGGGCACAGGTGATGCCGGCGAAGGTTGCCTGGAAGGCGGCGAACACCACTTCAGGAATCACGACACCCTTGCTGAACGTGGCTGCATTGGCGAAGGTGCCGGCAGCGTTGTCCCAGATGCCTTTCATGAACAGCCTGTCAAAGCCACCGATGAAGGCGCCGCCTTCGGTGAAGGCCAGGCTGTAGCCGTAGATGAACCACAGCACCACGATCAGCGAGAACGTGACCATGACCTGCATCAGCACGGACAGCATGTTCTTGCTGCGCACCAGGCCACCGTAGAACAGCGCCAGGCCGGGCAGGACCATCAGGATCACGAGGATGGTGGAGGTCATCATCCAGGCGGTGTCACCCTTGTTGGGGACAGGAGCGGGTGCCTCGGCGGCAGCTGCGGGAGCGGCGGCCGCTGCCGCTGCGGGGGCTGCGGCAGCAGCAGGAGCCGGGGCTTCTGCGGCAGGAGCAGCAGCGGGCGCGGCAGCAGCCGGCTCGGAGGCGGCGGGCGCCTGTGCCAGGGACAAGTTGCCCATGGTCAGCAGACCCAGCCCCAGAATGAAGGAAGCAAGCAGTTTTTTCATGGCGTTTCTCTTCTTGGATGTAGTACGGCCGCGCCCTTACAGCGCTTCCTTGCCGGTTTCGCCAGTGCGGATGCGCACCACCTGCTCCAGGTGGGTCACGAAGATCTTGCCGTCGCCGATCTTGCCGGTGCGGGCTGCGCTTTCGATGGACTCGATCACGCGGTCCACGAGGTCGTCCGCCACAGCGGCTTCGATCTTGACCTTGGGCAGGAAGTCAACCACGTATTCCGCGCCGCGGTACAGCTCGGTGTGGCCCTTCTGGCGGCCAAAGCCCTTGACCTCAGTGACCGTGATGCCTTGCACGCCGATGTCCGAAAGCGCTTCACGCACCTCGTCCAGCTTGAAGGGCTTGATGATGGCTGTCACCATTTTCATTTTGGTTCCTCCGACATGGGCGCAGCAAGCGCCCATTGAGACTTGCTTACAGGGTTTTGGTGAGCGTGACGATCACGCGCGACTTGTTGACGTGGCCAAAGAAGGCCTTCTTGTTGGCGCCCACCACGGCAGCGCCCAGCGACAGGCCACCGCCGAAGTCATACGTGCCACCCAAGCTGTAGTCCATGTAGTTGGGCACACCGGTGTCCTTGATGTCGCTGGCAAAACGCGTGAAGCCCACCGAGGCCTTCACCGTCACGCTGGGGGCCACTTCCTGCGCAAACGCGAAGTTCAGGTAGCCGGTGTTGCGGCCCTTCAGGCCCGAGCCAGCCTTGGCGCCGGCAAAGCCGAAGTAGTCCTTGGAGAGGGTGTGCGAATACTTGGCAGTGAAGGGGCCCATGGTGGCCGCGCCATACAGCTCGGTGGTGTTACCGTTGCTGTTGCCGGGGTAGATGTAGGTCAGGGCGCCCACGTCCAGGTCGGCGCCGCCAGCCTTGAACTTGTAGCCGCCATACAGGTCGGATTCGAGCGAGTTGTTGGCAAGCCAGTCCACGCTGGAGTTCCAGTTGCCCACGTACCAGCCGGTGTCGCCGAAGGCGTAGTCAAAACCGCCTTGCAGTGCAGGCTTGACCGCTTTGGACTTGGAAACGTCCTGGTCCTGGCCACGGAACTTGTAGTTGGTGGTCAGGCTGACATTGCCGGTGAGCTGGGCACTGGCCAGCATGGGAAGGGTTGCAACAAGGGCAACGCCCAGGGTCTTGATGATGGCGCGGGTCATGTTTCCTCCGGTTGGACAAAGTAGGGACGAGCGTTTTAAGCACGGACCGTGCCACGCCAGTGCAACCATTGCATCGCCTTCACATCGCCGTTGCGTTGCGTTACACCGATCCCCAAGTACAGTGACGGTGTGCGCGCGGACCATGTTGCACCTTGTTGGTGCGCAGCACAACCGGACCGCGCTAAAAAACCATAAAACGCACCCATCTGGGGAGAAACCGCTTCATGAGTCTTGCTTTGGTGCAAAGCCGCGCCCTTCTGGGGCTGCAGGCGCCTTCTGTCACCGTCGAAGTGCATCTGGCCAATGGTTTGCCCAGCTTCACGCTGGTGGGCCTGGCCGAGGTGGAGGTCAAGGAGGCCCGCGAACGGGTGCGCTCGGCGCTGCAGAACGCGGGGTTGGAGTTCCCGCATAACAAGCGCATCACGGTAAACTTGGCACCAGCCGATCTGCCCAAAGACTCGGGCCGGTTTGATCTGCCGATTGCGCTGGGCATCCTCGCCGCCAGCGGGCAGGTGGACGCAAGCCGTCTGGCGGGCTATGAGTTTGCGGGCGAGCTGTCGCTGTCGGGCGAGCTGCGCCCCGTGCGCGGCGCGCTGGCCACCAGCCTGGCGCTGCAGACGCAGCAGATCACCGCGCAACTGGTGCTGCCCCCCGGCAGCGCTGAAGAGGCCGCCCTGGTGCCCGCCGCGCAGGTGGTGCGCGCACGGCATCTTCTGGATGTGGTGCGCGCCTTCCTGCCGCCGGGCAGCGTGGCTGCGGGCGATGCCGACGTGGCCAACGACGGCTGGACCCGCCTGCAGGCCACCCCCATGGCGGCGAGCACAGCAGGCCCCGACATGTGCGACGTGAAAGGCCAGGCCAGCGCCAAACGCGCGCTGGAGATTGCTGCCGCTGGCGGGCACAGCGTGCTCATGGCCGGGCCGCCGGGGTCGGGCAAGTCGATGCTGGCGCTGCGGTTTGCGGGGCTGCTGCCCGCGATGACCGTGGACGAGGCGCTGGAGAGCGCCGCCATTGCCAGCCTGGCCGGGCGCTTTCGCACCGACCAGTGGGGCCAGAGGCCCACAGCCGCGCCGCACCACACCGCCAGCGCAGTGGCCCTGGTGGGCGGCGGATCACCCCCCAGGCCCGGCGAAATTTCGTTGGCGCACCACGGAATCCTGTTTCTGGACGAACTGCCCGAGTTTCCGCGCGCTGCGCTGGAGGCCCTGCGCGAACCGCTGGAGACAGGACACATCACCATCTCCAGAGCGGCGCAGCGTGCAGACTTCCCCGCCCGGTTCCAGATGATCGCGGCCATGAACCCCTGCCCGTGCGGCTACCTGGGCTCCACCCAGCGCGCGTGCCGCTGCACGCCCGACCAGGTGAACCGCTACCAGGCCAAGCTCAGCGGCCCGCTGCTGGACCGCATTGACCTGCATGTGGAGGTGCCCGCCCTGCCCGCCGACCAACTGGTGCAGGCACCCGCGGGCGAAGCCAGCGAGACAATCCGCGAACGCGTGGCGCAGGCCCGCGCCGTGGCACTGGCGCGGCAAGGCAAGACCAACCAGGCGCTGCAGGGCCAGGAGATCGACACCCACCTGCACCTGCAGGATGCCGCCGCCAAATTCCTCAACACCGCCGCCGCCCGCCTGGGCTGGTCGGCCCGCAGCACGCACCGTGCGCTGAAGGTGGCGCGCACCATTGCCGATCTGGCGGGTGCACCCTCGACCGAAGTAGGCCATGTGGCCGAGGCCGTGCAATACCGGCGCGTGTTGCGCAGCCCCGTCTGAGAGCCACAGGTGCCGATGCTGCACCGTGTGTGTCGCCTGCCGCACATCAATTACTATAATTTTAATAGCAATAGATATCCGTCAAACAAGCGCTAGCGGCTGATTTGAATCAAATTTCCGCGCAACCTGCTGCCAACCCGCGCCCACCCCCCGCCACAATCACCCCATGTCCAGCGTTCGCACCACCAAAAAGACCACAGCCTCCATGGCTCCAGCCAACCCGGCGCCCGCACCCGAATCGGTGGACACCGGCTTTTTGCGCACGCTGGTGGGCTACAACGCACGGCGCGCATCGCTGGCCGTCATCGAGGTGTTCATGGAGCGCATGGCGGTGTACCGCCTCAAGGTGGTGGATTTTTCGGTGCTGTCGCTGGTGGCGCACAACCCGGGCGTGACCTCGCGCCAGCTGTGCGTGACGCTGGGCGTGTTGCCGCCCAACCTGGTGGGCCTGATTGCGGCGCTGGAGCGGCGCGGGCTGATCGAGCGCCGCCCCCACCCCAGCGACGGCCGCGCCATGGGCCTGCACCTGACGCCCGCCGGTGTGGAACTGACCGCCCAGGCCGAGCAGACCGCCGCACAGCTGGAGGTGGACGCCACCGCAGGCCTCACGGCCGCCGAACGCAAGACGCTGATCCGCCTGCTGCAAAAGGTCTACGCCCGCGACGGGGCCTGACAAAGAAAAGGGGCACTGCAGCCAGCGCCCCTTGGTCCTTGGTTTTGTGCCCGGCTTCGGGCAGCTTCTGCGCCCCGTCTATTGGCCTGCGGCCGCCTGTGCCACCGCCTCAGACTTCGCCGCCATGGCCGCCGCCAGCCCGCCCCACTTTTCGTGGAACAGGCCCGCGTCCATGGTCTTCACATCGCGCATGATCGGCTTGAAGCCCATGTGCGCCAGCACGTCGCGCTCCAGGTCAATGCCGGGCGCAATCTCGGTCAGCTCCAGCCCTTCGGTGGTCAGGTGGAACACGGCGCGCTCGGTGACGAAAAGCACGTTCTGCTCCCGCTGGGCAGCATCCAGCCCGTTGAAGGTGATCTGCTCGACCTTCTCGATGAACTTGCGCGAGCGGCCTTCCTTGACGATGGTGAGCTGGCCGTCGGCCACCTTCACCTCCAGGCCACCCGCCGTGAAGGTGCCGCAGAACACCAGGTTCTTGGTCGAGCGCGTGATGTTCACAAAACCACCGCAGCCCACGGGCCGGCCGTTGAACTTGCTCACGTTCACGTTGCCGTGGTTGTCGGCCTGCGCCAGGCCCAGGAAGCTCGCGTCCAGCCCGCCGCCGTCGTAAAAGTCGAACTGCAGTGACTGCTCAATGATCGCGTCGGCGTTGTAGGCCGTGCCAAAGTCGCCCAGCTGCGCCGGGATGCCGCCGGTGATGCCACTTTCCACGCTCAGCGTGAACTGGTCCGCCACGCCCTCTTCCGCCGCCACCGACGGCACACCGGCCGGAATACCGATGCCCAGGTTGGTGATGGCGCCCGGCTTCAGCTCCAGCGCGGTACGGCGTGCGATGACCTTGCGCTCATCCAGCGCCATGGGCGCCAGCGAGTTCACCGGCACGCGCACGTCGCCACACAGCGCGGCGTTGAACTGCGTGGTGATGGTCTGCATGTGGTTCTCGGGCTGGCTGACCACCACGTAGTCCACCGACACGCCGGGCACCTTGACCGACTTGGGGTGCAGGCTGCCCACCTTGACGATGCGCTCCACCTGCGCGATCACGATGCCGCCGCAGGCCTTGGCCGCGTGGGCGATGTTGATCTGCTCCAGCAGCACGCCTTCCTTGTCGAGCGTGATGTTGCCGTTCTCGTCGGCCAGCGTGCCGCGGATGATGGCCACATCGACCTTGGGCGAGGGGTAGAACAGCCATTCCTCGCCGTTGAATTCCACCAGCTTCACGAGGTCTTCGGTGGACTTGCTGTTGAGCTTGCCGCCTTCGATGCGCGGGTCTACAAACGTGCCCAGACCCACCTTGGTCAGCAGCCCGGGGCTGCGGCTGGCGATGTGGCGCGTGAGGTGCGACAGGCTGCCCTGCGGGAAGTTGTAGGCCTCCACCTCGCCGTCAAACACCATCTTCATCATCTCGGCACCCGTCTGGCCGAAGTGGCCGGCCACCGTGCGCTTGATCATGCCGGGGTGGGCAAAGTGCACCATGCCCGCGTCCTTGCTGTTGCCAATGGCGCCGCAGGCCCAGGTGGTCACGTTCTTCGGACTGCCGTGGTCGAGGAAGTTTTTCTCGATGCCCTTGAGCACTTCCTCCGGCAGGCTGGAGACGGCCAGACCGCCCAAAAAGATGGTGGCGTTGTCGGGGATCAGGGCCCCGGCCTGGGCTGCGGTGATGATTTTCATGGTGCTGTGCTCTTGCAAATGGGTGTGAAGACTGGATTTACGCGTCGGTGTTCTCGATCAGCAATGCAATGCCTTGCCCGCCGCCCACACAGGCGCTGGAGATGCCGTAGCGCAGCCCACGGCGGCGCAGCTCGCGCGCCAGGGTGACCGTCAGGCGCACGCCGGTGGCGGCTAGCGGGTGGCCCAGCGCAATCGCACCGCCGTTCACGTTGAGCTTGTTCAGGTCCAGCCCCAGCTCGCGGCCCACGGCCAGGGTCTGTGCGCCCTGGGCCTCGTTGATTTCGAACAGGCCGATGTCATCCAGCGTGAGGCCGGTGCGTGCCAGCAGCGCGCGAATGGCCGGGGCCGGGCCGATGCCCATGTACTCGGGTGCCACACCCACAGCGGCCACACCGCGCAGGCGCGCCAGGGGCTTGAGGCCACGCTGCTGCACATAGGCATCGCTGGCCACCACGGCGCCCACGGCGCCGTCCACCAGGGCCGAGCTGTTCCCAGCGGTCTGCACGCCGCCGGGGTAGACCGTGCGCAGCGCGGCCAGGGCTTCAACCGGCGAGGGGCGCGGGTGGGTGTCGCGGTCCAGCTGCGCCACCTTGCGGGGCAGCGTGATGCCGCGCGTGGCGTAACCTTCCAGTTCAAACTTCTCGCTGGTCACTGGCACGATCTCGCCCGCCAGAAAGCCATCCTCCTGCGCCTTGAGCGCGCGGGCAAAGGACTGTGAGGCATAGGCGTCCACATCCTCGCGGGTGATGCCGTATTTCTTGGCCAGGTTCTCGGCCGTCTCGATCATCGTCACCGGGCCTGCGGTGTCGATCAATGCCTCCATCAGGAAGTCCTTGAACTCCACGGGCGCGCCCAGCTTGAAGCCGGTGCGGTGTGTGTAGGCCGCAATCGGGTTGCGCGTCATGGACTCGGTGCCCACCACCAGCGCCACGTCGGCATAGCCCAGCGCGATTTGGTCGGCGGCCTGGCGGAACAGCTCAAAGCCCGTGCCGCAGATGCGTTGCACCAGGATGGCGGGCACGGCCTGCGGCACGCCTGCATACAGGCCAATGTGGCGCGGCAGCACAAAGGCGTCGAAATCGGCCTGCGCCATGGAGCCCGTGATGACCGAGCCCACATCGGCTGCGGGCACGCCGCTGCGCTCCAGCACGGCGCGCGCCACCTTGATGCCCATGTCCGTGGGCGACACATGGCCCAGCGGGCCGCAGTAATCGACCATGGGCGTGCGCACGCCGTCCACCAGCCAGGCGTTCAGGGGGGCGGAGAAAGAGCTTGTCGAAGCGGTAGTCATGGTCAGGCCTTGGAAGTGGTTTTGGTGTCGGTCACGCGCAGCACGGTGGCATAGCCGGTGTCGCCCGCAGCACAGCCGGTGAACAGGCCCACGCCGCCGCCACGCAGCACCAGTTCTTCGATCAGCTCGATGATGGCGCGCATGCCGGTGGGCGCCTGCGGGTGGCCCCAGATGATGGAGCTGCCGTAGTTGTTCATGCGCTCCCAGGCAAAGCCGGTGTCGCGCGCCAGGGCGATGTCGTTCACGGCAAATGGGTTGTGCGTCTTGATGGCGTGCACATCGGCAATGGACAAGCCCGCGTTCCTGAGTGCGTTGAACGCGGCAGGCGACGGCGCCATGGGCATGTAGCCCGCCTCCACCCGCGACATGCCAAAGCCCAGGATCTCGACCTCAATGCCCGGGTCGGTGGCCACGGCACGGGCCCGTTCGCGCGTGGTGACGATGGCGCCCGCGTTGCCGTCGGCCGGGTGCGTCTGGCCGCCAAAGGTCACGGTGCCGCCCTCCTTCACCGGCTTGAGCTTGGCCAGGCCCTCGGCGGTGGTGGGGAAGATGCCTTCGTCGGCGCTGAGAGTGCCCGTCTGCTTGCGGAATTTGGAATCGGTGATCGGCACATCGGCCATGTAGCGCTTTTGAAAGGCGCGGTCGTCGGCCAGCGCCGCCTGGTACTGCGTGTAGCGGTGCAGCTTGAGTGCGTGCTGCTCCTCGGTGGTGATGCCGTAGCGCGCCGCCACGTTCTCGCCGGTCTGCAGCATGGGGTTCTTAGCGTAGGGGTCGTGGCCCATGTTGTCGGGCACCCAGTGCTCGGTGATGCCGTAGCCGCCGGTGCCGCTCGAATCCGGGTAGTAGACGACGGGCCCGTTGGACTGGCGGTCGGCCATCACCAGCAGCGCGCTGGTGGCCGTTCCGCAGGCCACCTCTTGCGCGGCCATCTGCAGCGCGCGCACACTGGTGGCGCAGGCCTGCTGCACCGTGGGCCCGGCCACACGGTCGATACCCATCATGCCGGTGACCCAGGGCAGGCCGTAGAAGCTGCCCTTTTGCGGGTTGGTGATCCCGAGGATCGCCAGGTCCACTGCGGCCAGGTCGTAGCCCCGCGTGGCGAGCGCCTGCTTGCCCACGGCGGCGGCCAGCGGCAGCGCGTTGAGGTTGGCCAGCGTGCCCTGCCACTTGGCAAACGGGGACGACCAGTAGATACCGTAGGGGATGAAGGCGTTCATGACAGGGTCCTTGCTTGGATTGCGCACCAATTTTAGTTATTTATCATAACCATATGAGTCGCTTGAAAAGCTAGGGAAACCCCCTAGCAAAGAGCGGCCTTGCGGTCTTGTTTTAGTTATTTTTGATAACCATAATTTCCCTAACTCACTCACACCACCATGACCAAGAACTCCGACATCTCCCTTGAAATCCGTGGCGAACGCGAGGAAATCGCGGTCATCCGCCTCACCCGCCCCGCCAAGCGCAATGCGCTCAACGACGGCCTGATCCTGGCGCTGCGCGACGTGATGGACAACCTGCCCGCCAGCGTGGGTGCCGCCGTGATCGATGGCGATGGCGAACACTTCTGCTCGGGCCTGGACCTGTCCGAGCTGAAAGAGCGCGACGCGGGCCAGGGCCTGCACCACTCGCGCATGTGGCATGCAGCGCTGGACCGCGTGCAGTTCGGCCCCGTGCCCGTGGTGGCCGCGCTGCACGGCGCGGTGGTGGGTGGCGGGCTGGAGCTGGCCAGCGCCTGCCACATCCGCGTGGCCGATGAATCCACCTTCTACGCGCTGCCCGAAGGCTCGCGCGGCATCTTTGTGGGCGGCGGCGGCGCGGTGCGCATTCCGCGCCTGATCGGCACGGCCCGCATGACCGACATGATGATGACCGGCCGCGTCTACAACGCCGTGGACGGCGAGCGTGTGGGTTTTGCCCAATACCTCGTGCCCACCGGCACCGCATTCGACAAGGCCTTTGAGCTGGCCCAGCGCATTGCGCAGAACGCACCGCTGACCAACTACGCACTGATGCACGCGCTGCCCCGCATTGCCGAGCAGCCGTCAGACCAGGGCCTGATGACCGAAGCCATGATGGCCGCCATTGCCCAGAGCGCGCCCGAAGCCAAGGCCCGCGTGCGCGCCTTCCTCGACGGCAAGGCAGCCAAGGTCCAGAAGGCCTGAAGATGCGAGCCCCCCGCCCGCGCCAGTGAGTTCTTGAA
>NZ_JAMXAX010000045.1 GCF_023913775.1 Acidovorax facilis
CGGTCGCCTTGCGCCCGGACGATCTACACGACGGGTGCTTTGACCTGTACTTCTGTCACCAGCGATTCATGCGTCTGGACATGAACGCTCTGACGGCTTCCAATTGAGGAGGTGTTACCTATGTCCCCGCACACCTGTTTCCCATGTGTCCGGTCTGTACAGGCGAAGCAAAAGAAAGTTACTCGCATGCCGGGCGACTCCCGGCTCCCGCACTCAACACGGGAATGCAGTAGCCACCGCACAAAAGCTTCGACAGGCTCAACCCAGACGGACGGGGCGAGAACGAACTATGAAAACAATAGCTGCCAGCGCTTTGTGTAGAAGCGCCAGCAGCCAAAAAACCCTCAGAACCAACGACTCAAACCGCGCTGAAGTCGGGACGGCGCTTTTACCGAAAGCCCGTGGTCCTGCTTCGCACTCCACGCCGCTTACGCGGCTACCCGCCTTCAGACTGCGCTGAAATCGGGACGGCGCTTTTCCATAAACGCCGAGAACGCCTCCCGCGCCGCAGGCTCACGCAACATGCGCCCAAAGCTCTCACCTTCTTCCGCCATCACCTCCAGCACCTTCGCCGTCTGCCCACCCTTCATCAACCGCTTGGTTTCGATGAGCGACGACAACGGCTTGGCAGCCAGCTTCTTCGCCTGCGCCTGCGCCACCCCATTGCACTCGGTGGGCGGCACCACACGGTTCACCAGGCCGACTTCCAACGCGGCCTCGGCCATGAAAGGCTCGCCCAGCAGCAGCGCTTCCGCAGCGCGGTGGTACCCCAGCATCTGCGGCACCAGCAGGCTCGATGCGGCCTCGGGGCACAGGCCCAGGTTGACGAACGGCATGGAGAACGCCGCGTTGTCGCCCGCATAGACCAGGTCGCAATGGAACAGCATGGTTGTGCCGATACCCACGGCAGGGCCACACACCGAGGCGATCACGGGCTTAGGGAAGGTGGCGATGCCGCGCAGAAAACGGAACACGGGCGAATCCTGCGTGGCGGGCGGCTGCTGCAAAAAGTCGCCGATGTCATTGCCCGCGCTGAAGATGGCCACGTCGCCCTGGAACACCACCACACGCACGCTGGCATCCGCCTTGGCGGCGTCGAGCGCATCAGCCATGGCGGCGTACATGTCGCGCGTGATGGAGTTCTTCTTGTCCACGCGGTTGAAGGTGATGGTGGTCACGCCCGCTTCGGTGTGGGCAAGGATGTCTTGGGTGGCTTCGGTCATGGTGGTAAGGGTTCCGGGGGCTGATGGATGGAGGAAAGAGTGCACGTGCAGAGCAACGGGCCGACTTCCTATTCCTTGTAGTAAACGATCTGATGGCTGGTGGCCAGCATGGTGCCAGCCTCGTTCCAGAGCTGCACGGTCTGGTCGAAGAATCCGTTGCGGAACTCCTGCCCGCGCGCCTGGCCGAGCAGGAAGCCCGTGCCCGTGGCCTGCAGCTGCTCTGCTGTGGCGTGAAAGTACACGGTGATGGACACCGTGCCCGCAGGCACTTGGCGCGCACGGCGCAGCCACACGCGAGGGAAGAACACATCAGCCAATGCGGACAGCGCCACGAAGTCGATCGGCCGCGGTGGTGTGTCGCGCATCCACAGCTGCGTCAGGCTGTGGTCGCCGCTGCCATCCCAGGTGCGCGGGATGAAGCCAGCGATGGGGCGCATCTCGTAGCGATTGAGCCATTCCACAGCGCCCAAGGGGGCGACGATGGCTTTTTGCTCTGCAGGTGGGGGCACCTGCGGCATGGGCACATCGCCCACGCTCCAGGTCTCGCGGCGCACGGCCGTGACGGCGGTGGCCGTGGTGGTGACCACCTGCGCGCCGTCGGCACCGGCCTGCAGGATCGACAGCGTCCAGTGCTGGGTGGAGCGATTGGTGCGAACAGGAGTTGCCTGCACCGTGAACGCACCAGCGGTCAAAGCGCCCGCGTAGTTGACCGTCAGCGACAGCGGATCACCCAGCCGGTCGGGGTGCTGCAAGATGGCCTGCAGCAGCGTGGCTGCGGTGATGCCACCAAACGGGCCCACCATGTTCCAGTAGCCGGGGTGGGTCTGCCCTTCGTACTGGCCCGTCGCATCGGACGATGCCGTCAGTTGCAGCGCCTCGTCCAGCGGGTGGGTAGCGGAGGACGAAGACGCAGACGAAGAAGTGGATGAAGAGGAAGTCATGCTGCAAGTGTGCCGCGAAACGACCGCTCAGGCCGTCGTACCGGAGACTTCGCCGCGGGGCATTCCGCCACCGCCCAGTGCAGCCAGCGCAGCCGCTGCGCGCGGCCACAGGCTTTGGCGGAACTGGTCGCGAAAGAAGCCGAAGTGCCCAATGCGCCGCACCTGCAGGTCGGCCGGCGTGATGCTCTCCACGCGGCGCTCGGTGTTGGCGTACAGGTTCACCAGGTTGTGCGTGCCGCGCAAGGTCATCAGCTCGTCGTCCGCCATCGACAGCGCCAGCACCGGGAACCGCACCGCGCCATAACTCTGCGCCACCGCAGGCCCCTCAGCCCCCACGCTGTAAGCGGGGTCCAGACACCAGCGCCGCCACTGCAGGATCACACCCGCAGGCAGGTCGCCCACCTTCTTGAGCGTGCGCCCCGGAAAGTACCCGCACAGCCGCGTGGCCAGCGGCACCAGCACCCACCAGAAATACGGAACGATGCGCTTGAGCTGCGGCGCGTTGTCACGCCAGTAGCCGCTGCCTGCAGCCACGCTCAGCAGGCCCGCCACCTGTTCGGGCTTTTTCAGCAAGCCAGGCAACTGCGCGCCCAGGCTGTGGCCCAGCAAATACAGCGGCTGCGACGGCAGCGCGGCCTTGGCGGCTGTGATCACCGCCTCGTAGTCCTGCGCCCAGTCGAACAGATCCGCCTTCACATCGCGCATCGCACCCTGCAGTGAGTCGCCATGGCCCCGGTAGTCGAAAGTGGTGACTCGAAACCCCTGCTGCGCCATCCACAGCGCAAAGGCCTCGTAATACGACTGCCGCACCCCCATCGCGCCGCCGATGACAACGCTGGCGCGCGGTGTGCACTCGGGTTCGTAGACACGCAGTGCCAAAGACACCGCCCCGTTGACCTGCAAGGTTTGCTTGTTCATGTCTGTCTCCTTGTGTCGAAACCGATCTGCGTCGGCTTGAATGGAAAACACAACGGGCTGGTCTCGTACCCCAGCCTTCACACCCCGTACTCCAGGGCGTAGCGAGCGGGATCAGCTGCTAGGCGGACGGAGCGCAGGAACCGGAACGTACTTCCTGTACGTGAGGATTCCGAGCACCGCCCAACGACGCAGATGACCCGCGCAGTAGCCAGCTAACTCAAAGAGCTTCGATGATGCCGGCGGCGCCTTGGCCTGTGCCCACGCACATCGTGACCATGCCGTACTTCAGCTTGTGGCGACGCAGCGCGTGCACCACGGTAGCAGCACGGATGGCACCAGTAGCGCCCAGCGGATGCCCCAGCGCAATGGCGCCGCCCATAGGGTTCACGTTCGCAGGGTTCAGGCCCAGCGTATTAATCACCGCCAGCGACTGCGCCGCAAACGCTTCATTCAGCTCATACCAGCCAATGTCATCGCTCTTGAGACCCGCATAACGCAGGGCCGCAGGAATCGCTTCGATCGGGCCAATGCCCATGATCTCGGGCGGCACGCCGCGCGCAGCGTAGCTCACAAAACGCGCCAGGGGCGTCAGGCCAAACTGCTTCACCGCCTTTTCGCTGGCCACGATGAGCGCACCGGCACCATCGCTGGTCTGCGAGCTGTTGCCTGCCGTGACGCTGCCGCGTGCAGCAAACACGGGCTTGAGCTTGGCCAGGCCTTCCAGGGACGTGTCGGGGCGAGGGCCTTCGTCCAGGCTCACGGTGCGGCGCTTTTCCACCACTTCGCCGGTAGCGAGGTTGGGCGACCGCTCCACGATCTCGAAGGGCGTGATTTCGTCGGTGAACTCCCCGGCCTTTTGGGCCTTGATGGCGCGCAGGTGCGATTCGAGGGCGAACGCGTCCTGCATTTCGCGGCTCACCTTCCACTGCTGGGCGACCTTTTCTGCCGTCAGGCCCATGCCGTAGGCGATGCCCACGTTTTCGTCCTTCGCAAAGATCTCGGCGTTGAACGAGGGCTTGTTGCCGCCCATGGGCACCAGGCTCATGGACTCGGCGCCACCGGCGATCAGCACGTCGGCCTCGCCCACGCGGATGCGGTCGGCGGCCATCTGCAGCGCGGTGATGCCCGATGCGCAGAAGCGGTTCACGGTCACGCCGCCCACGGGGTGGTCGAACGCCAGGCCCACGGCAATGCGGGCCATGTTCATGCCCTGCTCACCTTCGGGGAAGGAGCAGCCGATGATGGCGTCTTCAATCGCCTTGGGGTCCAGCGTGGGCACCTGCAGCATGGCGCTCTTGATGGCGGCGACCAGCAGGTCGTCAGGCCGGGTGTTCTTGAAATAGCCGCGGCCCGAGCGCCCAATGGGCGTGCGCGTGGCGGCGACGATGTAGGCGTCCTGGACTTGTTTTTGAGCCATGGTGAAACTCCTTCAATTCTTGGGGGGGCGGCTGGAAGGAACCCAGGCCCACGTAAATACACATTCGACCGGCTCCACACCGGCTTCGTCGGTCACGGTGACTTTCACCTGCACCTCGCCTTTGTCACTGGCCCGCATGGCGGCGCGCTGCTCGGCGGTGAGCGTGGCCACGGCTTTGAGGCCGCCCGTGGCGCGCTTCTTGAACGCCATGCTCAGCTCCTTGGCCAGCGGCAGGCAGTCGTCGCGCACATTCATGCCCACGGCCATGCCGGTGGCCGTTTCGGCCAGCAGATTCATGGCCGAGGCGTGCACACCACCAATGTGGTTTTGCACACGGTGCTCGTTGGCAAGATGCACTTCGACCCGCTCAGGCGTGAGCGACACGAACTTCACCCCGGCCGTGCCGGTAAAGGGCACAGCCCGGCGCAGGATGATGTTCTGCACGAAGCCACGCAGGAAGGCAGGGGCCTCGTCCAGGCGCATCAGCGAGCGCTGCAATTTGTTGGGGGCGTGTTCGCTCATGTCGGTCTACCGGCTATCCATCGACGTCCGGATCAGTTGCGAACCGGCTTGCCGGTGGACAACATGCCCAGGATGCGCTCGTGCGTCTTGGGCTGGGCGATCAGGTGGCAGAACACCTTGCGCTCCAGCGTGAGCAGGTATTCCTCGCTCACCATCGAGCCAGCATCCACATCGCCGCCACAGACCACCTCGGCGATCATGGCGCCGATCTTGAAGTCGTAGGCACTGATGAAGCCGCCATCGCGCATGTTCACCAACTGGGCCTTGATGGTGGCCAGGCCGCTGCGGCCCGCCACGGGGAACAGGCGCTTGTGCGGTGCACGCCATCCGCTCGCAGCCATGGACTTGGCTTCGTTGATGGCCACGAACAGCAGCTCGTCCTTGTGGGGCACGATGATGTCGCTGTCCAGCAGGAAGCCCAGCTTGCGCGACTCGATGGCGCTGGTGCCCACCTTGGCCATGGCCGCGGCAGTGAAGCCCTCGGTCAGGAAGGGCAGGATGTCCTTGGATGTGGAAGCTGCCATGTTCTCGGCCGCGCGGCGGGCGATGTAGGTCAGGCCGCCGGCGCCGGGCACCAGGCCCACGCCCACTTCGACCAAGCCGATGTAGCTTTCCATGTGGGCCACGCGCTTGGCCGAATACACGGCCAGCTCGCAACCACCACCCAGCGCCATGCCATGGATGGCTGCGACGACAGGCACCTGCGCATAGCGGATGCGCATCATCAGGTTTTGCAGCTCCTGCTCGATGCTTTCCACCGCATCGGCGCCGCCGACCATGAACGCGGGCATCGTGGCTTCCAGGTCGGCCCCCACGCTGAAGGGCGCGTCGCCGGACCAGATGACCATGCCCTGGTACTCGGCCTCGGCCAGTTCCAGCGCTTCCATCAGCGCTTCCATCACCTCGGGGCTGATGGCGTGCATCTTGTTCTTGATGCTGGCAATCAATACCTGACCGTCGAGCGTCCAGGTGCGAAGGGCCTTGGACTCGGCAATGGTGGTGCCGGCGGTGCGCCAGTCGGGCAGGCTGGACTCGCCCAGCAAGGCCTCGGGGAAGATCTGGCGCTCGTACACAGGCAGCTGGCGGCGCGGGACAAACTTGTTCTGCGATGCGCTCCATGAACCTTGCGCGGTGTGCACGCCACCGGCTTCGGCCACGAGGCCCTTGAAGACCCACTCGGGCAGCGGCGCCTTGCACAGCGCCTTGCCGGCGTCGATGTCTTCCTGGATCATCTGCGCGACTTCGAGCCAACCGGCTTCCTGCCACAGCTCGAAGGGGCCCTGCTTCATGCCAAAGCCCCAGCGCATGGCCTGGTCCACGTCGCGGGCGTTGTCGGCAATGGTGCCCAGGTGCACGGCAGCGTAGTGGAAGCTGTTGCGCAGGATGGCCCAGAGGAACTGGCCGGGCGCGCCTTCGGCGTTGCGCAGCAGGCGCAGGCGTTCGGCGGCGGGCTTCTTGAGCATGCGAGCGTATACCTCGTCGGCCTTCTGGCCAGCGGGCACGTACTCTTCGCTCTCCAACTCAAAGCGCATCACATCGCGGCCGACCTTCTTGAAGAAGCCTGCCTTGGTCTTCTGGCCCAGGTTGCCCAGCTCCAGCAGCTTCTTCAGCACGGCGGGTGTGCCAAAGCTTTCGTAAAACGGATCAAACTGTGCAGACCCTTTGGTAGCGTCGCCGCTCAGGTTGTCCTGCAGCGTCTTGATGACGTGGGCCATGGTGTCCAGGCCCACCACGTCGGCGGTGCGGAAGGTGCCGCTCGATGCGCGGCCCAGCTTCTTGCCCGTGAGGTCGTCCACCACGTCATAGGTCAGGCCGAAATTCTCGACCTCCTTCATGGTCGCCAGCATGCCGGCGATGCCCACACGGTTGGCGATGAAGTTGGGGGTGTCGTGTGCGCGCACCACACCCTTGCCCAGGCCGCTGGTCACAAAGGCTTCAAGCTGGTCCAGCACTTCGGGCTGGGTGGTGGGGGTGTTGATCAACTCCACCAGCGTCATGTAGCGCGGGGGGTTGAAGAAGTGGATGCCGCAAAAGCGTGGCTTGATGCTGTCGGGCAGCACTTCACTCAACTTGGTGATCGACAGGCCCGAGGTGTTGGACGCCAGGATGGCGTGCTTGGCCACGTGGGGGGCTATTCTTGTGTACAGGTCGAGCTTCCAGTCCATGCGCTCGGCAATGGCCTCGATCACGAGGTCGCATTCTTTGAGCAGGTGCATGTGCTCTTCGTAGTTGGCCTGCTGGATCAGCGCCGCATCATCGGCCACGCCCAGGGGCGAAGGCTTGAGCTTCTTGAGGCCTTCCACGGCCTTGGTGACGATGCCGTTCTTTGGGCCTTCCTTGGCAGGCAGGTCGAACAGCACCACGGGCACCTTCACGTTGACGAGGTGGGCGGCAATCTGCGCGCCCATCACGCCTGCGCCGAGCACGGCGACTTTTTTCACTTGGAATCGGGACATGGGTTGGGTTCCTGGTTGGGGCGTTGCGCAACACCGCAGGGGGTGCACAAGGCCACGGGAATGGGGTTTACTGGACGCGGATCCAGGTTTGCGTGCGGCCGAACGGGCCGATCGAGCCCCGCACTTCGAGCTTCTTGCCGCCCTCGACGGGGGTCATGCGCAGGGTGTAGTTGCGGCCGTTCTCGGGGTCGAGAATCTTGCCGCCTTCCCACACCTCTTTGCCGTCAGCCTTCTTGGCACCCCGGATGATCTCCAGGCCCAAGATGGGCTTGCCCTTGCGGTCATCCGAGCATTCGTCGCAGACATCGTCGGGCTTGGCGTCTTTGGACAGGCGCTTTTCCAGCGCCCCGTTCAAAACGCCGCCGCCGATGTCGCGGATGCGGATTTCGGCCTTGGCCTCGCCGGTCTTGTCGTCGATGTTGCGCCACAGGCCTTCGGGCGTCGCCTGCGCCCAGACGGGCGCCGAAAACGCTACAAAAATAATAGCTGCTACCGCTTTATACATAGGCGCTCCGTGCCAAAAAAGCTTGAAATCCGCAGATCTACCGATCAGGCCAGGGCCAGATCCGTGTCCATGAGCACCTTGCTACCGGCACGGGCCGTGCGCATCAGCGTGGCGGTTTCAGGGAACAGCTTGGCGAAGTAGAAACGTGCCGTCTGCAGCTTGGCACCGTAGAACGGGTCGGTGTTGCCAGCGGCAATCTCGCGCAGGGCGACCTGGGCCATGCGGGCGAACAGGTAGCCGAACACCAGGTGGCCGGCCACGCGCAGGTAGTCCACGGCGGCAGCGCCCACTTCGTCGGGGTTCTGCATGCCCTTGAAGCCGATCTCGGTGGTGAACTTGGTCATCTGGTCGCCCAGCATGGCCACCGGGTTGATGAACTCGGCCATCTTCTCGTTCACGCCTTCTTCTTCCACCAGCTTGCCGATCAGCTTGCCCAGCTTCTTGAGCGTGGCGCCGTTGTTGCCCAGGATCTTGCGGCCCAGCAGGTCCAGCGACTGCACGGTGTTCGTGCCTTCGTAGATCATGTTGATGCGGTTGTCGCGCACGTACTGCTCCATGCCCCATTCCTTGATGAAGCCGTGGCCGCCGAAGACCTGCATGCAGGCGTTGGTGGAGATGTGGCCGTTGTCGGTGATGAAGGCCTTCACGATGGGGGTGAGCAGCGCCACCATCTCTTCGGATTCGGCACGCACCTTTTCATCGGGGTGGCTGTGCACCTTGTCCAGCAGCAGCGTGCAGAAGATCTGCAGCGCGCGGCCACCTTCGGCGTAGGCCTTGGCGGTGAGCAGCATCTTGCGCACGTCGGGGTGCACGATGATGGGATCGGCGTCCTTGTCCTTGGCCTTCACGCCCGAGAGGCTGCGCATCTGGATGCGGTCCTTGGCGTAAGCCAGCGCATTCTGGTAAGCCACTTCGGTCAGGCCCAGCGACTGGTTGCCCACGCCCAGGCGGGCGGCGTTCATCATCACGAACATGGCGGCCAGGCCCTTGTTGGGCTGGCCCACCATGGTGCCGATGGCGCCGTCGATGGCGATCTGCGCGGTGGCGTTGCCGTGGATGCCCATCTTGTGCTCCAGGCCCGTGCAGAAGATGGGGTTGCGCTCGCCCAGCGAACCGTCGGCCTTCACATTGAACTTGGGAACCACGAACAGGCTGATGCCCTTGCTGCCCTTGGGCGCATCGGGCAGGCGGGCCAGCACCAGGTGCACGATGTTGGCGGTCATGTCGTGCTCGCCGGCGCTGATGAAGATCTTGTTGCCGGTGATCTTGTAGGTGCCGTCGGCCTGCGGCTCGGCCTTGGTGCGCAGCAGGCCGAGGTCGGTACCGCAGTGGGGTTCGGTCAGGCACATGGTGCCGGTCCACTCGCCGCTGGTCAGCTTGGGCAGGTACAGGGCCTTTTGCTCTTCGGTGCCGTGGGCGTGCAGGGCTTCGTACGCGCCGTGCGACAGGCCGGGGTACATGGTCCAGGCCTGGTTGGCCGAGTTCATCATTTCGTACAGGCACTGGTTCAGCACGAAGGGCAGGCCCTGGCCGCCGTAGGCAGGGTCGCACGACAGTGCCGCCCAGCCACCTTCGACATACTTGGCGTAGGCATCCTTGAAGCCCGTGGGGGTCTTCACTTCGTGGGTGGCCTTGTTAAGCACGCAGCCTTCGGTGTCGCCACTGATGTTCAACGGGAAGGTCACTTCGGCAGTGAACTTGCCGGCTTCTTCGAGCACCGCATTGATGGTGTCCACATCCACCTCGGCGTGGGGCGGCATGGCCTTGAATTCATCGCTGACCTTGAGCACTTCGTGCATGACGAATTGCATGTCGCGCAGGGGCGGCGTGTACATAGGCATGGGGTTTACTCCTTGGAGGTGGTGGTTTGGTTGGAAACTTTGCGGCGCTTGGCAGCAGCAGCGGGGGCGGCTTCTGCGGTGGCGCCAGGTTTTGCGGCGCTGTAACGCGCCAGGATGTTGTGAAAGCCCTGCACCGCCCGGGCCATGGAGCCCGGGGTTTGCAGGAACCGCGCTTCGTAGTGCAGCGCGAGGATGAGGCCGTGGATCTCGAACAGCATCTGCTCGGCATTGGTGTCCGCGCGCAGCTCGCCCAGGCCCTTGCACTGCTCGATGGCGCGGCGCATGGCGGCGTGCCAGGTCAGCACCGAGCTGGCCAGCGCGTCACGCACGGGGCCGGTGCGGTCATCAAATTCGACCGCACCGCTGATGTAGATGCAGCCCGAATCGATTTCGATGGAGGTGCGCTTCATCCAGTTGTCGAACATGGCGCTGAGCCGGGCCAGGCCACGCGGCGCGGACATGGCGGGGTAGAACACTTCCTGTTCGAAACGCGTGTGGTATTCACGAACCACGGAGATCTGCAGCTCTTCGCGAGAGCCAAAATGGGCAAACACGCCCGACTTGCTCATGCCCGTGACGTCGGCCAACGCCCCAATGGACAGGCCTTCCAGCCCGATGTGCGTGGCCAGGCCCAGCGCTGCCTCGACGATGGCCGCCTTGGTTTGCTGGCCTTTTTGCAGGGCGCGGCCGGTACCGCTGCGAGCGCGCGGGATGCGGGTGACCTGGCTGGATGAAGAGGTGGCGGACATGCGGGCAAATAAAAACGAACGTTCGTTCTATTCTGCAGCAAATTCTCCGCCCGACCAAAACCCCCGGAAAAAATAGGGAGGCCCACCCAAACCATTCGTTAATGGCGCGCCGGACGCTTTGGCACTGATTTACGCCGCCTTTGGCGCTAATTCTCGCTGCCTTTGGCACTGAACAGCCCAGACAAAAGCCGCCCGAGGGCGGCTTTAAAGCTCAGGACTGTGGTTTTCTACTCGCTTGCGAATACCTCCACGATCCTCTCCAGGCGTTCCTGAACGCTTCCCAAGTCGCCAGCATAGCCCCAATCCCTGGGCTGATTTGCCGCCCGCTGGCTGTGCAAGGCCAGCTTGTCATTCAGCGCGGCCAGCAGGATGGAAATGTTGGCTTGCCGCGCTTGGTAGGCGCCGACTGCCGTTGATTCCATATTGGCATCAATCAGTTCAAGGCCGCTGGCGTTCTGAAACGTGATCATTGGGGTACCTTCATGTGGTGTTGCGATGTCCCCAGTACCGCTCTTTAAAACCCTGCCAGCAAGCCAAGCCAGACTGCCGTTGTCTGGCACTACGCCAGCTTGAAGTTGCTGATCAGCACCTCGGCAGCCTCTTGCTTGCTGCTGCCGCTGATGCTGTACCTGGTCTTGACCGCCTCGATCCGAAAGTCCGCAAAGGTCTCCCGCACGCCTGGCGTGTCGTTCAGGCTCAGGATGAACTTGCCCTTCACGGCCCCCAGGAGGCCCGCCAGGCGCCCAAAATCCTCCTTGCTGAACAACCCTTCCCCGTAGTCCTTCTCGCAGTCCCAATACGGCGGGTCGATGTAGAACAGTGTCCCCGGCTTGTCAAAGCGCTGGATCACCTGGTCATAGGGCTTGTTCTCGATGAACACCCGCGCCAAGCGCAGGTGGGCTTCGCTCAGGTCTTCCTCGATCCGCAGCAGGTTCAGGCGCGGCGCGCCGGTCGCTGAGATGCCGTAGGTCGGCTTCACGATCCGGGCACCAAAGCTGGACTTGGCCAGGTAGAAGAACCTAGCCGCCCGCTGGATGTCCGTGAGGGTATCGGCAGGCGTCTTGAGGAAGCGGTCGAACTCATCGCGCGACACCAGCATCCAGCGGAACTGGGCGACCAGCTCGGCCAGGTGGAACTTCACGCACCGATAGAGGTTGGTGAGATCCGAGTTGATGTCGTTGATGATCTCGACCTTGCTTTCCGGCTTTTTAAAGAGCACCCAGGCCGCGCCTGCGAACACCTCGCAGTAGGTCTGGTGAACCGGCATCTTCTCGATGATCCGGTCGGCCAGGCGGCTCTTGCCGCCCAGCCATGCCAAAGGGCTTTTTGCTTGCGTCATCTCTATCCTTCTTGGTTGATGACGCTCGCTGGCGTTCTGGCGTTTGGGGGCTCTCGCCGCTGGGATCAGCAGCACCGGCCCTCCAGTGGTTCATGCACCCGCAACGGGGGCACTTGATCTCTACAACTCCATCGGCTCGGGCCAGCAGTTTCTGGCACCGCCCGCATCTCACTTCCATCATGTCGGCATCACCTATGATCAGCCCCGCCTAGCTAGGTGGCAGGGTCTTTGGTCGATGCCGTGGCTGCTCACGGCGGAGACGTTTGCAGAGGGTGTTAGCGCACCCTTTGCACTCGCCCTGTCTTTTTTGCTTTACACCTCCCCCGAAGAGTTGGTGAGGGTCGGAGCCGGGCCTTCAATGGCGCCGTCGCGCACAAACACCCGTGCTCCCACCGTTGTTTCCCCACGCACCTGCAGGCGCCCTCCACCTGGCAGCGTGACGGTAGCCACGCCCGAGGTGATGGAAGTCACCGTCCCAACCAACAAGGGCCTGGACGGCAGCAGTCCCAGGAAGTCGAGATACGCATTACTCATGGGTTTCCACCCGAATGACCTGGCGCAGGGTCGGCCGATTCCAGTTCAGGCCGACCCCTCGGACGATTCCCATCACCTCTTCGTCGCCCTGGTAGCGGATGAACTTGCCCGGCATGATCACGCCCGTCTCCGGCCGCACCTGCATGCTCAGAGAGATCAGCGCCTGGCTCCCGGTGTCGCTCAGCACGGCCCGTGCTCGCTGGCGCTGGGCTTCCGCATGGGTGATGAGCGCATGGTTGACCGGTGGGGCCTCCTTGTCGCCCGCCGTCCCGACTCGCTTCCACGGTCCGAATACGCCTGCCGCGATGCCACCCAAGTGCACCTGGTTGTAGACAGGCTTATCGACGTAGTCCGTGGAGACCACCTCGGCAGCCGTACGCGGGATCACAAAATCCGGCGTCACGCTGTCCCAATCCCAGGGCGCAGACGGGTAGCGCGGCAGGATGCGCAGCACTGCGTCGGTGTTGTGCGGCTGCACATGCCCACCAGCAGCGTTGGCGATGTCGTTGATGGCGTTGATGTAGGTGCCCTGGAAGGTCCAGGCGCCACCTGGCACGAACCAATCCGTCAGGCCCCAATCCACATCCCAGCCCATGGACACGCCATTGATGGTGAGCACCTCGGCCGCGAGCTGCTGAGCGGTTCGATTGGCGGCGTTCCCAAAGTTCATGACGGGCGCATAGGGCTCATCCAGGATCGCCGCCTTGCCCCGGCCTGAGACAGTGAAGCGCAGCTCGGGCAGAAACCGCTCGTCCTTGGCCCGGTTCTCCAGCAGCAGCCTGAACGCCACGCCATTGACCACCACCGCCAGCTCGGCCGGCCGCCCGGAGCTGTCGCGGCCGAGGTGGTTGCGGGCACTCTCATGCAGCGAAGCCTCCCAGTTCCACGTCCAGGAGCCTTCGTCCAGCGACATCGTGAATCCCAGGGCGTGCAAGACCGCGCCGGTATCTACCCGGTGCAGCGTGACAGTGTTGAAAACCATGTAAACCCTCCTGCGTTGGACGACCACCGTGCCCGGTTGAGGCGGCGGTGTGTGTCGCTCACAAACAAAAACCAGCGGCATCCCAATGCCAGCCTCTTCCGTAAAGACCAGCCGCACGGGTAGCGAAGGCACATAACAAGGATCTGGCGCCGGTGGGTCCAATGGGCGCACCCAGCGGCCGGTCGGCGGACGCATTGCCTGCTGATACCGGACCCGCAGGTACATGCGGACAGGGTCGCCATCGGACTCCGCCTCGGTGAACCCGGCGCGGACCGGCACGCCCTGCTGATACCGGGACTGGAGCCAGGCCCTCGGGGCGCGTGAGGCCTGTTGATACCGAATGGCAACGGGCCAAGTGCGAACACGCTCGGCCTCCTGGTACTGGGCCCGAACCCTGGTGCTCAAGCGCTCAGCCTGCTGCCACGCCATTCGCAGCGGCCAGGTGTCCGAAGCGATGGCCTCCAGGTAGTTCACGGCCAGCCAGGCATGCACTGAGCTGCCCCCACTGGACCAAGCGACCGCCAGGCTGCGCACCACCGCCTCGGCCTCTTGCCAGCGCGCCCTGCAGCTCACGCGCAGCGGCACAGCGCTTTGCCAAGCTACGATCAATTCCGATGCCACCGGGTCACCCTCCGACCAGCCGCTGCTCAGCGAGGCCACGATGGGGCGTGGCGTGTTGCTCTCATAGTGGGCATTGACCGTGCCGCCCAGGCGGGTGATATGCGCCTGCAGGGTGATCGTGACATCGGGCGGCAGCGGGACGTCGTCGTCCACTTCCCCGAACACCAGGCGCAGCGGGAATCCGTCCGCCAGCGATGGCGCCGAGAAGATGAGGCGAATCGGCTCCATCGTCAGCTCAGGGCCGTGGTGCCCAGTTTGAGACGGCCACCAGCCAAAAGACGGGTTCCAGTCAACCCAGGAACCTTGAAAGGCCCCGTGCCCGCTTCGTCGGTGACCGCTCCGCTACCCAGCAGCTTGTTCTCATAGCTGTACCAGACAGCCGATACCGCAAAGCCGGTAGCCAAGATCAAATCACCCAGCGGGTCCGCTTGGGCCAGCACGAGCTGCTCGTCCACGATCTCACCACAGGGCGACGCCAGCACCAGCACGGCCAGCGTGACGTTGCTCGCGCTCAAGTAATGCAGGCGCGACGCGGCACCTCGCGCCAGCAAGCCTTCCAACATTGCCACGGCCCCATCCGGCGCCATCACCAGCTCGCTCATTCAACAAACTCCGGGTGGCCCTGCGGCTTAATGCGGTCGGCGATCACTGCCCGCATGCCAGTTTCTGGGTAGATGGCCGTCACCGTGTACGTGAAGTTCTCGTCGACAAACTCAAACGCGCCCACCCCAGTTGGGCTCCAAACCTGGCGGATCACCTTGCCGTCAATGTCGCGCTCGAGCCGGACCGTTGCGGCTTGCGGCAGGTAGGTCTTTGGGTCGGTGCGCGGCAGCACTTCCCTCACCACCTCAAACGGTATGCGGCCTATGCCGGGGCAGATCAGCAAATCCTTGGTCTTCAACGGCTTGTGAGCGTTGCCTGGCAGGGGGCGAAGAATGCCGGTCTTGGTGGCCGAGACGAAGCGCCCAAGGCCATAGCACTGGTGCTCGATGTACTCCGGGCTTGGGCCGGTGCCCGTGGTCACATCCCCGCCATGGAGTTGCAGCGCAGTGGGCCATCGCGCAATGGTGGTCCTTGCCCCCACGACGATGCCATCCACATTTTGTGGAGTGGGGAAAGTCCAGGTCAGGACTACCGACTCACCACCCGACGCCCAATAGCAGCCGGTGCCGGTGTTGTCGTCTTTCAGATTCGCCAGCGCCCCGCTGGGCGCTGCACTGGCAGTCAGTGTGGCGGCGGCATCGACGCGGGTAGCGCCGTTGTAGAGATGGAACTCCGAGATTTCCAGGGTAGCTGGAGTGGCGGCAGTCAACGCCAAAGCGCGCCAATACTTGTGGGCGGCCATGGCTTATCTCCAGGGGCCGGTGATATCAATAAACACCGCTTTCAGACTTGAGTTTGCGTTCACCCCCGTTGAGCAGAACGTCGAGACAAACGACCGCCCATCCGGCATGTCCAGAATGGCGTGCGCTTCGATGAGCTTTTCGGCACTGGGGCATGGCCCAAATTGCACACCAGGGAACGACGCTCGGGGAAACGATGCGGTGGTGTCGTGGTACAGAACGCGGCCCATGGGTATCGCCCCAGTGATGGGGTTGGGTAGATCGGGGAGGACGCCCAGGTTGAGGTCGCAGTTGGTTGCACCACGCACGGCGGTTCCGGCGCCTGACACCCCGCGCGGAACTGCAACCATATAGTCAGAAGACATGTAGTCCCACACGTAGGCGCCCCCCCCGGCAACCGCCCAGTTGGTGTCTACACCGCCAGCAATCACAGTTGCAAACGGGTCACCGCCCGGGCTCTCGGGAACCAAGTCACCGAAGACCAATGCCTGATGAGCCCGTGCGTTCCCGCTGTAGTAGTTGAAAGACGACTGCACGCAGAGGTAGAACGTGCGGCCGTCCGATGCAAAAAGGTACGGCGCATTGCCGGTGCCTGCAGGGTCTTCATCCTTGCCCCAGTAATAGCCGCCGTTGAGCTGCGCAGCCGAAGGAAACAGGCCCGTGCCCGTAGAGATCGCCGTCATCGTTTCGTAGCCCACCGCCCGCGCATAGTTCGCGGTGGTGTCGTTGATGCGCAGGTACTGACCGTGCGCCGCTGGGTGGGCCGATTTGTAGACGGCGAGGTTCGTGCCCGCGAAAGGCTTGTTGAACCCGGCTGGGGCCATCTTGACGGTGATCGTGCCCGTGGCGGTGCCGTCCGCAGCCGCCGTCGCCCACTTGATGACGTTGGGCGCCACGGCTGTCACTTTCTGCTCACCGTTTAAAGCCGTGAGGGCACCTGTTACACCATCCACCAGCACCACAGCATGCTTTGCGGCTGCGTGGTCTGTCGGAAACGTCGCCGTGGCAACACCACCCGCAACGACCACGCTGGACGCGGTTTGCAGACCCCAGCCATTGACAAGAAACGCATCCAGCAGCGCGATAAGGGCACCAGCGGTGCGGGGCAGTGTCGGCGCGCCAGGCATGCTGCTGCGCGCATATTTAACGGATGTATCTACGGGTGATGCCATAGTGTTATGCCTCGATCAGGGGCGCTGCGTGTCGCCGCGCGCGTGGACAGAAAACTCATAGTCAATGCCCGAGTCCGGGCCTTGTTGAATGACCCGCACGAAAGGCACGGATGCCAAAGCGCCTTCGGTGTTGGGCCGCAGCACGTTGCCTGCAACCCAGCCCGCCCCCCAGCCCGCTGCGGGGATCGTCAGGTATGGCACACCCGTGTTCGGGTTGATGGGCGAGCAATCGACGGCGGTGCTCCCCGTGCCGATCTCGCCGAACTCCTCGCTGATGATCCGAAACGAGGTGCTGGATGTGAACCAAAAGGCCAGCCGCTGGGTCGATGCCCCGGCATTGGTGACCACAATAGGGAAGTCCCGGTCGTTGTAAGTGCCTGTGGCGGGCGGTCCCTCGGGTTCATCCTTCCAGGTCACCCCGTCCCAGGTGAACTGGTCAAACAGCAGCGAGACGCGGGCGTACATGTCGCCGATCAACAGCGCGCTGCTTATGTAGGTGCCCTCCACGGGGTAGTCATGGGTGAGCTGCTGCTGAAACCGGATATGCCCGCTCACCTGGGCGTCGGCGACCACACCGGCGTCCTCAATGCGATGCTCCACGGTGACAGGCTGGCTGTAGCCCGTCACATCGTTGAACTCCACCAGGCCAGTCTCAAGGTCTGCGGTGAAACCGGTATGGATCGCCACACCGTCATGCCCCAGCACGCGAACGCGAGACAGGCGGACCCGACCGCAGTCAATCACGGTGCCGTTGGAGACGACGGCCGGGGGCACCCTCTTGGTGTTGCCGATCACTGCCACGCGACCCGGAGCATGCACGGGCACCCGGCCGTCGCTTGGCAGGCGCACCGAGTTGATCCCCACGATGCCCGCGTCAAGAGGGATATAGGTGTACGCCACCGCGTTGTAGCGCAGCGTGCTTGCCTGCACCACATCCAGGTTCACCACACCCACACCCGGAATCTGCATGTGCGAAAGATCCACAGTGCCCAGCGCATTCGGCACGGGACTGCAGAACACCAGCTCGCAGACGCCGTATTCAAAATTGATGGTGCCTTTGACCCGCGCCCCGTCGATCTTTCCATTGACTCCGGCAGTGACGTTGATGGGCGTTCCATCGTCCATGGTCCCCACGATGGAGAAGCTGCCAGGCCGTATCGGCGCCGTGGTCGTCCGAAACAGCACCCGCATGTTCGCGGACAGGTCGCCATTGCCCGAGGACGGCGGCGCCTGGATAGCGCGCCAGTCGGTCACCACGTTGGCGGCGGCTGTGGCCCAGGTGTTGAGTTGCACCACACCCAGCGCAGCACTCACGGCACCCACTGGCACACCGGCGCCGGTCGCGGGATTGATATCGGTGAGCAGTACGCCCGTATTGGCTCCGACATAGCGCTGCCCATTGAGTGCGAACGACACGCCCTGCAGGTTGAATCCCTCGGCCAGGTTCGACACGCGGGTCATGAAGCGGTCGATAGTGACGCTCATAGGCTCGGCAACCGGTGCACCCACCGTGAAGGTGAAAACTCCTGGCGGCTGCGGAGAAGAGACACTCGCACCCACCCAGCCGACCGCATACCCTCCGCCCACGGCGTACGGCCCGGAGTTCTCGTGGTTCTGCATCAGTTGCGCCCGTGCCCCGACCGAAGCCGCGAGCAAATTGGCATCGACGCCCGCCATGTTGACCGTCACTGCACCGGTGCTGTTGTTGATCGTGCCGCAAGCCTGGCCATCCTGCAGCACCAGGCCGCCCGCGCCGTTGTCGCGCACGCTCGCGCGGTAGTGGCGGGTCGGCTCTGACATGAGGAACATGTCGCCCGGCAGGCCAGACAGTGACGCCGTCACCGATATCCACAACGAGAAGTGCACACTGCCAGGCACGGTGTTGGGAGTGATCGCGCAGGAGATGGACGCGCTGCTGCCGGTCCACGTCACATCGGCCAGGGTGCTCGCCGCTGCCGAACTCTGATTGATGGACACCACGGCCCCCACCGGGGGCAGTACGTTGGGAGCCAACAGGATCAGGCCGCGCTGATAGTCCACCGCGCCCGATGCATCACCCGTCAGAAACCCATTGCCATCATCAGACGCGGTGTAGGTGGGGCCACTCGGGGTGTGCTTCCACGTCAGCGTCGTGAGTCCAGGAGACAGCACCCGGCTACCCGGTGCCTCCGACACCTGTCCACTGGTGTTGATCGGCACATAGAGCTTTCCAGCCATGCGCAGCGCCGTATTGGGCACAGGGGGTGCAGCCGTTTCCTCGGCCCACTGCAGGATGATGGCGCTGCCGACATCGGGCAGAAAGCCCAGGGATGCCAGCAGCGTGCCCGTGGTCCGGTTGAGGTTACCCACGCCATAGGACGAGTCCAGGCCGCGCAGCGCGCCAGATCCGTCCTCGCGCAGCATGTACCACCGGCCCGAGTGCATGTAATGCAGCACCAGGCTGCGGCGGGCAGGCGGTATCAGCGTCACCACGAAGTTCAGCGAGCGGTTCGCCATCGTGACGGGGGTGCCAATGGAGCGCTGCGCCGCTTGGGGCATCGCCGCTGGCGTCGCAGTGATGGTGTGCACCCCGCCACCCGAGCCGAACACGTCCACCGAAAGGCTGGCGATGCCGTTGTCGTAGTCGATGGCCCCCACCTCTGCGCCGGACTGCAGCAAGCGCCCACCCTTGTCGGTGATCACTACACCATCGCGTTCAATCGTGACGCTGCCGGGCAGTTGGCTGCCACCGATGTAAAGCGACTGGGTGGGCGTCCAGATCGTCGTGATCGTCTGCACCACCGGCCCACCGGCGGCGACCAAGGCATAGGCCATCCCATTGGTCGAGGCATCGGCAATCGGGGTCTCCACCTGCGCGCTGGGCACGATGGGCTGGTGGATGGTGGTCGCACGCACGGTGTATTCACCAATGCTTGCGGGCTCCGCCAGGGGCACGGTGCCATAGAAGCGGGCCGCGTCCGCCACCACCGCTTCGTTCAGCCCGGTGCGTGCACGCAGATCATCCACCGAGGGGTCGATGCGCTGTGCATCAAAGCCGGGAAAGTCGGCTTCAAGACGCTCACTGATGCCAAGGGCAACGATGTTGCGGACGAAGTCGCCTTGGCCGTCGGTGAAGACGCGCACCAGGTTCGACACCGAGGTGATCGCCACGAACTGTTCCACCTCGCCTGGCTGGCCGAATAGCTTTCGCAGGACAAGACGGTCGCCGATGTTTGGCAGCGGAACGCCTTCTCTCTGGCAGATCGAGATATTGGTTTGCCCCTGCAGCATGTCGCCGAAGAGGTAGGCGGGGTAGCTGGAGCCCCCCGCAAGGTAGCTCTCGATGCGCTTCTTGATGTCATCGCGCTTCGCAAAAAGGTCATCGACTTCCACCATAACGATGGACACGCGCGGATCGTTCGGCGGCTCCGCAATGATCACGTTCGTGCCAAGAAAGACGGCGGTGTCAGGCGTCGTGACGCCGAGCACCGTCTGGCGGATGTTCACCCGCCCGAGAGTGCGGTCCAGTTCGCTGATGCCGGGAAAGACGGCGTGCTTGGCCGCGTCAGGAATGACAACACCAGAGGGACCACCGGCCCCTTCGGGTGCGTCGCTCATGTTTCTGGATGCGAAAAATTTAACGTCGCCAGATGCGATGGGCATGGTCAGACTTTCAGAAAACGGAAGGTGGGGAGGTAGAGCAGCTCGCCGGTGATCTCGCCGTCGATCAGCTTCCAAATGGGGCGGGCCGTGAAGCCGCCCTGGGCGTGGTCAAAGATGACCTGGTGCGCGACACCTCGCAGCACCAAGACCAGCTCAATGTTTTTAAGAGCCGCCCACGCTTTGAGGCGGTCGCACTGCGCGCGCTCGGTCCAGGCCTGGCTGGACTCGCCATCAAGGGTGATGGGCTGGCCTGCTAGCTTCTCGGCCTGGTCAACCAGCAGAGCGCCCTCGGTGCTGTAGCCCGTGGCTTGTTCGACGGGGCTCCAGTCGTATTCATCGGTCCACTGAAGGCGATCACTGAGCGCCTCTGTGACGCCGTCGTAGGTGAGGGTGATGGTGCTCATGGGGTCTACCGGTTTGCCGTGCGCTTGGCTGCGGCCAGCCGCTTGAGCAGGTCCGTGCCCCTTTGCTGCTGTGCCGCGTCGGGAAACGTGAACTGGGCGCTGCCAAGGCCGGGAATGGTGACGTTGCTGATGAAGGTGGGGCCATCCGCGCTGACGCCTCCACTGCCACCGGAGCCCGAGCCGCTGCTGGAGCCCAGGCCCTGATAACCTGGCGCGATTCCAGCGTTGTCGCTACTGCCACCAGGAGAGCGAACGCCTGAAGAACCCCGCCCGCCGGATGTGCTCTCGCCAGACGAGCTGCCGCCCGTGGTTCGGGGGCGATCTGGGGTTTCGTCCTCCGCCGAGGAGTCCAGCGCCTTCTGGCTTTCTTTAGCCATCCGGGCCTCAAGTTCCGCCCTCGCCCGTTCGTAAGCCTTCTTGACCGCGTTCGCTTCAGCGAAGCCCTCTTTGGATGTGGGACCGCCGTACTTGAAATACTGCTCAGTGCGCACACCGAGCTGGTAGACCTCTTCGGCCAACTTGTCACCGACCATGTTTTCGCCGAAGAGGCGGGCTACCTGGGCGTCGATGTATTCTTGCTGCACGGCAACGTTGCCCGTGTGGGTCTGGCGCGACTTCTCAATGTCGTCCCCAGTTTCCGAGAACGTTCCAAGGCGATTGCGGTCGTAAATTTCCTGCAGCTTCTTGGTAGCAGCAGCGGCCTGCTCAGCGCTCTGTCCCAATGCCTGGAAGCCACCAGATGCACGGCCAGCGGCATTGCCCACTTCGTCCACGGCGCGCTTTGCATCGCCCATGGACTTCACAATGGTGCGGCCACTGGCGTCCGCCCCGAGTTCCAAGCCTTCGGCTGCGGCTCGCGCCCGGGTGGCAGCGTCCGCCACGCCACCACTGGCCTCGATCATCCGCTGCACCATGACGCGCGCAGCCTCCTGTTTGCGCAGCTGCCACGCGAGGTAGGACTCACCCTCCAGGGCGCCAGCCTGCTTGATCACGTCGTAGGCCTTGACGCTTTCATCAGCTGTTCGCCTCAAGCTATCGAGGCTGCGCATACCGAGTTTTTCCATGGCCTCGGCAACGCTGTTGATACCGCCTGTCGCTTTGTCGAGCTTTTCCTTCAGTTCCTGGGCCTTGGCGGCGGCTTGGTCCAGCAACCCGTTCGTAACTCGGTCACCCAAGGTGAAACGTAGGCGCTCAATCTGCGCCCGCACGGCGTCGAGTGCGGCCTGGCTGTCCGCTGTATTGATCGCTTTAGAAATGCTCGCATTGAGCACACGCCCTACGTCAACGCCCTGCTCTTTCAGGCGGTCGAGCCCGCCAATGATGACTTCCAGATCGTTGATGGCGCTGCGCGAAGCGACGCCGATGCGGCCTTGCATAACCTCAAACTCAAGGCCGGTGCGCTTCACAGATTCGCGCAGCAATGCATCAGTCATTTGCGCGAGCCGCTCGCCTTCACGCATGGCCCCAGAAAATGCAGCGCGCGCGACTACCTCGAACTGGGCCAGATCCTTCCCACTGAGCGCCTGAGCCCATGCGACCTCAAACTCACCGGCAGCAACCTTTCCGTCAGCGACCAATTTGTCGAGCGTTGCGGAAAAATCTTTGATGCCCTGAATCTTGGTCAGGTCGAAACCTTCTGTGATTTTCTTGATGGCTTCACCGGACAGCGTGCCGCTCTTCGTGAGCGCATCAAACTCGGCCACAGAAGATCGTGCTGCCTTCGACAACTCAAACTGCTTGTCGATGGCCGCTTGAATCGCAGCAGCCAAGCGCGCACGGTCAGCCGCCGCGTCCTTTGCAATCTGGGCATGCATCTGCTCAGCGCGCGCCAGCTCCTCGGTACGATCCTTGTAGCCCATGAGCTTGGCCGTGGACTCGCCAATCCAGGTGCCGATGTCTTTAAAGTTTGCAACCAGCCCGATAAGGGTGAAGGTACGCAGGCTCGCGAGGATGGTTGCGAAGCGCCCAACGCCTGCGGCAGCGGCTGCACTGGTAGTCCCTGCGACGGCCATTTGCGCATTGGATGCGGCCACGGCCACCGCTGCACCTTGCGCTGCTGCCCCAATGCCCAAGAAGTGCTGCGCCAGCCGCAAGGCCACAAACGCCGCAGCGGCCTGCCCAGCGTCTATGAGCAGCCCCGCAATGGTGCGCAGGTTGTTCGACACCGCGTTGATAGCCGTCGCCGCTGCAGCGCTTGCGCCTGTGGCCTTGTCGGTCTCTGCAACATAGAGCGTCCACTGCGTCGACAAGTCCTGCAAGGCCCGGCCAACGGTTGGAGGGAGCTTCGTAAACTCAGCGGCGACTACGTCGCTCTGGCCCTGCAGCGCCCTGATCACGGTGTCGCTGGTAAGGACGCCTGCCTCAGCCATCTTGCGCAGCTCGCCCGTAGTCACACCCAGGCCATCCGCCAGCGCGCGAGCCAGGCGCGGCGCCTGCTCCATAACGCTGTTGAACTCATCGCCCCGCAGTGCGCCCCCCTGCAGGCCTTGCACAAGTTGAGTAATGGCGGCGGCGGACGCCTGAGCGCTGGCACCACTGAGTTGGATGGACTGGTTGATCGTTTCAGACAGTGCCAGGCTTTGCTCCGCTGCTTGGGCTGTATTGAGCCCTGCATCCTTGCCCGCCTGCGCCAGACGCGTGAACAGGACGCCCGTCTCCTCCAGCGCGCTGTGCGTGCGCAGCGCAACCTGCGTCACACCCTCCCAGGACCGGATGAAGTTGTCACCCTCGCCAGTGACCAACTTCATCCGGCCCTGCAGGTTGTTGACCTGGTCAGCCGTAGCCGCTAAGTCCAAGGCCATCGTCTTCAGGCCCTGAATGCCCTGGAGCGAGACGTAGAATTTCTGCAAGCGATCCAGTTGTTGACTGATCGACTCGACGCCGTCGCCAATCTGGCGGTGCGTGCGCACCATCGTGGCACCAGCATTCGCCGCGCCAGTCGCAGCCCGCTGGTAGGCTGGGGACAGATCCTGCACGGCCTCGCGCACCCCCGCAACCTCCTGGCGAAGCCGCTGCTGTGCATCGCGGGCGTTCTGGCCTGAGACACCGTAACGCTGCATCGCGGTCTGTGCACCAGACAAGGCCTGCTCCTGCAGGCGCTGCTGCGCCGCCGCCTCTTGGGCTGTCGGCGGCCCCATTGCAGCAATCTGCCGCCCGTAGTTTGCAGCCTCGGTTTCCGCTGCCTTGAGCGCACGGCCAGCATCCCGCGCTTCGGACTGCAATTCAAGGAAGCTGGTGATGGCCGCATCCTGGTCTGCCAGCTCGCGCAGACGGGCGGCAGCCGATTGCGCGGACTTCGAAAGGTCTCCCGTCAATACCTTGGCAACATCGTCCAGATCGTCAGCCAGGCCGGTGATGGACTCGCGCCCATCTACTCCTACCTTGAGTTCTGCACTGACTTGCGTGGTCGCCATGATTTCCTACAATGTGTGAATGCCGCGCCTAATTGCTTTTCTTACTTGCATCGCCATCCTGCTTTTTGCAGGTGGCGTTTTGACGTTCGGTTTTGCCGTAGCCTTTGTTGCGCTTGGCTGCCTGGGGGCCTGGATGACCTGGTTTGTCGGGCGCCAGTAGCCGGGCAATGACGTAACTGTCTCTCGTGAGGCACAAAAAAATAAGGCCGACAAATGTCGGCCTTATTCATTGGAGGAAGGGTTGCGTCAGACTTTGCGCACCCGGTAGTACTTGCTGACTCCCACCCCGGTTTTGGTGTCGTCCTTCAGCACGGCTCCGCTCACCGGCAAACTTGCAAAGCCCTTGTCGGCCATCAGGCCGATGGCAGACGCCACGCCCTGACTGGCACGCCAGATTTCCACGATGCAGGGCTTGCCGTCGTCAGCTTCATTCAAGCCTTCGAATAGCAGTTCCAGCTCCTTGGCCTTGGTCGTCAGGGCTTCAATCACCGCATAGGAGCCGTAGTCGTAGCTCAGTCTCACGTCATCGTCATCGGCCAGGTCAACGGCATCCGGCAGCACGTAGACCCCAGCCGCGCGCACCTCGTAGTTGCCAACGGCGGGGATCACGGTGCCCACTGTGGCATAGGTGTAGTTGACCCAGAAGACCGAGCCATCGGCGACATCTGGCGCGGCAGCATCTACTTGAATGCCCGCCGCCACCACGGTGTAGTTACCCGCTGCAGCCAGCGGAGTGGCCGTGGCCACGTCGACCCCCACGCGCACTGAGACAGCCGTAGCAGGCGCAGCAGTCAAGTTCTCCAGGGGTACGATGGCCCCCTTGTTGACCCCAACATGTTGCTCGTCCGTGGCGGTCGCAGTGCCTGCTGTATTGCCCTTGCGCACCACAACATCGGTGGAGCCGATGTGCGCGGTGCGCAACAGGCCGCCACGCATGACTTTGTGCGCCTCGTTCGCAACAGTTCCGCCCTCGACACCGTGCACCGTGCCCAGGGATGCCCGGGCAAAGTTGGTCACGTTCAAGTCGGCCAGCTTCATCTTGATTTCAACATCCGTCACACGGCGCATCTCTGCGTGAGTGCCGCCACCGAGGGCCGTCATGTCCTGTTGCTTCTGGACGTCTTCCTTATGCGACAGCTCCAGCTCCAGGACGTTGCCGATGGGCATGGGCGCGGCGGTGCTACCGCGCTCGCGGGCATACACCTGGCCTACAAGGGCGGCAGGCGCAAAGATGCGTTTGATGATGGCTGCAGAAGACATGTGTCAATCCTTGGTGGTGGGTAAAGGGGATACAACACCCACGGCGCGCAGCCAGCGGGCAGTTTCTGGGTGCACGAGCAGGGGCGTACCGGGTGGTTCTTTCTTGCCCATGTGCTCATGCTCGCGAGCAAGAATCACGTGCTCCATGGCCGGTGGCGCAGGGGGCTGCGCGGCCTTCCTGCGCGCCTTGGGAGTGGTTGGTTTCATGGTTTCCTCCATTCCGCCCAATTGCGGGTTTTGAGTTCCAGGGCCGCGCTGTGGCACAGCAGGCCCGCAAAGATCACGGGGCCTGCGCTGGCAACCTGCACGCCGCGCTCCTGGGCTACGCCAGACCCGAGCAGTCCGGGCAGGCCCAGAGAGCCGTCCACGCGCACGGTGTCGCGCATGCGCTCCACCAGGTCATCGAAGATCAGCTCGCTCTCGATAGCGGTCTGAAACGCCAGGTAGCCACGCACCAGCCAGGTGTGCTCATTCAGGATGCGGCCATTGGCGTTGACCTCGGAGGTAGCGGTCCGCCGCACGTACCAGCCACGGATGTGGGGGGTCGCTGCAAAGGCGTCCATGGCCGGGTCGGCATGGGTGTACAGGTAGGACTGTTTAAAGCCGATTTCGCCGTCTGCGTACCGCTCGCAGGCGTGCACCACCCCCACTGCAGGCACTGCACGCAGCAGGGCCAGCAGTGCAGAGCGCGAAGCGGCCAGGGTTGTTGGCGTCGTCATGCATCGCCTCCCACAAGATGGGCGGCCACCTTGGCGGCAGCCCGTTCAAACATCGCGATCACCTGCCCCTCGGTGGACTGCACCGCACGCGCCATGGGGTGCTGGGCGGGCGTCCCCTCGCGGGCGATCTTGCGGGCCACCAGGAACGCAACGCGCTTGACTTCCTTGGGCTCGCGGATGCCCAGCACCGCCTTCACCCAGGGCTCAATGGCCGCCACGGGCGGCATGTGAGGTCGCGTGCCCAGCTCCAGAAACAAGGCGTTGGGCTGGCTGCTGCTCACCACGCCCAGAACGCCTGCGGGCGTGCTGGCAACGTCGCTGGTGATGCTGCGTGCCGTGAGGCCAGACACGCGTGGCAGGTTCTCTTGCCACTCGCGTTGCACCAGCAGCGTGGCCTCGGTCATGGCCTCTTGCAGCACCCGGTCGGTGTACTCAGGTGCGTCCCGCAGACCTCGCGCAAACGCCTGCAGGTCGCCCAGGCTCATCGACAGGTTCATAGCCCACCTCGCTGCACCAGGCGGTGCCGAGGGTTGCGGCTAGGCCAGCTCACCACGCCTGCGGCGGCCGTGGTGCCAGTGCTGTTGCCCCCCGCCGTAGCCTTGAACGGGTCGGCAATACCCACCCCCGCGTAGTAGGCAGCACGCAGCTCCTTGGACCGGGCGGCAAACTCGCGCGCACGGGTCTCGGTCAAGCTGGCGTCGGAGCCCATGGCGGTCTCACGCTGGGCGCTGTAGTGGGTCGCCAGTTGGTGGCACAGCAGGTGAGCTGCGTACTGCGCCACCGCCAGGCGGTGCCTGGCCGGGATGGTGTCTTCGGTGGCCGACAGCTCGTGCTCAGCCATGAAGGTCACCCGCACAACGCCACCAGCCGCCACATGGTCCGCCGCCATGATCTGCCAGCCCGTGGGAGACAAGTAGGCCGACACGTTGATCTGTGCGATCGGCTCCCGCCCAATGGGGTATTCCGCCGCTTGAATCCAGGCACTTTCTGTCCACCCCTCAGGCGCGGGGGCCAGGGCGCCTTCGGGCCAGGTCACATCGTCCACCATGCGGCGCGGCTGGTCTGCGCTGTATTGAAGGCGTGCGGCCTCCAAGGCGCGGGCGCGCGCATCCGCAGTAAGCACTGCGGCCTGGTCGCGGGCCAAATCGCCCAGTAGCGCCTGATAGTCGGCCAAAGCCATGATTGGGTCGGTGTCCTGTTTAAAGGGGTTGGATGGGTCGGCTGGGTTGCCCAAGGCTCCAGAAGCACATCCGGGGGCCTTGGACAACCCACCCCCTGCGGGGCGGGCCGGGCTGTGTTCATGCGGGAGAGCCAATCCCTGGCGCCTTTCAGGCGCCGTTCGCGCCGCTGGGTGTGTCCAGTGCGTTACGCCACCACGGCCTTGGTGAAGGCGCGGAAGTCCGTCACTGCGCCGCCGTAGATGTGGCGAATCTTGTAGGTCAGCTTGTCGGCCGCGAACATGGAGCCCACGTTGGGGGTGTCCTGCACGAACAGCTCGGGCTCTTCGCGGCCGTCCAGGAAGCCCATTTCGATACCGGGGATGTCAGCCGGGTCGGCGGCAGTGCACCAGTCGTTGGCATCGGTCCAGTACCAGACGGGAATGATGTTCATCGTCAGCGACTGGATGAACGTCTTCTCGTTGTTGGTGGACAGCTTGAACAGGTCTACAGCGGCTTCCTGCAGGTCGGCAGGCACCACCAGGCGGGTGGGTGCAATGCCAATGCGGTCATCGCTGGTCAGCTCGGTCTGCTTGAGCATCGCCAGGCGGTGAACTGCCAACTCGGCCTTGGACAGCGCGGCGGTGAACAGATTGGCATGGTCCACATGGAACAGCGCCTTCGTGTCATAGATCACTGCGTTGCTGCGCAGGAAGTCGAACACGAACTTGGCAAGCGTGCGTTTGGCAGCGCGCGACAGCTTCGTCGGGATGCGGCGGATCAAGCCCACGTCGTCGTTCTTGATCATCTCCAGCGTGATGTCTTCCGTGCCACCCTTCTTGCCCGCCTTGTAGGTGGCCTCTTCATCGCTCGGGCTGGTCAGCGGCTGGTAGTCGGCGCCCTCGGCCACGGTGGGCAGGTCGCCATAGCCGCCCCAGCGCGTACGGTGCTGCATGCGGAAATCGTTCACCGGTACAACGTTCACGAGCTGGCGCCAGCCGTCGAAGTCCACGGCCGCACGGTACTCGGCCAGCATGCGACGCGTCACACTGTCGCCCAGCACTTCACCCAGGGAGGTGCTGCCCAGCGATTCCACCAGGCGCGACTGGTCGCATTCGCGCAGACGGCCGGTCACCAGGCGGTCACCCGTCATCTCGATGTAGCACTCCTTGAAGGACTGCACGCGGCCATGATCCTTGTGCGCTGGGTCCCAGAAAGCATCCAGCATGTCCTTCATCGTCAAGCTGCGGTCACCCACAACGATGGCGCCGTTGCCAAACATCGGCACGCGCACGGCACCGCTCTCGGTCATGCGTGCGATGTAGTCACCCTCGGCCTTGATCAGGTCGCCCACGGCGGCTTCGGTCAGGCGGTCGGCGCCAGCGATGGCTACCTGCGCCTGCAGGCGGTCCTTGGCGGCCTGGGGCAGCTTGGCCGCGTTGATGCGGTCGCGAGCAGCACTGCGCAAGGTGAACACTTCCAAGTCAGCACGGGTCAGGGGCGTGTTGTCGCCTTGGGCTTCGGTGACGCGGGTTGCACCAGGTGCGGCTGGCACCAGGGAGCCGCACACGGCTTCGTGCAGGTTCACCAGTTCGTCGTCACCGATGGTCTCGGCGTTGATGGTGGCGTGCTTGGCGGGGTCTTTGGCCTTAATGGCCTCCAGCATGCGTTGCTTCCAGAGGGGCATAGCTTCTTCCTTCGGGTTGGGGATGGATGGATCGGCGGCGGCTTCAGTCAGGCGATCCAGGCCGCCGCCAGCGCCCGGTTCGACAATCAGGTCAACGGAGTGCACCTTGGTGAACTTCACGGCCTCGCGCAGGGTCTCCGCCCCGGCCTTGCGCTGCTTGGTGCGGGCGTCCGCGTCGATGGACAGGCCCAGCAGGCTCTGCATGCCGCGCTTGACGGCCTCGGTCATCTTGGTGACGGCCTTGTCCGTGGGGTCCAGGGCTTTAAAGGTGCCCACCAGCGCGCCAGTGTCAGGTGCTTTGCCCTCCACGAAACGCACGCTGTAGATGCCGCCAATCAGGTTGCGCACGTCCTTGCCCTTGCCCGCGATGTGCTCCGCGTCGCTCTTGGTGAACACGCGCACGCCTTCAAACATGGACACGGCCTCGCGCAGCGTGGCGTCGGGGTAGTAGTTGCGGTTGCCGCTGCGGCCCGAGCGGATCAGCGTCACTTCGATGGAGCCGTCTGCAGCCTCCCGGAAGGCACCATGATCAGCATCACCGCCCAGTGCCTCGCGCACTGCTGCAGCCACGGCGGTGGGGGCAGCGGGCACAGGAGCTGGTGCTGCGACAGGCACTGTGGGAACGTATTGCTCAACCACCTCAATGGGCGCACCAAGCACCACCTGGTCAGTCCCAGCGATGTGCTTAAACGAGTAGCTGTACTGAAAGTGCTTGCCGTCCAGCTCGATCACGGCACGGTCGCTATAGATGGCCGACAGGCTCACGTAGCGGCGCTGCTCGGGCAGGCGGCCGTTGTTGATCTGCTCGGAGATGGCGGCGCGCACCACGTCGATGAGCTGGCGAAAATCGCGCTCTGGGGCGGCGGCTTCGCGCATGGCGGCATCCACCGCTGGCCCGCTGCGCAGCCCGCCACAGGCAGCCAGCGCTGCAATGAGTTGAGCCCAGTTCATGCGGGCTTACTCCTCACCGGAGCTGGTGAGCTTCTGGCCGTCCTTGGTGACCACGACCACATGGGTGCCGTAGTCCTTGAAGGCCAGGACTTCTTCAGCCTTGACGGCCACGCGCTTTTCTCGCGGCACCTTGGCGGCTTTTGCGTCGTCGCCTTTGCCGTCCACGAGTTCGACCACCGTTCGCTGTACGCGCTTGGCGGCCTCTGCGAAGGTCAGTTCTCGGGATTTGCCCTTGTCGGCCTCGGGCGTATTCTTGGTGTCGGACATGCATCACTCCATCCATGTGAGCCGCGGAAGGCGGCGGGTTGCGATGGAGTGACTGTGCCGAGGGGGGCACAAAAAACTAAGGCCGACGTGTGTCGGCCTTAGAGGATGGGAGAGCGATTCTTAGCGCATCACTGGGTTCAAGGGGCGCGGCACTATCAGCTCCAACTCGCCCTGCGGAAAATGGGTTTCGAACAGGTCGTATGCTTTTCGCTCCTGACCCCGCAGCCATTTGGTGAGTTCGAACCTATCGTTGACTATTCGAGCGCGTTCATTCTTGACGTCGTCCAAATGAAGGTCTCGATCCTTCTTTTTGTGCTCATCTAAGTCGATATCAAGTTGGCGGTGCTTTTCGAGCTTGATAGCAAACTCTTCGTTGAGATAGGTCAGTAGTTCATGCCCGAGAAGGGCTTCGGCGGTTTTGACCCCATCGCGATAGGCGACAACGTCAGCATCGGTGACCGTTCCATTCGCTCCAACTTGATCGATGACGTAAAGGACGGCTCGATAAGCGGTGATTCTTTTCTCAAAAGCATCTGACCTGTTTTCATCCGTCAAAGTCGCTGTCATATTAATCTCCTGCGATAAAATCTTTTAGCGATTCTCATTTCGCCAAATTGTCTGGCTGACCTACAACGGCTTTCGACCCGGAATTCGCCTCTTTGTACTGCTCCCATTCTTGCTTCACGTTGGGCAGTACATCCAAGTACCTTTGAAGTGCCTTGTGGACTCCACCAGGGCCGACAACACCACGTCTCTCCAACAGTTCACCTCTGTTCACTGAGTCGACTGGATCAGCCTCGTCTTCCTTCCACACGCTGAAAGCGACCACTACCAAAGCGGACGAGAACTCCACGCGCTCAATCGGGACAGCAGTAGTCGTATCAGCGAAGAAACTCACCTTGGACAAACTAGGATTGGACAAGGCCCGGTGGAACTTCGTTCGCCAGTACTCTTCTTCTTCGCTTTGGATTGTCTTATACACAGGGGTCTGAATCGACTTCACCAATCGCTCCGCGCGCAGTAAGTGCCGCGCGGCCGTCAACCATGCGAGTCGACGGTTTTCCCCATCCCCCTTAATCCCATCCTCGTCCAGAACTTGAAACGCCCAACCATAGGACTTTCGTATCTGCTCAAGATTGTCGACATCGAAGATGCGTTGCTGCTGCTCTTCAAACGCCTTTCGGCTGTTTAGTTGCGCTTCCTCAAACGCCGCGCGGCTGCTTCGCTGCTCTTCCTCAAACGCCCGTCGGCTGTTGGCCTGTTCTTCTTCAAATGCTCTGCGACTGCTGTAGGTGCTGTAAGCAACGGCTGCAAGCGCGAGAGCGGCAAAAAAAGCGTTGACGCCCCCGAAAATGTCACCAACTTGCCCCAAGTCCGTACAGGACTGCGGGGCGGAGCAGATCAGTTTCTTAAAGATCGAAACGCCCCAGAGGCCCCACCAAAGCCACACGCCTAATGCTAAAGCAGCGCCTCCGACAATTTTGATCCAACCTGATTTCGCAATGACTAAAAGCCGCTTGCAATAGTCTTCACTCCGCGCCACCTTCTTCTCCCAAATTTCAGAATAGAAGACAGCCTACCCCATGACTCTCCCTTTAAACACGCTTTAAATCGCCCGGCGTGGCAATTCGGCCGAGATTCCTATGGGGTTACCGCGTGGAATGGGTTTAAAGCAACGTAGCCCCGACGGCTCCGCCCCCTCACTCCTGCCGCCGCCCCGCCTCCTTGGCCGCCTTGTCCAGGGCCGCCTTGCGCGCATCCAGCTTCAGCTCCAGCTCGGTGAAGGGCTTGGCCCCAGGGGTGACCACCTTCCAGCTCTTCATATGGGGGATGGCAATGCACCCGCAGTTGATCACCTGCTCGGCCGGGGCCTTGGGGTCGTGGGGGCACAGCATCAGGTCGATGCCGCCCCCAGGGTTGGGCACCTTGAAGGGCTTACCCGCCTCCACCACCTGGCCGTCCATCAGGTCATGGTTCCAGCGGCTGTGGGTCTTGCCGCTGCGCCGCCACTGCTTGCCCAGGCCGGGCACCAGGGGGGCGGCTTGGGTGAGGCGTTCTTCGGCCGCCAGGGCAAAGGCACGGCCCAGCTCGGTACGCACGATGGTGGTGGCGCGCTGGGCTGACTCGGCGCCCAGTGCGGCCTGCACTGCCTTGATGGCCTCAAACGGCGTTTGCGTGCCGATGGTCACCAGGCCAAGCTGGCGGCCGATCTTGCGCAGGGCTTCGCCCCCTACGTCTTTCAGGCGTAGCTTGCCGAAGGCCCGCATTTGCTGCAGCACGCCCACATCGAGCTGGGCCAGGCGCATCTCTACCTGGTAGCCGATCCGTGCCAGTGGCTTGTCGATGAAGTCCTCGCCCATGCGCCAAGCGTCCTGCATGCGCAGCTCAAACAGCGAGCCCGCCTTACCCGTGGCACCCGACAAGACGTCTTCGATCTGGCCCAGCAGCCGCGACAGGTGCCACTGCTGCCAGTCGGCAGGCAGCTCCGCCAAAGTAGCCAGGATCTGTGCGCGCGCATCCACCAGCGTCTGCAGCACCTGGGTCTCCCCCGTCAGCAGCAGCCGCGCCCGCTCGCGCAGGCGCTGCGTCAGCTCGGCCTCAAACTCCCGCTCAGGCCGCGACTTGGTTGCCATCTTCGCCAGCCGCTACAGCACCCTTGGTGCCCACGCCAGCGGCATCACGCTCTGCGCGGGCCGCTGCCAGGTCTGCGGGCTCGTTGCGGAACACATCCGATGCTGCCGCCTTGGCCTTGCGGTCGGCCGATTCCTTGCGGGCGGCCTCCAGCTCGGTCTTGGCGTCAAAGTCCTGGCCGAAGCGCTGGGCCACGTCAGCCACCAGCTTCAGGGCGGTCTCTTCGGTCAGCAGCCCGGCGTCAATCATCTGCACCACGGCAGTGACCACCGACACCATGGCAGCTGCAAACTTGGTCACGTCGCGGTTCACCAGCTCGGGGAAGACGGCGGTCACCTGCCACTTGTCCTCGGCCCAGTCGGGCTTTTTCCCATTCGCCTCCGCAGCCTTCCAGAGCACGAAGCGCCCGATCTCTTCCAGCGCGAGCTTCAGGAAGTTCTGCCGCCCGGTGTAGATCTTGAAGGTGGGCTCGCCCATCTCGGATGCGGCCGCACGGTTCACATCGCCGCCGCCGCCAAACCAGTGCTCGGGCGTGGTGCTGCCGCCCAGCACATGATTGCGCAGCAGCCGGGCGCTCTCGCTGGTGTCTGCCGCCTGTAGTTCGGGGGCCTTTGCCTCAAGCTTCACAGTGTCGTTATGCACAAAAGTGCTGTTGGGCGCAGGTGCTGTGAATTCCTTCTCATACTTTTTGACCGCCTCGGGATCGGCGCCTGTCAGGGTCACATCCCACACAAACGCTCTCAGGTAGCCAATGCGGTCCAGTTCGTTGAACAGGAACTCGTCATAGGCATCCAGCCAGTCAATCTGCCCCAGCAAGTCGCTGCGGCCACGGCTGCCATTGGGGAACTTGTTGAGCTGGTACAGCAGGCATTCACCGTCGGTGAAGTCCTCGGCGCGGATGCGGGCGGTGTTGGCACTGAACAGGTCTTCGTCTTCGCCCAGCACCACCACGCGGTACTTGTGCTGCTTGCCCCGGTTGTCGCGCTTGGTCACCACGCCAATGGGCTGCTCGGGGTTGTCCGGGTCGGCCACCACGGTGGCGATCTGGCGCGGGTCCAGGTAGCCCAGGCGGACGAAGCCGTCGCCTTCGCGCACATTGGCGATGTAGCACTGCTCTCCCAGCAGGCCCAGGGCACGCACGCGGGGCGTGAGCTTTAAAGGCCAGTTGTTGATAGGGTCCGACCAGAAGGCGTTGAGCAGCTTCTGGTGCTCTTCGTCCTTGCACTGCAGCGAGACGCCTTCGGCCAGCAAATACGCCAGCGGCAGCTCCACCAGGCGGTTGGCGAGCAGGTTGCTTTGCCACAGGTATTCCGCCAGCTTCTGCATGCGGTCCTGTGCCATGGGCGACAGGTCGCGGTCGTTCTGATTGCTCAGGCCGTCACCGCTCAGGCGTCGCCAGCCAGGCTCGTCAGCGCCTTGGGCGGATGCTGCCTCGCGGGTGGGTGCAGGCTCTGGCGCCGGGGCTGCAGTGATGCCCACCGCTTCCATCAGTCGGTTCAGTAGTCCCATGGGTTCAGTCCTCTGCGGCCAGCTCGGCGCCTACGAGGGCGAGCGCCAGGCGGCCATGGTCGTTGTGGTGGGAGATCACCTCGCGCAGCTTCTGCGCGGCCAGCTCGATCCCCTTGCGGTCAGCGGCTGGCAGGCCCGCGATGTGGCCCCGGATGATCAAAAGGTTCTGTAGGTCTTCGGTCATAGCGATCCCTGGTCAGCCGCGCCGAAACATGCGCTGGGCGGTGTGGCCATAGCGTTCGCGGGCGGCCTGCGCCTGGCTGGTGTTGCCGCCCTGTGCGGCTGCAGCCACACCACCCGTCACGGCCAGCATCCACAGCATCACCACCATGTCGGGGCCGTCATCGTGGTCGGCCTTGGGGAAGTGGCGGAACTGGTCGACCAACGTGGTCTGGCTGCGGTGCAGCCGGATCAGACCGTTGTGCATGTGCGGCTGCAGGCTTTCAATGCGCAGCACCTTGTCGGCGATGGGGAGCAACCCGCGCGCCGGTACCGGAACGCCGAGCTGGGCGCTGCGCTTGACCAGCTCGGTGCGCAGGAACTCCTGGAACTGCACCGATTCGACGCCCCACACGATGCAGCAGTACTCCCGCTGAAAATCAATGATGTCGCTGATGATCCGGTCGGGTGTGCGTTTCTTGATCTTGGCTTCGACAACATCCAGGATGCCGGTGGTGCGCTGGTAGCCGCCGATGCCAAGGGCACTGGGGTCGCGGCCGTTGCCGTGCCTGCCCAAAGATGGATCGGCCGCGCCATAGAACATCCACTCGGCCAGGCGGTTCACCCAGAACTGGATGCTGTGGGCAAACGGCGCATCCTCGCCCGCTACCGGGTCGTTCTGCTGCTCGCTGTCGAAGGCGCCGTGGCCTTCACGGGCGCGGCGAATCATCAGCTTGTGGATTGGGCGCAGCGCGGGCCAGCTCACCACCGCGCCTTTTTCCATCTCGGCCTGCTGCTCGCGGTACATCGCCATGGCGGCGGCCTCGCCCTCCTGGGGCGTCTCGGCGCCCAGCAACAGCCCTTCGAACTGCTCCCACAGGTCCATGCGGTCAGGCCATTGGATGATGGCTTTAAAGACCTTGCGGTTCCACAGCGGGTTCTTGAGGAAGCGTGCGAGCACCGAGTCGTAGTGCAGCACCGTGCCCACGAGGATGGCGTGCATCGAGTCGTCAGGTGGCCCCAAGTTCAGCACCGATGCAGTCACGAACTTCTGCAGCTTGTCGCGCTGGGCCGGGGTGGCGACGTTCTCATCGTTCTCGATGTCGTCCATGATCGCCAGGTCGGGGCGGTGCGCTCCGTGGCGCCGACCCCGAATCTTCTTGGCCGAGCCGAACGCTTCGATTTTGCGGCCGTTGCGTGTCACGATCACGCCCGCCCGCCACACCTTGCCCTGGCCATACACCTCAGGGAAGTCGCCACCGATGCGCGGGTTGGCCTCCAGTTCGGCCTTGATCGCCTCCAGCATTTCAGCAGCCTGCTCGAAGGCGTCCATCACGATGATCGGATACCAGAGCTGCTCGGTGACCACGCACCAAGCGACGAAGCTCATGCTGATCTTGGTGGACTTGGCCTCGCCACGGGGCGCTGCAAGGGCATCGCGCTGGCCTGTGGGCGAGTTGATGACCTCTGGCAGCCGCTTGTACAGGTACAGGTGCAGCGCACTAGGCTCGGCCTTGCCGTAGTGGGGGAAGTAGTTCCGGTCCCAATACTCAAAGCCGCTCACCGGATCAAACACCTTGCGGCGCCGCTCGGCAATGGCCTCGGGTGTTACGTCCCAGCCGTCGAGATTGGCGTCGATCTGGCGGCGCAGGCCATCGGCCAGGGCCGCAAGGCCGTCGAGGAATTCCTTGTTGATCTTTGCCATATCAGTGCTCTGGGCTCGTTCCCTTTAAGGGATACGGCCCCGCCTCATCACCCAGCACCGCCACCTGCCCGCAGGCATTGAGCTGGGCCGAGAATTGACGCTCGGTCTCCTGCCGTGCCTCATCGCTACCCATGGCGCATTGGAAGCAAATGGCTACACCGTCCTCACCGTAAGGGCGGGTTTCTTTTTTCTCGCCGCAGGTCGTGCACTGCATGGTCACTTCACCTTCGCCAGCTCTTCACCAAACGGCTCCAGCAGCTCCACCATGGCCGTGAGGTGCTGTGGAAACTTGGCCTGGGCAAACGACACCAGGCGCTGCAGCACGTCGAGCTGGATGGCCTGCTTGTTCAGTTCTGGCGACAGGCGCTTGAAGCTCGCCATGGTCTTGTTGAAGCTGTCGCTCATGCTGGCGAGCGTTTCAGCGCGCTGCAGGGGCCCCATGTCCTTGGCTTCGCGCAGCAGGTCCATGGTGGCCTGGTGCTGGACCAGGTAGTCTTCCAGCAGCTTCTTGCTCAGGCTGGCGAAGTTGTCATCGCCCAGCGCCATGGCAGCGCGCACGCTGTCCCAGTCGTCGCCTTTGTCTGCGGCCTCTTGCTTCCAGCGGTTGGCGGTGCTGCGGGGAATGCCCACCTTCTTGCAGGCGGTCTCCATCGGCAGGCGCTGATAGACATACAGGCCCCGAAGCTGTGTGCGCTTCTCGGTTGCGTGGGCCATTACTGTCCAGTGCCCCCACGGCCCAGCCATTGCTTGATGCCTTCGATGGCGAGCGCGATACCAATGGACACGGCCGAGCCGCTGATCGCACCGGCTACAGCGGCCTTCTGCTCCACCACGCGCAGGCGCTTGTCGATGGCGTTGTGACGTTCTTCCATGCGCTGGTCGAGTGCGTCGATGCGCTGGTCCTGGCGGCCCAGGTGGGCGGTAATGCTGTCGAGCTTGCCGTCCATCTTTCCCAGCAGCATCAGTTCGTCTTTTTCCATTGGCATGGAGGGTTCACTTTCCGTTTAAGAAATCGATCAGGTGTTGGTAGCGCTGGCGGTCTGCCGCACAGGCTTTGGCGTTGGCTGCGTGGTTGGCCCAGGCGTCGTCAAGGCTGAGCCCGGAGCCTTTGGCACAAGCAGCGTGGGCGCCTTCGGTGGCACCAGCAGGGCTGCAGGCACCTGCCGCTTGGTCGGTGCCGGTGAGGGCGCCGTTCCACATGCGGACAGCAGCAAGAGTGAGCACAGGGCCGCCATCGACAGGAGGTGTAGCCGCAGGGCGCTCCTGCGCACCCTGCGTTTGAGGCCCAGCCGTGTCGCTGCGGGTGACAACAACCACAGGGCCAGGCACCACAAGAGGTACGCGGCGGCGAAGGTCTTGATAAGTTGCATTGAGAGCGGCATAGCGGTCTTCCTGATCGAGGTGCTCGGTGAGGTAGTTGGCGGCGGCCTGGTCGGCGCGTGCGTTTTCCTTGGCGGTTGCCGCGCGCTCGGCTTGCAGCTCCTTGGCGTGCTTGGCCTCCCAGGCGTTGTCGGTGGCGTTGCTGCCCCACCAGTAGCCGCCGCCGACAAGGGCCAGGGCGGATGTGAGGGCGATGAGGGCGCGTGCTGTCATGGCGTCAATGGGGTAGCTGGCCGACCATCCACATGGCGGCCAGGCAGAAGACGAGGAAGGCGATCAGCGCCACGCCAGCAGCGCCCATCAAGATGCGCTTGAGGGTCTTCATTGCTGCAGCTCCATGCACTTCTTGTTGCGCTCAAGCTGGCGGGTCCACACGCCTCGGCACACCCTGTTGCCGGGCGTGCTGCAGTCGAACTCCCAGCGGGTGGGCTTGCCCTGGGCATCGCGCTTGCTGATTACCCAGCCCGGACCTTCCTGGCGGGGGCTGGTGAGCTTGCGGTAGTCGAGCAACCCATCGCACGCGGGTTTGTAGTTGCCTGCGAGCAACTCACGGCGCATCGTGGAGGTGCGCCAGGCGCCCATGCCGTACTGGTATACCCAATCGAGGTACAGGTCGTATTCGCCCTGGTGTAGCAGTACGCCAGGCAGGCTGGCACGGAATGCGGCTTCGTCTTTAGTAATGTGAGCGTGGGCCTTGATCAGCGCACGCACGGGCGTAGTGGTATCGCCCATCTTCACGGGTGTGCCGTCCTCGTGAATGGTGCTGCCAAAGCCCACGGTGGGGCGGTCGCCCTGAGTTGGTATGACTGCCCGGTCGGTGTAGTTCTCAGTAAGCGACCAGCCGTACCACCTTGAACAGTCCCGCGACATCTCGCAAGATCGTGTGCACGTAAACCATCGTGGACACCATGCTCAAAGATTCAGAGACACCGAGATATGCGACGCGGCGTACCCAC
>NZ_JAMXAX010000046.1 GCF_023913775.1 Acidovorax facilis
AAGGGTGGAAATCGGGCCTCAAGGCCCTGCGAACGGCCCAAATGGGCGGCGCAAGAGGCCACAAAATCCAAAAAATGGCGTCTTCCGCGTTCGCGCGGGAAATTTCGAGGGCTTGTTCAGCGTAGCCCTAGGCTTCTGAGCCTGCGCCACGGCTCGGCAGCAGTACCCCTTACCCGCCATGTCACATTCCTCCGATTCGCGGGATGCCCCGCTCTACCGCCAACTCGCAGCTTTGTACGAACAGGCCATAGCCGCTGGCAGCCTGACGCCTGGCATGCGCATGCCGTCGGTGCGGGAGCTGTGCCAGCGGCACCAAGTGAGCCTGACCACCGCGCTGCAAGTGTTGCGGCATCTCGAATCCCTGGGCTGCGTGGAGGCGCGCGAGCGGGTGGGCTACTTTGTGCGGGAGCCGGGCGATGTGGCGTTGCCCCGGGCGCGCGAGCCCGAGTTGCACGAGCCGCTGGCCCACGACCCGCGGGTGTTTGCGGGCATCAACGAGCGCATTTCCGGTTTTCTCGAAAAGGCCCGCCGCGCAGGCCCGCTGCCGCTGGACTTGGGCAGCGCCATGCCCGCGCCAAGCCTGTTTGATGCGGCAGCGCTCAACCGCCTGGCCCACGGCCTGTTGCGCGAGCAACCCGACGTCCTGGTGTACGGCCCGTCCGCGCCCACCACCCACCCCGAATTCCAGCAGGCCATGGCCCGGCATGCGCTCACCTTCGGCGTGTGTGTCGCGCCGGCCGATATTGGCGCAACGCTCGGCAACTCCGAAGCCGTGAACCTTGCGCTGGATGCAGTGGCCGAGCCGGGGGATGTGATTGCCGTGGAATCGCCCACCTTCTTTGGCATCCTGCAGGCCATCGAGGTGCGCGGGCTGCGCGCGCTGGAGATCCCCTGCAGCCCGCACACCGGCATGTCGCTCGAAGCCCTGGAGCTGGCTGCGCGCAACGAACCGCGGCTCAAGGGGGTCGTGGTGGTGCCCCACCTGCAGATGCCGCAGGGAAGCGTGATGCCCGATGTGCACAAGGAGCGACTGGTGGCTCTGTGCGTGGAGCATGGTTTAGCCCTCATTGAGGACGACATCTACCGGGAGTTCGTGGAGTCGCCGCACGTGCTGCGGCCCGCCAAGGCCTGGGACCGGCAGGGCGATGCCGGGCAGGTGATCTATTGCGCATCGCTCAGCAAGAGCTTTGCACCCGGCTTGCGCCAGGGCTGGATGAGCGCGGGGCGCTGGCAGGCCCGTGTGCAGATGATCAAGTTCGCTCGCACGCGCAACATGCAGACCTGGTCGCAGCTGCTGGCGGCGCGCAGTGTGGACTCTCCGGCCTACGAGCGCCACATGCGCCGCATGCGGGCGCAGCTGCGCATCCAGCGAGAACAGGCGGCGAGGGCCGTGGCGCGCTACTTTCCCATGGGCACACGCCTGAGCCTGCCGCCGGGTGGCCTGAGCCTGTGGCTGGAGCTGCCGGTCGGTATCTCTTCCACGCGCCTGTACGACGAGGCGCTGCAAAACGGTATCCGTGTGGCCCCGGGCCCCATGTTCTCCAACACCGGGCGGTATGAGCACTTCTTGCGGCTGAGCTGTGGGATGCCGTTCACGGCCGAAGTGGAGGCGGGCTACCGCACGCTGGGCGCCTTGCTGGCTGCGCAGATGGCCGAGTTGCCTGTGCCGCGCAAGGTTGCTTGAGTAAAGAGTCTGGGTGAAAGGTCTGCGCAGCAGGCATAAAAAAACCGCCCTGGAAGGACGGTTTTTTTAGGGGAAACAGGCCGAATTACTTCAGCTTCATTTCCTTGTATTCCACATGCTTGCGAGCTTTTGGATCAAATTTCATGATCAGCATTTTCTCGGGCATGGTCTTCTTGTTCTTGGTCGTGGTGTAGAAGTGGCCGGTACCCGCAGTGGATTCCAGCTTGATCTTGTCGCGTCCGCCTTTGCTTGCCATGGTGCTTCTCCTTAAGCCTGACCACGTGCGCGCAGGTCTGCGAGCACCGAGTCGATACCGTTCTTGTCGATCAAACGCAGGGCAGCGCTCGAAACGCGCAGGCGAACCCAGCGATTTTCGGTCTCGACCCAGAAACGGCGGTATTGCAGGTTCGGCAGGAACCGGCGCTTGGTTTTGTTGTTGGCGTGGGAAACGTTGTTCCCGACCATGGGCTTCTTGCCCGTTACGTCGCAGACGCGTGCCATGAGGACACTCCGATACTTTTTAACGGCCGTTCGCTGGGCCCTGGGCTTGTTTGCCCAGGTTGGCTTGCGGCCTCACCTCGCCAGAAAGGGTGGCGGTAACCCGATTGATTTGCCTGTTTCGGAGGACCGCAAAAACGGGCCGAATTCAGCAAAGCCGCGGATTATAGCCTGCTGCCCAGTTTTTAATCAAGACTCTTGTTCCAGGAAGCGCTGGGCGTCCAGTGCCGCCATGCAGCCCGTGCCCGCGCTGGTGATCGCTTGGCGGTACACATGGTCCTGCACATCGCCTGCGGCAAACACGCCGGGCACGCTGGTCTGGGTGGCAAAACCCTTGAGGCCGCCCTGGGTGATGATGTAACCGTTCTCCATCTCCAGCTGGCCCTGGAAGATCTCGGTGTTGGGCGCATGGCCGATGGCGATGAAGCAGCCCTGCAGCTTGATGTCTTCCGTGCTTCCGTCCTTGGTGCTCTTGATGCGGATGCCCGTCACGCCCGTGTTGTCGCCCAGCACTTCGTCGAGCGTGTGAAACAGCTTGAGCTCGATCTTGCCGGCCGCGACCTTTTCGTTGAGCTTGTCCACCAGGATGGGCTCGGCCTTGAACTTGTCGCGTCGGTGCACCAGGGTGACCTTGCGGGCGATGTTCGACAGGTACAGCGCTTCTTCTACCGCCGTGTTGCCGCCGCCGACCACACACACATCCTGTTCGCGGTAGAAGAACCCGTCGCAGGTCGCGCATCCAGACACGCCCTTGCCCATGAAGGCCTCTTCCGAAGGCAGGCCCAGGTACTTGGCCGATGCGCCAGTGGCCAGAATCAGCGCGTCACAGGTGTAGGTGCCGCTGTCGCCAGTCAGCGTGAACGGGCGCTGGCTGAAATCGACCTTGTTGATGTGGTCAAAGATGATCTGGGTCTTGAAGCGCTCGGCGTGCTCCAGAAAGCGCTGCATCAGCTCCGGCCCCTGCACGCCATGCACGTCGGCCGGCCAGTTGTCCACCTCGGTCGTGGTCATCAGCTGGCCACCTTGGGCCATGCCGGTGATGAGCACCGGGTTCAGGTTGGCGCGGGCGGCATAAACCGCTGCGGTGTAGCCCGCAGGGCCAGAGCCAAGGATCAGAACTTTCGCGTGTTGGGTGGTGGACATGGTAAAAGCCTGTGTTTTGCGCCTGCTACATGCGGCGCTGTTGGGGAAGCTGGGGGTTGAACTGGCAAGTATCAACCGTGCACCGCTCACGCGAGCGGTCCCTTTTTCAATCACGGCGATTGTAAGAACCCATTGATACCCCTTGCACAACCCGTGCGGCTCCGGTTGGGTCGCTCTAGAGAGGAGTTTTCATGTCGACGATGTTGTCCAACCTGGACCTGCTGCGCCGGGTGCCCTTGTTTTCGCTGCTCACGGTGGCCCAGGCCGAGGTGATCAGTGGTGCGGTGATCAAGCGCCGCTTCAAGCGTGGCGAGGCGCTGGTGGAGCAGGGGCAAAAATCCAATGCCCTGTTCATTCTGCTCACGGGGCGCGCCCGCGTGATGACATCGGACAGCCGGGGGCGTGAGGTGATTTTGGCCACCCTCGCGCAGGGCGACTACCTCGGCGAGATGAGCATCATCGACAACGAACCCCACTCGGCCACGGTGCGTGCCGAGGTGCAGACCGATGTGCTCATGCTCGGGCGCGCAGAGTTCGCGCGTTGCCTCACAGAGAACGCCTCCATGTCGCTGGTGGTGATGCGGGGGCTGGTCAAGCGCCTGCGCCATGCCGACCGCAAGATTGAGTCACTGGCGTTGCTGGATGTGTATGGGCGTGTGGCCCATGCCCTGCTGGACTTTGCGGTGCCCGACGCTCAGGGCCAGTTGGTGATCAAAGACAAAATCTCCCGGCAGGACCTGGCCAAGATGGTGGGCGCCTCCCGCGAGATGGTCAGCCGTGTGATGAAAGACCTGGAGGAGCGTGGCTTCATCGAGGCATTGCCCAGCGGCGCGACGCTGCTTAAGGACCGATTGAACGCACTGGGTTGAACGCCGGGGCGGCTGAAGCCCAAGCGCCAATCCCTTGCGATGCATGGGGTAAGCTCGCCCGGCACGCTTATGACCTATTCCCTCAATACCCTGAATGCATCGGCTGCGGCGAAGTCGCCGCCGCGTACGGGCGCTGCCCGTTTTGGCCATGAAATTGGCCTGATGGTGGGGCTGCTGGCCCTGATTTTCTGGTTGCTGGCCCTGCTGAGCTATTCCGCGCAGGATGCCGCATGGTCCACCTCGGGCGCCCGGGGTGGGCGTTTGGTCGCCAACTGGGCAGGTCGGTTTGGCGCGTGGCTGGCCGATGGCAGTTACTTTGCACTGGGTTTTTCGGTGTGGTGGTGTGTGGCGGCCGGTGTGCGGGCCTGGTTGTCGTCGCTGGCGCGGTGGATGCGTGGCGGCGAATCGGCCCCGGGCGCGGTAAGCCCGATGCGCAGGCGGGCACTGTTCTGGGTGGGGCTGGTGGTGCTGATGTGTGCAAGCACTGCGCTGGAGTGGTCGCGCCTCTACCGGTTTGAAGCGTTCCTGCCGGGGCATGCTGGTGGCGTGCTGGGCTACATCACGGGGCCTGCCAGTGTGAAGTGGCTGGGTTTTACGGGCTCGGGCCTGCTGGCGATTGTGCTGGCCGTGCTGGGGGCGGCGCTTGTGTTCCGTTTTTCCTGGGGCCACGTCGCGGAATTTGTGGGAGGGCGCATCGACGCATTGGTGCAGTCGCGCCTGGCCAAGCGCGAAGTGGCCAAGGATGTGGCTGTGGGCCGAAAGGCCGCGCGTGAGCGTGAAGTGGTGGTGCTGGAGGAGCGGACCGAGAGCGAGGTGCACCACCCCCAACCGATCCAGATCATCGAACCTGTGCTGGTAGACGTGCCGCAAAGCACCCGCGTGGTGAAGGAGCGCCAGAAGCCGCTGTTCACCGAGATGCCCGACAGCAAGCTGCCACTGGTGGACCTGCTCGATGGCCCGTTGCAGCGCCAGGAAACCGTGGCGCCCGAGACGCTGGAGATGACCAGCCGCCTCATCGAGAAAAAGCTCAAGGACTTCGGCGTGGAAGTGCGTGTGGTCGCGGCCATGCCCGGACCGGTTATCACGCGCTACGAAATCGAGCCCGCCACCGGCGTGAAGGGCTCGCAGATTGTGGGCCTGGCCAAGGACCTGGCGCGTTCGCTGAGCCTGGTGTCGATTCGCGTGGTGGAGACCATCCCCGGCAAGAACTTCATGGCGCTGGAGCTGCCCAACGCCAAGCGGCAGTCCATCCGTCTGTCCGAAATCCTGGGCTCGCAGGTCTACCACGAGGCCAAGAGCATGCTCACCATGGGTCTGGGCAAGGACATCGTGGGCAACCCGGTGGTGGCAGACCTTGCCAAGATGCCGCACGTGCTGGTGGCTGGTACCACGGGCTCAGGCAAGTCGGTGGGGATCAACGCGATGATCCTTTCGCTCTTGTACAAGGCCGAGGCGCGCGATGTGCGCCTCTTGATGATCGACCCCAAGATGCTGGAAATGTCGGTGTACGAAGGCATCCCGCACCTGTTGGCGCCCGTGGTCACCGACATGAAGCAGGCTGCCCACGGCCTGAACTGGTGCGTGGCCGAGATGGAGCGGCGCTACAAGCTTATGTCCAAGCTGGGTGTGCGCAACCTGGCGGGCTACAACGTCAAGATCGATGAAGCCAAGGCGCGCGAAGAGTTCATCTACAACCCCTTCAGCCTGACGCCCGAAGAGCCCGAACCGCTGCAGCGCCTGCCGCACATCGTGGTCATCATCGACGAGCTGGCGGACCTGATGATGGTGGTGGGCAAGAAGATCGAAGAGCTGATCGCCCGCCTAGCGCAGAAGGCGCGCGCTGCGGGCATCCACCTGATCCTGGCCACGCAGCGCCCCAGTGTGGATGTGATCACCGGCCTGATCAAGGCCAACATCCCCACCCGCATCGCGTTCTCGGTGGGCTCCAAGATCGACAGCCGCACCATCCTTGACCAGATGGGCGCCGAGGCGCTGTTGGGCATGGGCGACATGCTCTACATGGCCAGCGGCACCGGCCTGCCGATCCGGGTGCATGGCGCCTTCGTGTCGGACGAAGAAGTACACCGTGTCGTCAGTTACCTCAAGGAACAAGGGGAGCCGGACTACATAGAAGGCGTGCTCGAAGGTGGAACTGTGGATGGCGAGGGTGATCTGTCAGGGGAGGGCGGTGGTGGCGAAGGGGGCGAGAAGGACCCCATGTACGACCAGGCCGTCGAAGTGGTGCTCAAAGACCGCAAGGCCAGCATCTCTTACGTGCAGCGCAAGCTGCGCATTGGCTACAACCGCTCGGCGCGGCTGCTGGAAGACATGGAGAAGGCTGGACTCGTCAGTGGCCTGACCACCAGCGGCCAGCGTGAAGTGCTGGTACCCAACCGCAGCGAATGATCGGCCGGACCACAAGGCCGGACCCTACCCCACAGGAGTTTCTGTTGAAAAAGATCGCTACTGCAATTTTGATAGCTGCTGCGGCAAGCATGGCTAGCGCTGACGGGCTGAAAAGCCTGGAATCCTTCATGAAGGGCACGCAGACGGGCAAGGCCGACTTCACCCAGACTGTGACCTCGCCCCCCAAGGACGGCCAGACCGCGCGCACCAAGACATCGAGCGGCAGCTTTGAGTTCCAGCGCCCCGGGCGCTTCAAGTTCGTCTACAAAAAACCTTTTGAGCAGACCATCGTGGCTGACGGCCAGACTTTGTGGCTGTACGACGTGGACCTGAACCAGGTCACGCAGCGCTCGCAGTCCCAGGCGCTGGGCAGCACGCCCGCTGCGCTGCTGGCGTCCGCGCCGGACCTGTCGGCGCTGAAGGCCGAGTTCACGCTGGAGGCCTCGCCGGATGCGGATGGCCTGCAGTGGGTGCTGGCCAGCCCCAGGACCAAGGACGGCCAGCTCAAGAGCGTGCGTGTGGGTTTTGCGGGCGAGCAGCTGGCGGCCCTGGACATTCTGGACAGCTTTGGCCAGCGCTCGCTGATTCGCTTTACCGGTATGCAGGCCAATGCGGCGCTGCCTGCCAGCACGTTCCAGTTCAAGCCTCCGGCAGGGGCTGATGTGGTGAAGCAGTAGTTTCTGCTCTTGAAACAATAGCTGCCAACGCATGATTTTTGGGCGCTAGAAGCCAATTTGGCTTGAAAATCGGCGTACTGTAGACAGGATACGAACATGGCAGCACGCGGTGCCTCCGCCCCTTCTCCGGCACACCCCTCCACCCACCAGCCCCTGGCTGAACGCCTGCGGCCCCGCACGCTGGGCGAGGTGATCGGGCAGCAGCATGTGCTGGGCCCGGGCATGCCGCTGCGCCTGGCCTTCGAGTCAGGCCGGCCGCACAGCTGCATCCTGTGGGGCCCACCTGGAGTGGGCAAGACCACCATTGCGCGCCTGATGGCTGATGCGTTCGATGCGCAGTTCATCAGCATCAGCGCCGTGTTGGGCGGGGTCAAGGACATTCGCGAGGCGGTGGAGCAGGCCCAGGCCGCGCGCGATGGGTTGATGCAGCAGCGCACCATCGTGTTTGTGGACGAGGTGCACCGCTTCAACAAGAGTCAGCAAGACGCGTTCTTGCCGCATGTGGAATCAGGCCTGTTTACTTTCATCGGCGCCACCACCGAGAACCCGTCGTTTGAGGTGAACTCCGCGTTGCTATCCCGCGCCGCCGTGTACGTGCTGCAGCCGCTGTCCGAACAGGATTTGAAGCAAATAGTGGCTCTGGCGCAGGCGGAGAAAGCGCTACCAGCTATCGAAGATGTAGCAATTGACCGCCTGGTGGCCTATGCCGATGGCGATGCCCGCAGATTGCTCAACACACTCGAAACCCTGGCCATGGCGGCCACGCAGGAGAAGCTGTCCGAGATCACCGACGCCTGGCTGCTCAAAGTGCTGGGCGAGCGCATGCGCCGCTATGACAAGGGCGGCGAGCAGTTCTACGACACCATCAGCGCGCTGCACAAGTCGGTGCGCGGCTCCGACCCCGATGCCGCGCTGTATTGGCTGGTGCGCATGCTCGACGGCGGTGCCGACCCGCGCTACATGGCGCGCCGCCTGGTACGCATGGCCAGCGAGGACATCGGCCTGGCCGACCCGCGTGCGCTGCGCCTGGCGCTGGACGCGACCGAAGTGTACGAGCGCCTGGGCAGCCCCGAGGGTGAGCTGGCCCTGGCCGAATGTGTGGTGTACCTGGCCGTGGCGCCCAAGTCCAACGCGGTCTACAAGGCCTACAACGCAGCCCGCGCCTGGGTGAAGCAGGACGGCACCCGCCCCGTGCCCATGCACCTGCGCAACGCACCAACACAGCTCATGAAACAGCTCGACTACGGCAAGGGCTACCGCTACGCGCACGACGAAGAGGGCGGCTTTGCCGCAGGCGAAAACTACCTGCCCGAGGGCATGCCAGCGCCCGGTTTTTACGCGCCGGTGGAGCGCGGGCTCGAAATCAAGATTGCACAGAAACTGCGTGAGCTGCGTGCGCGCAATGTTTCAGCCGATCTGGAGGACGGGTCGGACGAAAAGTCCTGAACCTCTGCCCGTGGGAGGCGTACCCCGCGTCATGCTGATTTGGCATGAAGCTGGTAATAAGTTTGCACATCAATTTTCCTGCTTGCATCATGTGAGCTTATGGATTGCGTTGCGCGCTGATGTGGCGCCAACCCGAGGGAAAACCCCGCCCGGCTTGGTGGGGGCCGCTTGTGACTACTCGCTACAATCCCGTCCACAAACCCGCACAGCTGCACTTCTGGCGGGTTTTTTGCTAGATGGCAGTCGGGCCCACAAGGCTGTACCGATTCCGGTGCCAAAGCGGTGGGTACGTTACAAACGAAGGACTTCTCTTATGGACATTTTGCTGCAACAGATCATCAACGGTCTGGTACTCGGCAGCATGTACGCCTTGATAGCCTTGGGCTACACGATGGTGTACGGCATTATTCAGCTGATCAATTTCGCCCACGGCGAAGTGCTCATGATCGGGGCTCTGACCAGTTGGAGCTGTATAGGAATGATGCAGGCTGCAATGCCTGGCGCCCCGGGCTGGCTCATCTTGCTGCTGGCCACCCTCATTGCCTGCGTGGTTGCCGCAACGCTCAATTTTGTGATCGAGAAGGTGGCCTACCGCCCTCTGCGCAACAGTCCTCGTCTCGCCCCCCTGATCACCGCCATCGGCATGTCGATCCTGCTGCAGACGCTGGCCATGATCATCTGGAAGCCCAACTACAAGCCCTATCCCACGATGTTGCCCAGCGCGCCGTTCGAGGTGGGTGGCGCTTACATCACCCCCACACAGATCCTGATCCTGGGCGTGACCGCTGTTGCCCTGGCCTCGCTGGTGTACCTGGTGAACCACACCAACCTGGGCCGCGCGATGCGCGCCACGGCTGAGAACCCCCGCGTTGCTTCCCTGATGGGCGTCAAGCCCGACATGGTGATTTCCGCCACCTTCATCATCGGCGCCATTCTGGCCGCCGTGGCCGGCATCATGTATGCCTCCAACTACGGCACGGCGCAGCACACCATGGGCTTCCTGCCGGGCCTCAAGGCCTTCACGGCGGCGGTGTTCGGCGGCATTGGCAACCTGGCCGGTGCAGTGGTGGGCGGCATTTTGCTGGGTCTCATCGAAGCCATCGGCTCGGGCTACATCGGCACGCTCACGGGCGGTCTGCTGGGCAGCCACTACACCGACATCTTTGCGTTCATCGTGCTCATCATCATCCTGACGCTGCGTCCTTCGGGCCTGCTGGGTGAGCGTGTGGCCGATCGCGCCTGAGGAGCCTCACACCATGAAGAACACCAAAACCAACTGGATCCTCGGCGCCGTCGCGCTGCTGGTGCTGCCGCTGATCCTGCAATCCTTCGGCAATGCCTGGGTGCGCATTGCCGACCTGGCCCTGCTGTATGTGCTGCTGGCCCTGGGCCTGAACATCGTGGTGGGCTACGCCGGCCTGCTGGACCTGGGCTACGTGGCGTTCTACGCCGTGGGCGCCTACCTGTTTGCCTTGATGGCCTCGCCGCACCTTGCGGACAACTTTGCGGCGTTTGCCGCCATGTTCCCCAACGGCTTGCACACCTCGCTGTGGCTTGTGATACCGGTGGCGGCATTACTGGCGGCGTTCTTCGGAGCGCTTTTGGGGGCGCCCACGCTCAAGTTGCGCGGGGACTACCTGGCCATCGTGACCTTGGGCTTCGGCGAAATCATCCGTATCTTCCTAAACAACCTGGACCACCCCGTCAACCTGACCAACGGCCCCAAGGGCCTGGGCCAGATCGACTCGGTCAAGATTTTTGGCCTGGACCTGGGCAAGCGCCTGGAGGTGTTCGGCTTTGATATCAGCTCCGTCACGCTGTACTACTACCTGTTCTTGGTTCTGGTGGTGATCTCCATCGTTATTTGCTATCGCCTGCAGGACTCACGCATCGGCCGCGCCTGGATGGCCATCCGTGAAGATGAAATCGCCGCCAAGGCGATGGGCATCAACACCCGCAACATGAAGCTGCTGGCCTTCGGCATGGGCGCTTCGTTTGGCGGCGTGTCGGGTGCGATGTTCGGTGCGTTCCAGGGCTTTGTGTCGCCCGAGTCGTTCAGCCTGATGGAGTCGGTCATGATCGTCGCCATGGTGGTGCTGGGCGGTATCGGCCACATTCCCGGCGTGATCCTGGGTGCCGTGCTGCTGTCGGCCTTGCCCGAAGTGCTGCGCTACGTGGCAGGCCCGCTGCAGGCCATGACGGACGGCCGTTTGGACTCCGCCATCCTGCGCCAGTTGCTGATCGCACTGGCCATGATCATCATCATGCTGATGCGTCCCCGTGGTCTGTGGCCAGCGCCCGACCATGGCAAGAGCCTCACGCAGAAGACCTGAACACCGCAGAAAGTTAGAACATGGCAGAGAACATTCAGAAATCAGCCAGCGACGTGGTGCTGCGGGTTGCAGGTATTTCCAAGCGTTTTGGTGGCCTGCAAGCCCTCTCCGACGTGGGCATCACCATCGAGCGTGGCCAGGTCTATGGCCTGATCGGCCCCAACGGGGCTGGCAAGACCACGTTCTTCAACGTGATCACGGGCCTGTACACCCCCGACAGCGGCACTTTTGAGCTGGCCGGCAAGCCTTACGAGCCCACGGCCGTGCATGAAGTGGCCAAGGCGGGCATTGCCCGCACCTTCCAGAACATCCGCCTGTTTGCAGAAATGACGGCGCTGGAAAACGTGATGGTGGGCCGCCACATCCGCACCAAGTCCGGCCTGCTGGGCGCGGTGCTGCGCACCAAGGGTTTCAAGGAAGAAGAGCTGGCCATTGCCAAGCGCGCGCAGGAACTGCTCGACTACGTGGGCATTGGCAAGTTCGCCGACTATAAGGCGCGTACCCTCTCCTATGGTGACCAACGCCGCCTGGAGATCGCCCGGGCCCTGGCCACCGATCCGCAACTGATTGCGCTGGACGAGCCCGCAGCCGGCATGAACGCCACCGAGAAGGTGCTGCTGCGCGAGCTGATCGACCGCATCCGCAACGACAACCGCACCATCTTGCTCATCGAGCACGACGTGAAGCTGGTGATGGGCCTGTGCGACCGCGTGACGGTGCTCGACTACGGCAAGCAGATCGCCGAAGGTACGCCTGCCACCGTGCAGAAGAACGAAAAAGTGATTGAGGCCTATCTGGGCACCGGAGGACATTGAGAATGGCCGAAAAATCCAACAAGGTACTGCTGCAGGTCAAGGGCCTGAAAGTGGCCTACGGCGGTATCCAGGCCGTGAAGGGCGTGGACTTTGAAGTGCGCGAGGGGGAATTGGTTTCGCTGATCGGCTCCAACGGCGCTGGCAAGACCACCACCATGAAGGCGATCACCGGCACCCTGGGCATGAACGATGGCGACATCCATTACCTGGGTGAAAGCATCAAGGGCAAAGGCGCCTGGGATCTGGTGAAGAAGGGGCTTGTGATGGTGCCGGAAGGCCGGGGCGTGTTCGCCCGCATGACCATCACCGAGAACCTGCAGATGGGCGCCTACACGCGCCGCGACAAGGCAGGCATCTTGGCCGACATCGAAAAGATGTTCACCATCTTCCCGCGCCTGCGCGAACGCAAGGACCAACTCGCTGGCACCATGTCGGGCGGTGAACAGCAGATGCTGGCCATGGGCCGTGCGCTGATGAGCCAGCCCAAGGTGCTGCTGCTGGACGAGCCCTCCATGGGTCTGTCGCCCATCATGGTGGACAAGATCTTTGAAGTGGTGCGCGATGTGTACGCCCTGGGCGTCACCATTTTGCTGGTGGAGCAGAACGCGAGCCGGGCGCTGGCGATTGCCGACCGTGGCTACGTGATGGAGTCCGGCCTGATCACCATGGCCGGCCCCGGCCAGGAACTCCTGAACGATCCCAAGGTGCGCGCGGCCTACCTGGGCGAATAAGGCAACACCCATGCCCGGCCCGCCCTGCGTGGGGCAGGCGCATGGTGCGTCGCACAAGGCACTGCCACACGGCGGTGCCTTTTTTTTGGCGCAGGCGTTGGCGTTTGTATGAACTGATTGCTATATTTTCTATAGCTTATGGCGGATGTGTATCAAGCGCCAGATGCCAATTTTGTTCATAATTTGCACCCACCCCGCCACCACCTGTCGCCGCATGTCGATGTCCGCTCTGCAATCCTTGCCCGTATCACTCCAGACCGTGTTGCTGCTGATTGCCAGCAACGTTTTCATGACCTTTGCCTGGTACGGGCACCTCAAGAACCTGGCCACGTCACCCTGGTACACCGCAGCGCTGGTGAGTTGGGGCATTGCATTGTTCGAGTACCTGCTGCAGGTGCCTGCCAACCGGATCGGGTTTACCCAGTTCAACGTGGGGCAGCTCAAGATCATGCAGGAGGTGATCACGCTGGCGGTGTTTGTGCCGTTCGCGGTGTTCTACATGGGCCAGCCCCTGAAGTGGGACTACCTCTGGGCAGGCCTGTGCCTGGTGGGGGCTGTGTATTTCATTTTCCGCAGTGCCTGATGAATGGTGCGTGTTGCCCGGTATCCGCGCCGGGCGCCCGTGGCTGCGGGTGAGGGCGGCCGGTTAAACTCGCCTGTCATTCAAAAGTCATGGTTTTGTCATGACTTTGTCTCATTTTCAAAAAATCGATACCGATCCAGGAGCCTCCATGCTGTTTGCCAAGCTGTTGCCACGCGAAGGCAATTTTTTCGAAATGTTCAACCAGCATGCAGACCGCATCGTCGAGGCGGCCCGGGCTTTCTCGCAACTGGTGGCCAACTACAGCGACCCGCACCTGCGCGACAAATACAACCAGGATGTGGACAACGCCGAGCGTGCTGCTGACCGCGTGACGCACGAGGTGAACAAGGCCATCCACAAGACCTTCATCACCCCTATCGACCGCGAGCAGATCCACACGCTGATCAACACCATGGACGATGTGGCCGACCTGATTCAGGACTCTGCCGAGACCATGGCGCTGTACGACGTGCGCCACATGACGGAAGAGATCACCCGCCTGACCGACCTGAGCCTCAAGTGCTGCGAACGCCTGCGTGATGCCGTCAAGTTGCTCGACAAGATCGCCGATCCGGCCGTGGCTGAAGCCGCGCTCAAGACCTGCGAAGAGATCGACAAGCTCGAATCCGACGCCGACCGCGTGATGCGCAGCGCCATGAGCAAGCTCTTCCGTGAAGAGCCCGATGTGCGCGAGGTGATCAAGCTCAAGGCCATCTACGAGCTGCTGGAAACCATCACCGACAAGTGTGAGGACGTGGCCAATTGCATCGAGGGCATCGTCCTCGAAAACTCCTGATCCGGCAGGCTGACCAGTATGGAAACCGTACAAACGGCCCTCTGGGTTGTGGTCCTGCTCGTGGCACTGGCGATCCTGTTCGATTTCATGAACGGGTTCCATGACGCTGCCAATTCGATTGCCACGGTGGTGTCCACCGGCGTGCTCAAGCCCGCACAGGCGGTGCTGTTCGCCGCGTTCTTCAACTTTGTAGCGATCTTTGTCTTCCACCTGAGCGTGGCCGCTACGGTGGGCAAGGGCATCGTGCAGCCTGGCATCGTGGACACCCATGTGGTGTTTGGTGCCTTGGTGGGCGCCATCACCTGGAACGTCATCACCTGGTACTACGGCATCCCCAGCAGCTCATCGCATGCGCTCATCGGCGGCATCGTGGGGGCGGTGATCGCCAAGGCGGGTGCCAGCGCGCTGATCTCCACCGGCATCCTCAAGACCGTGGCGTTCATCTTCGTTTCGCCCTTGCTCGGCTTCCTGCTGGGCTCTCTCATGATGGTGGCTGTGGCGCACATCTTTCGGCGAACGCGGCCAAGCCGGGTGGACAAATGGTTCCGGCGCCTGCAGCTCGTGTCCGCAGGGGCCTACAGCCTGGGTCACGGGGGCAACGATGCGCAAAAGACCATCGGCATCATCTGGCTGCTGCTGATTGCCACAGGGTATTCGTCGGCAAGCGATGCTTCGCCACCCACCTGGACGATTGTCAGCTGCTACGTGGCTATCGGCCTGGGAACCATGTTCGGCGGCTGGCGCATCGTGAAAACCATGGGCCAGAAGATCACCAAGCTCAAGCCCGTGGGCGGCTTCTGTGCCGAGACGGGCGGGGCGCTGACCCTGTTCCTGGCAACAACGCTGGGTATTCCGGTGTCCACCACCCACACCATCACAGGCGCCATCGTGGGCGTGGGCTCCACGCAGCGCGCCAGCGCAGTGCGCTGGGGCGTGGCAGGCAATATCGTCTGGGCGTGGATCTTGACCATCCCCGCCAGTGCGTTTGTGGCTGCCGTGGCGTACTGGATCAGTCTGCAGATATTCTGAATGCCCTGATTCCTGATTTGCTATTGAATGTATAGCTAATTAGGCAATATGGAAAAGCGCTAACGCCCCATTTGAATGTGGATTCAATGGGGCGTTCGCTTGGTGGGTGTCGGTCACTGCGAGATCTTGCGAGCTTCCTCGATCTGGTACTCGAAGTACCGTTGGAAGCTGAACGCGAGGCTGGCCATCAGCACCGCCGTGCCTACCAACAGCGAGACTACGATGGCGCCGATGGTGATCCATTGGGTCCTGCCCGCCGGGGCGTCGGGTGCGGCCGTGGGGTTGTAGCGCGCGTTCCACGCCTCGGGCGTCTTGAGTGCAAACAGGATGGCTTGCAAGGCGCAGCCCGCAATCGTGAAGCCCAGCAAAGGAATCAGCATCCAGCTGGTGTGGTCGTCCTGGCCGAGCTGTTGTACGCGCTGGATCCCGTAGATACCGAGGGCCGTCGGTATCGGGAGCAGCCAGCCCAGCATGTCGGTGATCCCGTGCAGGTAAAAGCGGTGAAGGCCCAGCGGCCCGCCCACGAAGGCCAGCCATGCCGCCAAAGTTTTATTTTTCATGAGGCATTATTTATCGTCGGGCCGCCCCAAGATGAACAAATGGTCTCCAAGGGGGCCGCTTCGGAGGGCTGCGCTCTGCGCTGCGGGGCGAGCATGGGGGCCGTTTTCATTCGGGCGATGTGGTGTCGCCCGCGCCCAGGGTCTTCTCCATGAGCACGATGTCGCGCCAGGCGCCGAACTTCCATCCCACCGAACGCATGACACCTACGTCGGTGAAGCCCAGCGCCCGGTGCACACCGATCGAGCCCGCGTTGGCCGAGTCGCCAATCACGGCCAGCAGCTTGCGTACCCCAGCTGCTTCGGCCTGGGCCGCCAGCTCGGTCAGCAGCTTGCGGCCCAGGCCCATGCCACGGGCGCTGTCGGCCACGTAGATCGAGTCCTCGGCAGAGAACCGGTAGGCTGGACGGGGCTTGAACCAGTTGGCATAGGCATAGCCCAGCACCTGGCCGTCCTTTTCGGCCACCAGCCAGGGCAGGCCTCGGGCCAGCACGTCGGCACGGCGGCCTGCCATGTCGGCTTCAGACGGTGGATCGATCTCAAAGGTACCTGTACCGTGAAGCACATGGTGTTGGTAAATGGCCGTGATGGCGGGAATATCGCTGTCGGTGCTGGAACGAATTTTGGGCATGGAAGAGGGAAATGGATATAATCGCGGGCTTTGCAGCGTGTCGCTGGCCGGGTGGCCATGTCGCGTGTCTCAAGCGTTGCGAATATGGTTGCGAACACAGTGGCTCAAGGCAAATGTTGCCGGAGTTCACCACCCGAAGGATAAATCATGGTCGTCATTCGACTCTCCCGCGGCGGCTCCAAGGGCCGTCCTTTCTTCAACATCGTCGTTGCTGACAAGCGCGTGCGCCGTGATGGCCGCTTCATCGAGCGCATCGGCTTCTACAACCCCACCGCCAAGGAATCCGAAGAAGGCCTGCGCATCGTGCAAGACCGTCTGACGTACTGGAAGAGCGTGGGCGCCCAGTCCTCGCCTACCGTGGACCGCCTGATCAAGCAAGCCGCCAAGAAGGCTGCTTAAAGCTCCCTGAAAAGGGCGGGTTTCGTCGGCATGCCTGGCGAAACCCGCCCTTTTCCTATTCTGGAATCCCCCGCCATGGCCACCAACCTGACCCTCGAACCCGCAGAGCTGCCCACAGACGCCGTTGAAGTGGGGCGCATTGCCGATGCCTGGGGTGTCAAGGGCTGGTTCAAGGTGCTGTCGCACAGCAGCAGCCCTGAGGCGCTGTTTTCATCCAAACGCTGGTACCTGCAGCCTTCCGAACGCGGCGCCAAGACCTTTGCGGGCACTGTGTTGTTGTCCATCCGCCAGGCCAAGGACCATTCGGACACCGTGGTTGCCTGGGCGCAGGGCATTGATGACCGCGATGCCGCCGAAGCCTTGCGCGGCGCGCGCATCTTTGTGCCGCGCTCCAGCTTTCCGTCCACCACGGAGGGCGAGTACTACTGGATCGATCTGATCGGTCTTGCGGTCGTCAACCGCGAAGGTGTGGCGCTGGGGCAGGTGCAGGAATTGATGTCCACCGGTCCGCAGACGGTGCTGGTGTTGACTTATGAGCAGGACGGCAAGGCACAGGAGCGGATGATCCCTTTTGTCTCGGCCTTCATTGACAACGTGGACCTGGCCGAAAAGCGCATCACGGTGGACTGGCAGCCGGACTACTGATCGGAACTCCCGCCCTGGCGCCGCCCACCATGCGCTTTGACATCATCACCCTGTTCCCCGAGCTGTTTGCGCCGTTCCTGGCCAGCGGCGTGACCCGCCGCGCGTATGCCGGCGGCCAGGTCGATGTACGCCTGTGGAACCCGCGCGATTACGCCGATGGCAACTACCGTCGTGTTGATGATCGGCCCTTTGGCGGCGGGCCGGGCATGGTGATGATGGCTGAGCCCCTCGCCCGGTGTCTTGCAGCTATCCGGGTGGAGCGTGGTGAGGCCGAGAGTAGTGAGGCGCCGCTGGTCCTTTTTTCGCCCATTGGCGAAACGCTGAACCACGCTGCCGTGGAGCGCTGGTCTGCAAGTACGGGTGCAATCCTGCTGTGCGGGCGCTATGAAGGCATTGACCAGCGCTTCATCGATACCCATGTCGATCTGCAGATGAGTCTGGGCGACTTTGTGTTGTCGGGTGGCGAAATCGCCGCCATGGCCCTGCTGGACGCTGTGGCGCGCTTGCAGCCCGGTGTGCTCAATGATGAGGGCAGCCACCAGCTCGACAGCTTCAACCCGGCGCTCGATGGCCTGCTCGATTGCCCGCACTACACGCGCCCTGAAGAATGGGCAGGGCAGCAGGTGCCTGCCGCGCTGATGTCTGGCCACCATGCGCAGATCGAGCGCTGGCGGCGCGACCAGCGCCTGGCCACCACGGCCCGGCACAGGCCCGATCTCATCGAGGCGGCGCGCAAAGCAGGGCATCTGGCCGCTGCGGATGAAGCAGTATTGGCCAAGCTCAGCTGAATTGCTATAATCAAAGGCTTTTCGATCCTCTGGCCGGCCGTTTTGACAGGGAGTTCTCCCGCAAAACACTGAGACGTCAATCCCGACGCAGCCATTTTTGGCGCGGACAAGATCGTTGGATATCAAACATGAACCTGATTCAGACCCTGGAAGCGGAAGAAATCGCCCGCTTGAACAAGACCATCCCCGAATTCGCCCCTGGTGACACCGTCATCGTGAGCGTGAATGTGGTGGAAGGTACCCGTAAGCGCGTGCAGGCCTACGAAGGTGTGGTGATTGCCAAGCGCAATCGCGGCCTGAACAGCGGCTTCACCGTGCGCAAGATCTCCAGCGGCGAAGGCGTGGAGCGTACGTTCCAGACCTACAGCCCCCTGATCGCCAGCATTGAAGTCAAGCGCCGTGGTGATGTGCGCCGTGCCAAGCTGTACTACCTGCGTGACCGCAGCGGCAAGTCGGCACGTATCAAGGAAAAGCTGCCTTCGCGTGTCAACAAGGCTGCAGCCGCCACCGCCGCATAAGGCGCAGGCTCGACCTCACAAGCCGCTACAGCGTCTGCCTGTAGCGGCTTTTTGTTTTTTGGCTTGTTCACCTCCCCCTTCTTGTGGACCCTTCTTCCAGTCCTGCTGTCTCGTCGGTGATCGCTCCTTTGTCGAGCCTGCCCGACTTTGACCCCCGCCTTGTTCCGGTGGTGGGGGTGGATGCGCACCTGCCTGCGGTGCCGGTTCAGGCGCAGACCGCTGAAGCGCTGCGGGCGCGTTTTGCGCACCCGCCGCAGTGGGAGCCTGAGGTGCTGCTGGAAAAGAAGTTCATGAACCGCGAGCCCGCCCGTGCGTCGGTGCTGATTGCCATCGTGCTGCGCGAACAGCCCATGGTGCTGTTGACCGAACGCACGGCCCACCTGTCCACCCATTCGGGGCAGGTGGCCTTCCCCGGTGGGCGGGCAGACGCGGGAGATGCAACGCCTGCCGACACGGCCTTGCGCGAGGCGCAGGAAGAGGTGGGGCTTGCTCGGGATTTTGTCGAAGTGCTCGGCACGTTGCCAATCTATGTCACCGGCTCATCGTTCATCATCACGCCCGTGGTGGCGCTGGTGCAGCCGGACTGCGTGCTCCAACCCAATCCGTATGAAGTGGCCGACCTTTTCGAGGTGCCGCTCGATTTTCTGCTCAATCCCGCCAACCACCGGCGCCATGTGTTCGACCGTGATGGCGTACACCGGGAGTGGTTCTCGATGCCCTACCAGGACGGCGGCAAGAACCATTACATCTGGGGTGCGACAGCAGGCATGCTGCGCAACTTCTACCGTTTCATGCAGGCGTAAACCGGGTCCGCGTGCGATAGGGTGCATCGGGGCAAAGCACCAGTATCATTGCCCCCCATGAGTTTCTTCGCCATCCTGTTCGCTCTGCTGATCGAGCAGGCCCGCCCGCTGGCACGCAGCAATCCCATTCATGCAGGTCTGCGAGCGTGGGCGCTGTCCGTGAGCCGCAATTTTGATGCGGGCAAGCCGCACCACGGCTGGGTGGCCTGGAGCCTTGCGGTGCTGGTTCCCGCCCTGGTGACCCTGGCCATTCACTGGCTGTTGCTTTGGGGGCTGGGGTGGCCCTTTGCGGTGCTGTGGAGTGTGGCAGTGCTGTACATCACGCTCGGGTTTCGGCAGTTCAGCCACCACTTCACGGGCATCCGCGACGCGTTGGAGGAGGGCGATGAAGATGCTGCCCGCGAGCGCCTGGCCCACTGGCAGCAGGTGGATGTAGGGGCGCTGCCGCGTAGCGAGATCGTGCGCCATGTGATCGAGTATTCAGTGTTGGCGGCCCACCGGCATGTGTTCGGCGTGTTGGCATGGTTCTCCGTGCTGGCTGCCCTGGGCCTGGGGCCGACCGGGGCTGTTCTGTACCGGTTGGCTGAGTTTGTATCGCGCTATTGGCATTACAAGCAGCGCACGGGCGCCCAGCCTGCCAGCGCCTCCCTGCAGCAGGCCTCTGCGCAGGCGTGGACCGCCATCGACTGGCTTCCGGCCCGGCTCACCGCACTGAGCTTTGCGGTGGTGGGCAGCTTTGAAGAGGCGATCGAGGGCTGGCGGTTTCACGCACAGCGTTTCCCCAATGACAACGACGGCGTGGTGCTGGCCGCCACGGCAGGTGCCATCAATGTACGCCTGGGGGGCGAGGCACTGAAGGCGCGCACTGAATTGCACGCGCCACAGGGCCTGGAGATCGACGCTGACATGGGTGACAGCGATTCCACCCCCGGCCGCGAGCCCGAGGTGGGCCACCTGCGCAGCGTTGTGGGGTTGGTGTGGCGCTCGGTGGTGGTGTGGATGCTGCTGCTGGCGTTGCTTACGCTGGCGCGTTTGCTGGGGTAGCTGGCAAGCCCTCTGAACCGCAGTGCGGCTGCCCTCGGAGGAGGGGCGCACCCTCACCCATGCAAGCCAGTTCCACGGGTGCGCTGGTTTCTGTCGCGCCAGGAGTGAAGGCCGCGCCCGGCTCAGTACCGGGTGTGGCGCAGTTCTTCAAATAGATCGCTATAAATTTTATAGCGTGTTGCGCTTATGCCGCCTGCGCTGGGGCCCAGTTTGACTGCATCCAGCACGCCACAGCCCGGCTCGTGCAGGTGCGTGCAGTTGTAGAACTTGCAGGCTGTCGCATGTGCTGCAATGTCGGGCATGCAGGCCGCCAGTTGCATGGGGGCAATGTGGTGCAGCCCAAACTCCTGAAAGCCTGGTGAATCGATGAGCGCGGTGGTACGGGCCTTGTCCATCCAGTACCAGTGCGTGCTGGTGGTGGTGTGTTTGCCCGAGTTCAGCGCCTGCGAGATTTCACCGGTGAGCACGGAAGCGCCTGGCACCAGCAGATTGATGAGGGTGCTCTTGCCGGACCCTGAAGGGCCCAGCACCAGCGTGGTCTTGCCCTGCAGATGTTCCATCAGCAGCGCGCGGTCCACGTCGCTGGAGAGCGCCAGCGACAGCGGCAGCACGCCATAGTGCTTGCCGGCGCCCATGTGCCGGTAGGGCAGCAAGCGCTCCCAGGCGCGGGCGAAAGGTTCGACCAGATCGCTCTTGTTGAGTGCAATGATGGGCTTGATGCCCTCGGCCTCGGCGGCAATCAGGGCGCGGGCTAGCTGGCTTTCCGAAAACACCGGCTCTGCCGCGATCAGGATGAGCACTTGGTCGAGGTTGGCGGCAAACGACTTGGTGCGGATCTCGTCCTGTCGGTAAAAGAGGTTGCGCCGTTCCTTGACCTTTTCGATGGTGCCCTCTTCGCCCTGGCCGGGCGGGGGCGCCTGCCACAGCACATGGTCGCCTACCACTGCCTGGCTCTTTTTGCCGCGTGGGTGGCAGATGCGGCGTTCGCCGTCGGGTGTCTCCACCATGCAGTGGCGCCCATGGCTGGCGACCACGGTGCCGTCCATGAGCGCGCTGCGTTCAGCCATGGGAGCCTGTGGTGCGCAAGGTCATGGGGTCAGGCCACCAGGGCATCGAACTGCATTGCGCACTCGAAATCCGTGGATGAAATGCCATGCACGTCGTGCGTGTTCAGGCGCACCACGCAGCGGCTGTAGTGCACCGACAGATCGGGGTGGTGATCCTGGGCATTGGCAATGAAGGCCAAGGCGTTCACGAACGAGATGGTCTCGTAGTAGTTGGCGAAATGGTAGGTCTTCTCAATGGCGACGTTAGCGCCATCGCCCGTCAGGCTCCAGCCTTCGAGTTTGGCCAGGTTTGCTACAACTTCGGTAGCTGTCAACGCACGACGGGTAAGCGTTGACCAGTCTTTTTTCTTCAACATGGTAGTCATGGATGGGAGGGGTTGTGCATGCGCGCCAGCCGCTCGGTGGCGGGTGGGTGCGAGTAGTAGAACTTCACGTACACCGGGTCGGGTGTGAGCGTGGAGGCATTATCTTCGTAGAGCTTGAGCAGGGCGGAGGACAGGTCGGCGCCGCTGGCCTGGGCGACGGCGTAGGCGTCTGCCTGGAATTCGTGGCGGCGCGAAAGTTGCAAGAACAGCGGCGAGATGAAAAACGTGAAGACTGGCACCACAAGCATGAAAAGCAGCAGGGCCAATGCGTCATTGGGGGCTGCGGCCAGGGTGGGGTCCAACGAGATACTCGGCCGCACGCCCAGCCCGGTGTAGAACCACACCTGGTTGGAGAGCCAGCCCAGCAGTGCAAAGCCTGCCAGGCTCAATGCGAACATGGTCACGATACGCTGGATGATGTGGCGGTGCTTGAAATGCCCCAGCTCATGGGCCAGCACCGCCTCGACCTCGCCCGGGGCCAGCTGGCGCAAGAGGGTGTCGTAAAACACCACGCGCTTTGCTGCGCCAAAGCCCGTGAAGTAGGCGTTGGCATGCGCGCTGCGGCGGCTGCCGTCCATCACGAACAGCCCTTTGGCCGAGAAGCCGCAGCGCTGCATGAGGGCCGTGACGCGGGCCTTGAGCGATTCGTCTTCGAGGGGCTGGAACTTGTTGAACAGCGGGGCGATGAAGGTGGGATACACCACCATCAGCAGCAGATTGAAACCCATCCAGAAGCACCAGGCCCACAGCCACCACAGCGGGCCGGTTGCCCCCATGATCCACAGGATCAGCGCGGCGATGGGCAGGCCGATGAGTGCGCCGACCAGCAGGCCCTTGAGCGCATCGGCAAGCCACAGGCGCCAGGTCATCTTGTTGAAACCAAAGCGCTCTTCCACGACGAAGGTCTGGTACAGCGACAGCGGCAGGTCGATCAGGCCGCTGATGGCGGCGAAGGCGGTCAGCAGCGCCAACTGCTGCCACATCCCGCCGCCCAGGGCGCTGAGCAGGGCCTGATTCAGCACATCCAGTCCACCCAGCAGTGTCCAGCCCAGCAGCACGGCCGCACCCAGTGCCATTTCCAGCAAGCCCAGGCGCGCCTTGGTGATCGTGTAATCCGCGGCCTTCTGGTGCGCCGCCAGCGCGATGCGTTCGGCAAATGGTGCGGGAACGTCGCTGCGGTGTCGCGCCACATGCCGGATCTGGCGCGTAGCCAGCCAGAACTTGAGCACAAGGCCCAGGGTGAGAGCTGCGGCAAACGCAAGCGTCAGCGCCAGGGCGGGGGAGAAGGCGTCGGAAGTGGGCATGAGCGGCGAGTTTAGGCCATCGGCGACAATGCGCGCCATGTCAGAAGCCAACAACCCCACCCCTCACGCACTTGCCAAATCCGACCAGAACCTGGTCTGGCTCGATTGCGAAATGACAGGCCTGGAGCCCGATACCGACCGCCTGCTGGAAATCGCCGTCATCGTGACGGGACCGAGCCTGGAGCCGCGCATCGAGGGGCCAGTTTTTGCGATCCACCAGTCCGATGAACTGCTGGGCAAGATGGATGCCTGGAACAAGGGCACCCACGGTCGCAGCGGCCTCATCGACAAGGTGAAGGCCTCGACCGTGACGGAGGAGGAGGCAGAGCAGCAGATCATTGCCTTCCTGAGCAAGTACGTTCCCAAGGGGACTGCGCCTATGTGCGGCAACAGCATCGGCCAGGACCGGCGCTTTCTGGTGCGCTATATGCCCAAGCTGGAGCGATTCTTCCATTACCGCAACGTAGACGTGAGCACCCTTAAGGAATTGGCCAAGCGCTGGAAGCCCGAGGCCTACACCAGCTTCAAGAAAGCGCAGAAGCACACGGCCCTGGCAGACGTGCATGAGTCCATTGACGAACTGGCGCACTACCGCAAGCACCTGCTTTCGGTGTGACGGATTCCGGGGAGGGCGGCTGAAGACCTTGTGGGTTTGTATCGCAAGAACTGAGAGGGGCTTGCGGGAAAGTACCTATCCATGCCATAATCAGCGGCTGCGCAGGAATCCATTCCTCGCAGATTGTGCATCTCCCCTCACACACCGGGCTTGCCAGCCGACTGTTTTCAACGCAGTGCAGGACTAGCGAACAACGCCCACCAGCATCCGCCCAGAGCAATGCAGGTTTCGTTTGATGGTTGATGTTTTTTAACCATTGACGAAGCCACTCGCAGGCTACGCTTGCGATCGTCTTCGTGAGAGAAAAATCATGACCGACACCTCTTTGGTGCAGGGCGAATTCGCGCCTGCCGACACTTCCTTTGCTGCCGACATTTCCGTGCAGTCTTCCCCTCTGGACGCCGTGGTGGCAGCTGCCACCGAGGCCGACGTTACCGTGACTGCTGAGCCCAACGGCTTTATCGAACTGGGCCTGGCCCCTGAACTGGTGCAAGCCGTGGCTGACCTGGGCTACACCCAGCCCACCAGCGTGCAGCTCAAGGCCATTCCCTTGGCAATGGGCGGTGGCAACGACTCCACCAAGTTCATCGACTTGATGGTTTCCAGCCAGACCGGCAGCGGCAAGACTGCCGCCTTCCTGCTGCCCGTGCTGCACACGCTGATCAACCAGCAGGCTGCTGCTGAAGCCGAAGAACGCGCTGCTTTCGAGCGCGCTGTGGCCGAAGCTGCCGCCCGTGGTGAACCTGCCCCCAAGCGCGCCAAGCGCAAGGACCCCACCAGCTCGCGCAATTTCAAGGCCGCCACCCCTGGTGCCCTGATTCTGTGCCCCACGCGTGAACTGGCGCAGCAAGTCGCGCACGATGCTATCGACCTGGTCAAGCACTGCCGTGGCCTGCGTGTCGCTAACGTGGTGGGTGGCATGCCTTACCAATTGCAGATCGCCAAGCTGCAAAACGCCGACCTGGTGGTGGCCACCCCTGGCCGCTTGCTGGACCTGCAGCGCTCGATGCAGATCAAGCTCGACAAGGTGCAGTTCCTGGTCGTTGACGAAGCCGACCGCATGCTCGACCTGGGTTTCTCGGACGACCTGGCCGAACTGAACCAGCTGACCGCCCAGCGCAAGCAGACCATGATGTTCAGCGCTACCTTCGCGCCCCGCATCCAGCAGTTGGCCATGCGCGTGATGCACGACGGAGGTTCGTCTGTGCAGAAGGTCACCATTGACTCTCCGCAAGAGAAGCATGCCAACATCAAGCAAATGCTGTACTGGGCCGACAACGCCCAGCACAAGCGCAAGATGCTGGACCACTGGCTGCGTGACACCACGATCAACCAAGCCATCGTTTTTGCCAGCACCCAGGTGGAGTGCGATGGCCTGGCCAACGACCTGCAGCAAGAAGGCTTTTCGGCCGTTGCATTGCACGGTGCCCTGAGCCAGGGTTTGCGCAATCGCCGTTTGATGGCATTGCGCGCTGGCCAGGTGCAGATTCTGGTGGCTACCGATGTGGCAGCACGTGGTATCGATGTGCCCACGATCACCCATGTGTTCAACTTCGGCCTGCCCATGAAGGCCGAGGACTACACCCACCGCATTGGCCGTACTGGCCGTGCGGGTCGCGATGGCCTGGCCATCACGTTTGCCGAGTTCCGCGATCGCCGCAAGATCTACGACATTGAGTCGTACAGCCGCCAGCAGTTCAAGGCCGAAGTGATTCCCGGCATGGAGCCCTCGCAGCGCGCGCCGCAGGCACCTCGCGGTGGCGATTTTGGTGGTGGCCGTGGCGCCCCGGGCCGTTCGTACGACAACCGTGACAACCAGTCGCGTGGCCGCTTCGGTGGTCCTGCACGTGGTGGCAATGACCGTGGTGGTTTCGGTGGTGGCTTTGGCGGTGGTTTCGCTGGCCGTGACAACCGTGGTGCTCCTGCACGTGGTGAAGGCGCTGGCGGTTTTGCGGGTCGTGATGACCGTGGTGGTGACCGTAGTTTTGCGCCGCGTCGTGATGGTGAAGGCTATGGCCGCAAACCTGGTTTTGGTGACGCAGGCCGTGGCAGCTTTGCGCCCCGTGGTGATGCAGGTGCACCGCGTGGTGATTTCGCTCCCCGCAAGCCAGCGTTTGCCAAGCCAGCTGGTGGTGGCGGCAAGCCGTTCGTGGCACACGATGCCCGCAAGCGCCCTGCGCGCCCCGCGCGCTGATCGCTGACAGGTCTGTGGCGCTAGCGCCACCCCTGTTGCAAAGGCCGGTACCGCAAGGTGCTGGCCTTTTTTGTTGTTGTGGGGACCCTGGACCAAGAATACGCAGAGTAGCTCGACAATAATTGCCCAGGGAGGAATCTGCAGTGTCGTCTTCGTTATCTTCCGAGGCAGACTTCGAACACATGTTCGAACTGGCGCCCGTGTCTCTCTGGCTGGAGGACTACAGCGCCCTGAAGCAACTTTTTGATCGCTGGCGCGCTGCGGGGGTTTCCGATCTTCGTGCCCACCTTGCTCAGGACTCCGCAAGGGTGCGGCAATGCAGCGCTGCCCTCAAGGTGTTGAAAGTCAATCGCCGCACGCTGGAGCTGTTTGCGGCCGAGAACCAACAGGTGCTTGAAGCGAATCTGGACCAGGTCTTCAGGGATGACATGCACGATGCGGTCTTCCATGAGCTGGCGGCGCTGTGGTCCGGGCAGCTGGAGTTTTCGAACCAGACTGTCAACTATGCGCTGGATGGCCGGCGTCTTGACGTTCAGATTCGCGCACGCATCCTTCCAGGGTATGAAGCGGACTGGAGCCGCGTTCTGCTTTCGCTGGAAGACATCACGGCCCAAGTGCGGAGTGCCAGCCAACTTCGGCGCAGCGAACAATATGCGCGGGATTTGTTCGAGCACTCCCCGGTCTCGTTGTGGGTCGAGGATTTCAGTGCCGTGAAAAGCCTGCTCGACGGCGTTCGCTCGCAGGGCATTGACGATTTCAAGACCTTCATCACGGTGCACCCTGAATTCGTCACGCGCTGCATGCAGGAGATTCGCGTGGTCGATGTCAACCAGCAGACGTTGCGCATGTTCGGTGCGTCCAGCAAGGAGATGCTTCTGAACAACATAGGGCGGGTGTTTAGGGGTGAGATGCATGAGTCCTTCGCGGACCAGTTGCTGGACCTGTGGGAAGGCAAGACCTTTCAGCAGCGCGAAGTGGTCAACTACGCGCTGTCGGGGGATGCGGTGCATATCCACATGCAGTTTTCCGTGTTGGCAGACCATCTTGCGGACTGGGGGCTGGTGCTGCTGTCGCTGGTGGACATCACGGCGCGCAAAAAGGCCGAGGCCTACCTGGAGTACCTTGGCAAGCATGACGTCCTGACGCAGCTGCGCAACCGGGCCTTCTATGCGGAAGAACTCAATCGTGTCACTCGCAAGGGACCGTGGCCTCTGTCCATCATTGCGATTGATTTGAACGGGCTCAAGGTTGTGAACGATGAGCAGGGCCATGCTGCGGGCGATTCCATGCTGCGCAGGGTGGGCGAAGTACTGGCCAAGGCGGTGGACCCGCCAGCCTGCGCCGCGCGCATTGGCGGAGATGAATTCACGGTGTTGCTGCCAGGCATGGACGAGCGCAGCGCCTTTGCGTTGCAGGAGCGCATTCTCTCCATGTTGGACTTGAACAACCAGTTCTATCCGGGCCAGCCGATCAGCCTGGCCATGGGCGTCGCTTCGTGCCGTTCGGGCGACATGGTCGAAGCGGCCATCCATCGCGCCGACCAGGCCATGTATGCCGAAAAAATCCGGTACTACCAGGAAAAAGGGGTGGACCGGCGGCAACTGTCATAGGACCCCCTCCGGGTTGCACGGAAGCTTGGCGTCAGGTGCCGTGGGGTGCACTTCAGAACTCAGCCGGCGTGAACTGCGTAGCGGTGGAGCCGCTCGGTTGGCGCCCTGGCTAGAAAGTTGCGGTCCGAGGCGTCGATGGCCCCAGTGCCTGGCGGGCATAGCGGCTTTCCAGAGGCTTCACCGGGTTGCTTACTGTTCCTTTGCCGCCTTGAATGCTTCGACATCGACAAACATGCCAAGCTTCCAGTTGGGCTGGGCGTTGTACTCGGGCGCCTGGAATCCCACTCTCGCTGGTGCGCACTGACTTGGCGGAGCGTAGAGTGAGGTCTCATTGTTGCAGCACGCAGGGCAATTCACAAACGCCAGGGGCTCAACCTGGCGTTGCAGTCCTGCCAATATCGGGCCAGCGATGGTGCAGATAGATCCAAGCCATCATGCCCACGCACATCATGAGCAGCGATGCGAAGGCCAGCAAGACCGTTGAGTGCATCACCAAAGGGACCAGGATGCCCGCCACAATGCCGTTCGCAGTAGAGCCGACAAACGCTTGCATGGATGAGGCCATGCCGCGGCGCTCGGGGTGAAGGTCCAGCACCAGCAGGGTCACTACCGGCACCATCAGTGCCCAGCCAAACGCAAAGACCGCAATCGGCAGCAGCGACCAGGCCGCGTGCACGGGAAAGAGCAGATTTGCTCCCAGGTTGAAGACGGCTACGGTGAACATGATCACAAAGCCGTGCCGTATCTGTCGTTTTGGAGCGATCTTGCCGGCCAGACGCCCGCTCAGCCACGCGCCGCCCATGATGCCCGAAATGGTCAGTAGAAAGAACCAGAAGAACTGCGTGGGGGCTAGTGCAAGGTGTTCGCCCAGAAAGGCAGGTGCTGCCAGTACGTACAGGAACATTCCATTGAAAGGAACGCCGCTTGCGAGCGCCAGCAGCACAAATCGAGGGCTTGACCCCAGCTGCCAGTACCCCCGCATCAGATGGGGCCCATTGAACGGCTGGCGATGCTCGGCCTGCAATGTTTCGGGCAGGAGCCTGAAGTTTGCGACCCAGAGCACCACGCCCACGCAGGTCAGAAACCAGAAGATGCTGTGCCAGCCTGCATGTACAAAGAGCCAGCCGCCCACGATGGGAGCGATGGCTGGGGCTATGCCAAAGTAGATCGTCACTTGGCTCATCACCTGCTGCGCGCGCGCTGGGGGAAACATGTCGCGGATGACCGCACGCGACACCACAATGCCAGCGCCCGTAGACAAGCCCTGCAATGCCCTGAACGCTATGAGCTGGCCGATGCTTTGTGACAGCGCGCATCCAGCCGAGGCCAGCGTGAACATGGCAATCCCGCACAGGACCACCGGTCGCCGGCCAAAGCTGTCGGCGAGTGCTCCATGGAAGAGGTTCATGAACGCAAAACCAAAGAGATAGGCCGAAAGGGTCTGTTGCATCTCCACCGGGGTGGCGCCCAGGGCACTGGCAATGCCTGCGAAGGCAGGTATGTAGGTGTCAATCGAGAAAGGCCCCAGCATGCCCAGTACGGCGAGGAGGGCAGCGAGGGTCCATTGGGGCGCGCGCCAAAGTGTGTGGGCGTTGGGATTCATCGGGTGGGCAACGGGTAGAACATCGGGCAGGGGCAGGGGGGCTCGGACAGGACCGATGACGGCCGTTGCGGCAAGAGCCGCTATCAGGGCTTGGTTCTCTGCGGCAGGAGTTGACCCCCGGATGAAAACCGGTACCTCCCCTCCATCCAGCCCAGTCCGAACAGGGCCAGAGTCTGTTCATAGTACGCCGTGGATCGCACGGGATTCGCGACGAGGCGGCTGAGCTGCGCTTTCAATGCAGCACTATCGCCTTGCGCCTGCAAAAAGGGCAGCATCGCTGCCGTAAAGCCTGCCGGACCGGGGCCTGAGCCCTGTCCTGTCAGTACATCAATCGATTCAGGTGGGTACCCCTGTTCGCGCACGTATCTCGCCATGGGGGCCAATGCAGAAAGCAAGGGCTTGCGGCCAGGTGCGGCAGGGTGCAGCATGCCTGCCCACAGGTAGACGCGAATCGCGTTGTAGGCGCCCTGGCCTTTTTCCTTGCCTTTTTCGTCAATGAGAAAGCCTTGCCGTGCGTCGTACAAGGTCCAGTCAGGGGCGTAGCCTTTGGGGGAGGCTCCCACGATGATTTTTTCAGAACTTTGAGTAAGCTGTCTCCAGGCAGGGAGGGGGTAGAGCGTGGCCAGCCGTTGCATGACCTGCAACGGCATATAGCTTGGGTTGAGTTTCCATCGGCCTTCGGCCTCCACAAAGCCGCTTGGCGCAGGGAGCAGGCTCGGCCCCAGGCCAGGGAGGTCTGCGGTCTCCTCTGCAATGATGCGGTCGGCCAGACGGGCCCCCAAAGCGCGATATTGCGGGGCATTCCACAGTCGTGCCGCCTCGCCCAAGACATAGGCAATCCAGATGTCGGCGTCGGAGGCCGCATTGCTGTCAATAACGCCCCAGGTTCCGTCCGGCCGACGGCCCCACAGCCACGCGGGCAGGCGTGCGCCCAGGTCTCCGCCGCTCAGGTTGTTTTCAGTCCAGCGCAGGAGGGTGTCGAAACCTTTGCGGTCATTGGCGACCAGGGCAAAGAAAAGTCCGTAAGCTTGGCCTTCCGAGTAGGTGCGCCCTCCCTCCCCGTCGTCCGAGATCACCCGGCCTTCCTCGCTGGTGAATTGGGCCTTGAAGGTATCCCAGGCAGGCCATTGGCCGCCGCGCGCCAAACCCGCCACTGCTCGCTCCTGCCCTTGCGCGCGTGACAGCGTGGCGGGCGCGAGCAGGCTCAGTCCTGTGAGAAGTGCTGTCCGCCTCAGGAGTATTGGAGTCATGAAAATCCTCGCGTTGCAGTACCAAGAGGAACGGGTTCTTCTGGATAGCGTATGGTGCACAGCGCATATGTGCGAGCAAGATGAGGTTATTTTGTAACCTGAAGATGCTGCTGAGAACGGAGCTAGCCGAGGAAGGGGTGTGTTGCGCCTCTGTCGTAGCCAGAAAAACAAAAAAGCCGACGCTACATTGAAGTAACACCGGCTTTTTGCGCCTTGCGGCTTTTGTTTGGTGGGTCCTGAGTGACTCGAACACTCGACCTACGGATTAAGAGTCCGCTGCTCTACCAACTGAGCTAAGAACCCAAACTTTTTATAAATCTGTCTGCATTGCTGCAGAGCCTCGAATTATGCACTAGTTTTTTGTGGCTTGGCAAGCAACCCAGAAAATTATTGCATGGCATTGCGGCTGGCGAGTTCGACAAACAGGCCACTGTGGTCCAGTTCGCCCAAGCCATGATCTACGCCTTCGGCATAGAGGGTCTCGAACAGGGCTGTGATGGGCGCGTCGAAGCCGATCTCGCCGGCCGTCGCCAGGGCGTTGCGCATGTCCTTGAGCTGCACGGCCATGCGGCCGCGTGGGGCAAAGTCACGCTCCACCATGCGTTGGCCATGCAGTTGCAGGATGCGGCTGTCTGCAAAACCTCCCTGAATGGCTTCGCGCACCTTGGCCATGTCTGCGCCGCCCTTGGCTGCAAACAGCAGTGCCTCGGCCACCGCGCCGATGGTGATGCCCACGATCATCTGGTTGGCCAACTTGGTGAGCTGGCCCGCGCCGTGCGGGCCCACATGGGTAGCGCGGCCGCAGGCGGCGAACACGGGCTGGGCCTGCGCAAAGTCTTCAGGGCGCCCGCCCACCAGGATGGCGAGCGTGCCGTTTTCTGCTCCCACCGTCCCACCTGATACAGGTGCATCCAGGTGGGCCAGGCCCATCTCGCCCAGGCGGGCGGCGTGGTCCCGTGCTTCGCGGGGCTGGATGGAGGCCATGTCGATGAAGAGGGCGCCTTTGCGCATCGCCTTGGCCGTTCCGGATTCGAACAGGACGTGTCCTACGACAGGGCCGTTTTCCAGCAGGCTGATCACCATATCGGCGTTCTGGACCGCTTCGGTGGGCGAGGCATGGACGGTGATGCCAAACGCTGCCAGGGGCTCCGCCTTGGCTCGGGTACGGTTCCACACCTGGACCTGATGGCCGGCTTCCTTGAGGCGGCGTGCGATGGGGCGGCCCATCATGCCAATGCCCAGGACTGCAATGCGAAGCGGGGTAGTGGTCATGGCGTCATACATCCGGGATCGTTGTCTCTGTGTGCATCATGTGCCTTTTTGGTGCATCACCCTGTCACGGAGCTTGCAGCATGGCTAGATTGGAATGATGATGCCGCACAGCCCCAGGAGACCCTACCCATGACCTTGCCCCTGCATGACCCCGCCTGGCTGGAGCGCATGTACAACAACCGTGCTCTGGTGCCCGACCACATGGACTACCTGCAGCGCTGGGCACGGGATTCTGCGCAGGTGCGGGCCAACGTCCCTTGTGTGCTGGATGTGGCCTATGGCAGCGGTGCAGGGGAAACCCTGGACGTGTTTCCGTCTGCACGTACCACGGGCGGGCCGGTGCCTGTGCTGGTGTTCATCCATGGCGGCTACTGGCGGTCGCTCGACAAATCCGATCACTCGTTCATTGCGCCGCCTTTTACCCAGGCCGGGTTTTGTGTGGTGGTGCTGAACTACGCGTTGTGCCCAGGCACCCCCGAGGCGCCGGTGACCATCCCGCACATCGTGCGGCAAATGGAGAAAGCACTGGGTTGGGTGTGGCACCACGTTGCCGCCCATGGGGGCGACCCGAAGCGGATTACGGTGGCAGGGCATTCGGCGGGAGGCCAACTGGCGGCCCTGCTGCTCACCAGTGTGTGGCCGCTGATCGGTGACGGTCTGCCGGATGGGCTGGTGCGCAATGCGCTGTCGATCTCCGGGGTCCACGATCTGGAGCCCATCATGCACACCCCCATGTACCAGACGGTGCTGAACCTCACGGAGCAGCAAGTGCTGCAGTACAGCCCGGCGCGCCTGCTGGAGCCCGCCATCGGTACGCTCTATTGCGCCGTGGGGGCGGATGAAAGCCCCGAGTTCCTACGTCAGAACCAGTTGATGCAGAACGCCTGGGGCAGCCACTTCGTGCCCCGTAGCGTGGCATTACCCGGACTGCACCACTTCAGCATCGTCGATGCCCTGGACCAGCCCGGGCATGACCTGCACCACATGGCGCAAAACCTGCTGCGGGCCTGACCTCGCGTTGATCTCGGCCCGGGTGCTGGTTTACATCAGCAGGTGCTCACCCGCGTTGTCGCCGCCCAGGATCACATAGTTGACCTTGCGCACGTCCATCAGCTTGGTGCCGCCGGCGTAGCTGATGGAGCTTTGCACATCCTGCTCCATCTCGATCAGCGTCTCGGCCAGCTTGCCCTTGATGGGCTCCAGGATGCGCTTGCCTTCCACGTGCTTGTACTCGCCCTTGTTGAAGTCGCTGGCTGAGCCGTAGTACTCCTTGAACAGAGCGCCGTCCACCTCCACCGTCTTGCCGGGGGACTCTTCATGGCCTGCGAACAGCGAGCCGATCATCACCATGCTGGCGCCAAAACGGATGCTCTTGGCGATGTCGCCATGGCTGCGGATGCCGCCGTCGGCAATGATGGGTTTGGTGGCCACGCGGGCACACCACTTGAGGGCAGATAGCTGCCAGCCGCCCGTGCCAAAGCCGGTCTTGAGTTTGGTGATGCACACCTTGCCCGGGCCCACGCCTACCTTGGTCGCGTCGGCACCCCAGTTTTCCAGGTCGATGATGGCTTCAGGCGTGGCCACATTGCCAGCAATCACAAACGCCTTGGGCAGGTGCTGCTTGAGGTAGCCAATCATGTTCTTCACGCTGTCGGCATGCCCATGGGCGATGTCGATGGTGATGTATTCGGGCGTGAGGCCCAGGGCCACCAACTGGTCCACGGTGTCGTAGTCGGGTCGTTTGACGCCCAGTGAGATCGAGGCGTAGCAGCCCTTGGCGTGCATGTCCTTGACGAACTGGAGGTTGTCCAGGTCAAACCGGTGCATGACGTAGAAGTAGCCGTTCTGGGCCATCCAGGTACAGATCTTTTCGTCCACCACCGTTTTCATGTTGGCGGGTACCACGGGGATGCGGAACGAGCGGCCGCCCAGCTCCACGCTGGCGTCGCATTCCGAGCGGCTTTCCACGCGGCATTTGCGGGGCAGCAGCAAAACGTTGTCGTAATCGAAGATTTCCATGAGATTCCAAGCTCCTTTGAAAAGGTCGCCTGCGAAGGATTTCGCGGGCGTGGGCGCTTGGCTTGGGACCGGCTTTGTGGGCACTGGCGTGGTGGCCAGCTCCGAACCCCGCAGATTGCGCGGGCACAAAAAACCGGGCGTCAAGAAACTTGGGCCCGGTGATTGATTCTACCCGCCTGCCTGGCAGACCCTATAACCGTGCGGGTATGACCGGTATCACCGATGTCATCGGCAGGTGGACTGCGCAGCCGCCAGGACGCTGCCCTGGGCGTCCTGCACCCAGCCCACCATGCGCAGCCGCTCGGCCTCTGCGCCTTCCGGGATGCGAATGGACCGGGTTTCCATCCATTTCATTTGCTCTTTTTTTGATAGCTTGTCGCGCTTTTCCCACGTGCCGTGGAGCATGTTTCGAACCATATTTCGCGCCACTTTCGTGCCTTCGGTGCCTGCAGGCACGGATTCGACAAGCAGCAGATAGAAGTCCATGGCTCCGGGCGTTGCGACGTTGCGCTGTGCAGCGCGCTGCACGGGCGTGAACGCGATGGCCGCGCCCAGGTAGTCGTTGAACGGCATGCCGTGGGCCACGCGCAGGCGGGCGGGCGTGGCGGCCTCGATGGCCGCAGTGTGCACATCGGTGGTGACAGGGGGCTTGCGGCCCAGGGTCTGCAGGCGGGCCAGGGCGTCGTTGGTGGCGGCGGCCGACAAGGGCGCTTCGTCACCGGCCTTGCCCGGCACGATCCAGTCCAGCACCGCCACGCCCGCCGTGGCAGAGGGCGCGGGGGTGGCCGCATCGCTCCAGCAGGCTTCGCAGTCGGCACTGATGAAGCGCTCGAAAATGGCCACGGGCTGTAGGATGCCGTCACTGCTGCAGCTGGCCTGGGCCAGCGCTGAGGCTGTGTAAGTAAGGACCAGGACGCTGGCCAGGGTGCGGGCAATGTTTTTCATGGTCGGGCGGGGGAGGGCGCCGGGGCGCTTTCTACAATGGCCGCATGTTCCCACAAGACCCGTTCCCGGGTGCACCCGAAGCCTTGGTGCCCCCACACGCTGCTGCGGCCTCGGCTGCATCGCCCCTCCTGGCCAATCTGAACGACGAGCAACTGGCGGCCGTCACGCTGCCCGCAGGCCACGCACTGATTCTGGCGGGGGCAGGTTCAGGCAAGACCCGAGTGCTGACCACGCGCATCGCCTGGCTACTGCAAAACGGCTACGCCACGCCCGGCGGCATTCTGGCCGTCACCTTCACCAACAAGGCCGCCAAAGAGATGGTGGCGCGTCTGTCCGCCATGCTGCCGGTGAACGTGCGCGGCATGTGGATCGGCACCTTCCACGGCCTGTGCAATCGCCTTTTGCGCGCGCACCACAAGGCGGCGGGCCTGTCGCAGTCCTTTCAAATTCTGGACACGCAAGACCAGCTCTCGGCCATCAAGCGCCTGTGCAAGCAGCACAACGTGGACGATGAGCGTTTTCCGCCCAAACAGCTGGCGTATTTCATTGCCAATTGCAAGGAAGAAGGCCTGCGCCCCGCCAACGTGGAGGCGCACGACAGCGACTCGCGCAAGAAGGTCGAGATTTACCAGCTGTACGAAGACCAATGCCAGCGCGAAGGCGTGGTGGACTTTGGCGAGCTGATGCTGCGCAGCTACGAGCTGCTGCGCGACAACGACCCGATCCGCGAGCACTACCAGCGCCGGTTTCAGCACATCCTGGTGGACGAGTTTCAGGACACCAACAAGCTGCAGTACGCCTGGCTCAAGCAGCTGGCGGGCAACGATGTGGGCGGGCGCTTTGAGGCGCGCGGCAGCGTGATTGCCGTGGGCGACGACGACCAGAGCATCTACGCCTTTCGCGGTGCGCGCGTGGGCAACATGACCGACTTTGTGCGCGAGTTCGACGTGCAGCGCCAGATCAAGCTGGAGCAGAACTACCGCAGCTACAGCAACATTCTTGATTCGGCCAACGCCCTCATCAGCCACAACAGCCGCCGCCTGGGCAAGAACCTGCGCACCACGCAGGGCGCGGGCGAGCCCGTGCGCGTGTACGAAGCCAGCTCTGACCTGGCGGAGGCGCAGTGGATGGTCGATGAGATCAAGCAACTCGTGCGCAACGACGGCTTTGAGCGCAAGGAAATCGCTGTGCTCTACCGCAGCAATGCGCAAAGCCGGGTGATCGAATCGGCGCTGTTCAATGCCAGTGTGCCCTACCGCGTGTACGGTGGACTGCGGTTTTTTGAGCGTGCCGAAATCAAGCACGCGCTGGCCTACCTGCGCCTCTTGGAGAACCCACACGACGACACCAGCTTCACGCGCGTCGTCAACTTTCCGCCGCGTGGCATTGGCGCGCGCAGCATCGAGGTGCTGCAGGACGCCGCCCGCGCCGCAGGTTGCTCGCTGCACGACGCGGTGAGCGCCGTGCCCGGCAAGGCGGGCGCCAACCTGGGCGCGTTTGTGGCCATGGTGGACGTGCTGCGCGAGCAGACCCAGGGCCTGAACCTGCGCGGCATCATCGAGCAGATGCTCGAATCCACGGGCCTGGTGGAGCACTTTCGCACCGAAAAGGAAGGCGCCGACCGCATCGAGAACTTGCAGGAACTGGTCAACGCCGCCGAGAGTTTTGTCACGCAAGAAGGTTTTGGCCGGGATGCCGTGGCCCTGCCGCTGGACGAGCATGGCACACCGCTCACGCAAAGCGCGGTGAGCCAGGGGCTGGACCCCAACGCGCCGGTGCTGGACGAACCACTGAAACCCGCCGTGCCCGGCATTGTGGATGCCGACACCGGTGAAACCCTCTCGCCCCTGGCGGCCTTCCTGACCCATGCCGCGCTGGAGGCGGGCGACAACCAGGCTCAGGCCGGGCAGGACGCGGTGCAGCTGATGACGGTGCACGCCAGCAAGGGCCTGGAGTTTGACGGTGTGTTCATCGGTGGCATGGAAGAGGGCCTGTTCCCGCACGAGAACTCCGCCAGCGACCGCGATGGCCTGGAGGAAGAACGCCGCCTGATGTACGTGGCGATCACCCGTGCCCGCAAGCGCTTGTACCTGAGCCATTCGCAAACGCGCATGCTGCACGGCCAGACGCGCTACAACATCAAGAGCCGGTTCTTCGACGAACTGCCCGAAAGCGCGCTCAAGTGGATTACGCCCAAGCAGCAAGGGTTTGGATCGTATGCTCCTAATTCAGGAGCTGGTGGCGCTTATCCATCAGGCGCTAGAGGCCAATTTGGCTTTAAATCCGAGACATTCGCCAGCCCACCGGTGCCCGTGCAGAAGACCGCGCCGTCCCACGGCCTGCGCGCGGGCATCAACGTGTTCCACACCAAGTTCGGCGAAGGCAAGGTGCTGGCCATCGAGGGCACGGGCGACGACGCGCGTGCGCAGGTCAACTTCCCGCGCCATGGCACCAAGTGGCTGGCGCTCAGCGTGGCCAAGTTGACGGTGGTGGATTGAGCGCAGCCACCGCTCCTGCTCCCGCCTCGATCCTGGTGGTGCTGGGCGGGCTGCCCTGCGTGGGCAAGAGCACGGTCGCCAACGCGCTGCTGGCGCATTGGCCTGCGGTGTACCTGCGTATCGACACCATTGAGCAGGCGCTGCGGGATTCCGGCGTGCTGATGGCAGGAGAGGTGGGCGCGGCGGGCTACCGGGTGGCCTATGCGCTGGCGCGCACCCAGCTTGCGCAGGGTTTGCCGGTGCTGGCGGACTGCGTCAACCCGCTGCCGGTGACGCGCGAAGCCTGGCGTACCGTGGCGCGTGATACGCGGGTGCCCCTGCTGGAGGTGGAAGTGATTTGCTCGAATGCCGCAGAGCACCAGCGGCGGGTGGAAACGCGGGCCATGGAAGTCCCAGGGCTGCTGGTGCCGACTTGGCAGGCCGTGTTGCAGCACGATTACGCGCACTGGGGTCAGGAGCGGCTCGTGGTGGACACTGCGCGCAGCAGCGCCGCTGAGGCAGCGCGGCACATACTGTCTGCATTGCGCGAGCGCACAGCAATCACAACCCAGGGCATTTGAGCCGGTGTGCCGCCTGCCGTCGGCTTTATCTTGCTTGGCAGGTATACGCCTGTTTGTCAGGCCACGCCTCCGCCACTAAATTGCTGACGGGCTCCATCTGCACCGCGCCCACTGCCTCCAACGCGCGTAAAAATCCGTAACCTGTGCAACCCCTTCCTTCACTCTGGCTGCACAGATGCTCCTTATTTAATAGCTGTTTGCGCTTGGCACATATGCCATGGGGCCGAATTTCGCCATCAGCACACGCCGACTCATCCCCTATAGGGGTCATTCCTAGCTAGGAGCCTTCCCAGTTTCGCGCGCTGATGCCTGTAGGCACAGTCGCGCGCCATGCAAGTTGCACCCTCCGCCTCCACCTACGCGCCAGCCCCTGGCGACCTGACCAGCCAGCCCGCTCCTGGCGGCGCATTCAATAGCTACACAGACCAGCCCCAGGACAACGTGGGCGCTTTTGCCGACAGCGGCCCTGGTGGCAACGCCCAGCCCGACCCGTACAGCCCCTACGCTGACCCCACCCTGGCCAGCACCTCCCTCTTCGCCCCCACCGACCACACCCCTAGCACCACACTGGCCCTGATGGTGCAGGCGCAAACCAAACCCCTGCTGGTCACCGCCGAGAACGCCGCAGACCTGGGCATCGACTTCGCACACACCAAGCCCC
>NZ_JAMXAX010000047.1 GCF_023913775.1 Acidovorax facilis
GGTCCAGCGCGAGGTCAAATCGTTGCGAAAGCTGCGATTGTCCTGCGTTCAGCACTTCCAGCGTCACATCCAGCATCGCGGGCGCGATCATGAAGCCGTGGCGGTACAGGCCGTTGATTTCCAGCACGCCCTTGCGCGGCTGGCGGATGGCGGGCAGGTTGTCGGGCAGCGTGGGGCGGCACTGCGTGGCCAATTCCAGGATGCGGCCCTCTGCAAAGCCGGGGTGCACGGCGTAGGTGGCGGAGAGCAGCTCCAGTGTTGAGCGCACGCTGGCGGGCGAGAGGTCGTCCGATTCGATTTCGGTGGCGCCGATGACGAACAGATTGTCTTCCTTGGGCGCAATGTAGATGGGGTAGCGCGGGTGCACCAGCCGCGTTGGGCGCTGCAGCGTGACATCCGGCGCGTGGATGCGAACCACCTCGCCGCGCACGCCGCGCAGTGCACTCCACTGGCCCTTGGCGCCCAAGCCACGGCAGTCCAGCACCCAGTCGGGTTGGCCAGGGGCGCCGGGTGCAAAGGCCTCGGGCGACTGGGGGCTGTGCCAGTGCGTGCGCACCGACAGCCGCTGCATTTCCACCACCAGGGCGGCCAGCAGCTGCCGGTTGTCGAGCTGGCCTTCGCCGGGCAGGTACAGGCCCTGCGCAAAACGCTGCGCGAGGGTGGGCTCCGCCTGGGCCAGCGCGGCGCCGTCCAGCTTTTGCAGGGCGGGCAGCTCTGGCACCTGGTGCTGGTTGGCCTCCAGCTGGCGCGTGAGCCGCTGGGCTTCGGCCGCGTCCTGCCGGTGCCACACGATGAGCGTGCCGGCCTGCTGGAAGAACACGGGCTCGGCCAGCGCCGCCAGCAGCTGCGGCCAGCGGGTGAGGGCGTGGTGGCCCATGCGCACCACGCCGGGCTCGGTGATGGCCGATTCGGCCAGCGGCGCCAGCATGGCCGCGGCCACGGTCGCGGCCGAATGTTCGGCGGCCGGGCTGCCCGCGTCGTAGATGTCCACACGGTGACCCTGGCGGGCCAGCTCCACCGCAAGCAGGCGGCCCATGAGGCCCGCGCCCAGAATCGCAAAAGAAGAGGGTTGAAGTGGCATAGGTCCGTCGGTGTGTCCGTGTTGGCTGGCAACCATGGACAAAACGGGGGCAGCGCCGCTCTTGGAAACTCCCCACGCCAGCATGACCTGGATCGGGTAGCGGGGCCACGTTGCAGGCAGTGCCATGCAGCGCTGCGTGCGAGCCCCAGGGTATTTCTCAGTCGCACACCGAAGAACCTGGTCAGGTTCTGAACGGAGGGACACCCCTGTTTCGTCCGGAAAAAATCAATTACAGCACAACCCTTGGCCGCTCTTTTTGCGCTAACGCATAGGCCATAATTTTTGCCATGACTTCATTGACCCCACCGACCTCCGCAGCGCGCCGCTATGTGCGCGTGCTTTCCATTGCCGGTTCTGACAGCGGCGGCGGGGCGGGCATCCAGGCCGACCTCAAGACCTTCAGCGCCCTGGGCTGCTACGGCATGACGGCCATCACGGCCATCACCGCGCAGAACACCTGCGGCGTGACGGGCATCCACGGCATTCCGCCCGAGATGCTCAAGGCCCAGATCGACGCCGTGGTGCAGGACATTGGCGTGGATGCGGTCAAGATCGGCATGCTGCATTCGCCCGAGGTGGTGCGTGTGGTGGCCGATGCCATCCGCACCTACCAGCTGCCGCACGTGGTGCTCGACCCCGTGATGGTGGCCACCAGTGGCGACCGGCTCATCGCTTCAGAAACCGTGAGCGTGCTGGTGCAGGAGCTGTTTCCGCTGGCCGAGGTGATCACCCCCAACCTGGACGAGGCCGGCTGGCTGCTGGGGCGCAGCATCAAGGGCGTGGAAACGCTGGACGAAGCCGCGCAGGCACTGTGCGCTCTGGGTGCACGTGCGGCGCTGCTCAAGGGCGGCCACCTGCCTGGAGACTGGGTGGTGGACGTTCTGGCCACCCGCAGCGGTGTGCGGCAGCGGCTGGAGTCTGCACGCATTGCCACGCCCAACGGGCACGGCACCGGCTGCACCCTGTCGTCGGCCATTGCGGCACACCTGGCGCAGGGCCTGCCCTTGCAGCAGGCGGTGGAGCGCGCGCGTGCCTACATTCTGGGCGCCATCGCCGCAGGGGCTGATGTGACCACCGGCCGCGGCCACGGCCCGCTCAACCACGGCTATGCGCCTGTGGCGCAGTTGGTGCTGTAGAAATTTAAGAGTTTTTGGCCGCTAGCGCTTATCTGGTAAGCGCTAGCAGCTCACAATTCGATAGCTATTCAACGGCCCCGTGGCCGTGTGGCCCAGGCCAGCAAAAAGCTGAACGACAATGCCGGCAGCGCCGAGCCCGCACCCGGCAGCACCTTGGGAGCCAGGTGGTAGACGGCAATCCCCACCAGCCAGATCGCCACGGGCGCCGCATTCACCTTGCGCGCCGCTGCCAGCAATGCAGGTGCATCGGTGCCAAACGCCAGCCGCCCCAGGATCACCCCAAACAGCGGCACAAATACGGAGCTGAGCAGCAGCAGGAAGGGCTCCAAGCTGTGCATGGGCAAGACCAGCGCAAGGCCAGTGCATACCACCGCCATGGCGAGGCCCCACTTGCGTACGCCCCAGCGCGGCAGCAGGCTGTGGGCCGACACCGCACCCGAATAGGTGTCGCCATAGGCGTTATCCACTTCGTCGATCAGGATCAGTGACAGCGCAATCAGCCCGCCCTGGGCCAGCAGCAGCGCCTGCACCAGGTCCTTGCTGGGCAGCGTCAGCGCCACCAGCACGCCGAGCGAGTAGCACCACATGTTGGCCAGCGCATAGCCCAGCCAGGTGCCACGCAATGCCGAGCCACCGTTCTTGCCGTGGCGCGCATAGTCAGCCACCAGCGGCAGCCACGAAATGGGCATGGCGATCACCAGATCCAGCGCAGGGAACACGCCCATGCCGCCCGCGCCCTGGCGGTTCCACAGCGCGTCAAACCCCTGGACCTGCGCCAGCGACAAGAACTGCCACGACAGCCACAGCAGCGACAACACCACCAGCGGCAGCGCCACGCGCGCAATCACCTTGCGCACCAGCTGCACCATCGATCCGCTGATGAGCAGCATCACCACGCCGCCCCACAGCAGCGTGGCCAGCACCGGCCAGTGCGCACCGGCCATGCTGCCCGACTGCTGACCGATGGCCACGGTGGCATCGCGCATCACCACCAGCTCGAACGTGCCCCAGCCCACCAGCTGCACGATGTTCAGGATGATCGGCAGGCTGGCAAAGGTGCGGCCATACACGGCGTGCATCAGGCCGGCACTGGCCAGGCCGCTGTCGCAGCCCAGCTTGGCCACCCAGCCCAGCAGGCCCGCGCCCACGATGGAACCGGCCAAGATGGCGATGAGGGCTTCTTTGGTGCCCAACGCGGGCATCAGGTATGCACCCACCTGCATGACCAGCAAGCCCACGCCCAGGCTGAACCAGAGCGAGGCGTGGTCATGCCACTGGAAGACGCGGCGGTCGGGGGAGACGGGGGCCAGCGCTTCGTTGTGGGAGGGCGCGGCGGGTGATGAGGACATGGATGGCTCCGTGGCAGTACAGAGCAGGGGCGGCCCGCCAGTGCGCCCCAAAGTCATTTCATTCAGGGCTGGGCCAAAGCGGACGTGCTTCCCTGCGCGAGGATGATCTCAATCAGGTTCAAAGGGACTCTCTCAGTCGGTTCCGGCAGGCCGGTCTCGACACCCCTAGCGATGGCGCCCCCGAAGGAGCGCGGTTGCCATTGTAGAGGGTGGGTCAGCGCCCGGCGTGGGTGATGGGGATGGCGTAGTGCATCACGGAGTCAGCGGACGTTGGGTGGTATTGCGAGCCGTAGATTTCCAGATCCGGCCCCAGGCTGTGCGACTGGCTGGCCGACAGCAGCCAGCTGGAGTAGATGTAGTTCACCGTCGCATCGACGTTCTGGGCAGGACCCCTGTGGGTGAAGCGTGCATAGGTGGACGCGGGGATTTCCATGGCCTCCATGCCCGGTGGCAGTGGACCGGGGCCACTCACTTCGATGCAGGCCAGGTAGCGCAGCTCTTCCGTGTGCGGCCCCGCCGGTGCCACGACGCCATAACAGACCCCGGGCACGGTGTTCGCAATCTCGCCCAACCGGGGCAGAAACTTCGCCCACAGGGGCGGCAGTTTCTGGCCCAGGTTGTTTTTTTCGGAATCGATGCCGTAGTAGTCGGTGGGCAGCCCGACCAGCTGCATGGCGGGCTGCTGCTCTATGTCGGGTTCCAGCGAGATGTTGTGGTGAATGTGTGCGAGGTAGCTTTGATCAAACCGGATCTTGCGCACGAACAGCGAGCGGTTGCCCATCTTGCGGTACTGCGACGGTGTGAGCCGAAAGCAATCACGGAACGCTCGCGTGAAACTCTCCTGTGTCTCGTACCCCGACGCCAGCGCAATGTCGAGCACGCTCAGCCGCGTGTTGGTCAACTGCTCCAGCGCCCGAGAGAACCGGCGCGAGCGGATGTAGGTCTTGAGGGTTTCGTTGGTCAGCGCCTTGAAGATCCGCTGGAAGTGCCACTGGCTCATTCCCGCAGCCCGTGCCACCTCTGAAAGCTGGATATCGGATTCGAGATGGGCTTCGATGAAATCGATGCCCTCCTGGATTTGCCGGAGATAAAGCACGGGTGGGTCCGTCTGCTCAAGGGGTTTCAAAGAAACCGGTCATGGCAACCAGCCGGTTCTGGTCGTTGTACCGGCCGTAGCTCACGCCTTCCCCGATCACCTGCCCGTGGCCATCCACCATGTTCCATTTGGCAATACTTTGCTGGTTGTGGCTGGCGAAGTAATGGGTCACGAAATGCCCGCCGGGCACCTGGCGGTGAAAGTCGTCCATGTAGGCGGTCAGCTGGGTCCAGCCCTGGGCGGTGGCCAGCGGGTCGTTGTAGGTGCAGGCGGGGTCGAGGGACTGAGAAAACAGTGCCTCCCTGTCATTGGCCGAGTCGGTTTTCCACGACGCGGTGTAGGTGTCCCAGATGGATTGAAGGGGTTGTTGGCTCATGGTGCGCTCCGATAGGTGGTGAAGGGAGACGCCATCGTGCCGGGCGCTTGCGCGCCTTTTGGACATTTTGTGCTTATTTGTGGGCGCGTCGTTTGGGCGCGAAACGACGGTGCCCGGACTCGCCTGGACTACGTGCTGGCGGAAGGCATAGACGCCGGAGCCACACCCAGCAGCTGGTGCAGCCTTGGGCTCGTGGTGGTGTATTGCAGCGCCACCTTGTCGCCCTTGAGCACCTCGGCGGCGCCAAAGGCGGCCAGAGTGGCCTCGTGGAAACCGCAAAGGATGAGCTTGCGTTTGCCGGGGTAGGTGTTGATGTCGCCAACGGCGTAGATGCCGGGCACGCTGGTGCGGAAGGCCTCGGTGTCCACCAACAGTTGTTTGCGGTCCATGGCCAACCCCCAATCCGCAATGGGACCGAGGCGGGGCGAGATGCCGAGCACAGCCACCAGCAGGTCCAGTGCCAGGGCGCGGGTGCTGCCATCGGCGTCCACCACCTGCAAGGCGGTCAGCTGGTCGCCAGCGGTTTCGATACCGGTGATCTGCGCAGACTCGACATGGATGCGGCCCGCATCGCGCAGTTGCTGCAGGCGCTGCAGCAGAGCATCCGGGGCGTGGAACACATCGCGGCGGTGCAGCAGGCTGACGCGGGCGGCCTGGCCTTGTTCGGCCAGTTCCGCGGCGCGGGCCACCGCGGGCTCGTCGCCGCCGTGCACGACGACGTGGCGCCCGGCCACATCCGCAGTCGCGGGCAGGTGTTGGTAGTGGACCTGGGTACCCACAAAGCGCTCGATGCCGTCCACCTTGAGCGTGCGCGGCACAAAGGCGCCCACGCCTGCGGCAATGAACACGCTGCGGGCCAGCAGTTGCGCACCTTGCGAGGTTTCGACCAGCAGGCGCCCATCGGCCTGCACGGTGAGTGCGGACACCAGCGTGTTCAGGTGCCACTGGGTCTTGAACGGCGCAATCTGCTGAAGCAGCAAACCGGCCAGCTCACGCCCGGTGCACACGGGGATGCCCGGGATGTCGTAGATGGGTTTGTCGCCGTATAGCTCGACGCACTGGCCGCCTGCATGGGGCAGGGCATCGATGACATGGGCGGTGATGCCTTGCAGGCCCAGCTGGAAGACCTGGAACAGGCCCACGGGGCCCGCGCCGATGACGACGGCGTCGGTTTCTTGAATCATGCTCAAGCCACGCGCGCAGCGCCAGAAACTGGCGCTGCCAAAGACCTGTGCCACCGTGGAGCTGGCTTTGCCAGGCCACTGGTGGCGTCCCCCTTGGGGGAGGGCGCGAAGCAACTCAGGGGGGTCACTTGACTAGTTCGTTGACCTTGCCCGGCTTGCCGTTCCATTCGTCGGCGTCGGGCAGCGCCGGCTTGCGCTTGGTGATGCTCTTCCAGCCGTCGGCAAAGGCCAGGTCGGCGTTGAGCTTGATGAAAGCAATCTGGTCGGCCGGCAGATCTTCTTCGGCAAAGATGGCGTTGGCCGGGCATTCGGGGATGCAGACGGCGCAGTCGATGCATTCATCGGGGTCGATGACAAGCATGTTCGGGCCTTCGCGGAAGCAGTCCACGGGGCACACGTCCACACAATCGGTGTACTTGCACTTGATGCAGTTTTCGGAGACGACGTGGGTCATGACAGGAGTTGTGTGGGTCGGTGAAAACCCTCAATTTTAGAAGCTTTCACCGACCTTTGGTTACAGGGCCCCTCACCCCGATGGGGTGACTGGGGTTACGGGCGCTGATCTAGATCAGTTGACCAGCACGGCACCGGCCGTTTTGTGGCTCGCGGTGTCCACCAGGATCAGCGATCCGAGCACCCGGGCTTTGCCAAAGGGGGCGGCCGGAATCGCCTCTTGCAGCAGCAGGTCGACATGGCCGATGGCATTGGGGTCCAGCTGGGTGGCGGCTTCTTCGGCCAGCGTGTTGATGTTGAGCTTGTGCACCACGGCCTTGACCTTGGCCTTGACCCAGCGGTGGCCGTGCAGCGCCCAGTACACGCGGCCTGCGACCAGGGGCTCGTCGTCCATCCAGGCCACCGTGGTGCGCAGCTCGCGGCTGGCGGGCCACGCAGGCACGCTGGCGGGCGTGTCGAAGTCGTCTTCGGCGGGGGTGGCGACGGCAGGCGCCGCCAGAATCCAGTCGCCCCGCGAGACATCCACCTCGCGGTCCAGAATGATGCCGGCGCTGGTGCCTGCGGGCACGTCCTTGGGGCGACGGGCATGGTCCAGCACTTGCGCCACGGTGGCCAGCTGGCCGCTGGGGAAGATCTGTACAGCGGTACCGGGCGCAAAGCTGCCCGCAGCCACGCGGCCCCAGAACACACGGCGGCCTTGCGAGGTGTCGGAGGACGACGAGAATTTCTCGACCCACTGCACCGGGAAGGCCGGTGCCAGCGCTGAGTCTGCGGGGGTGTTGGGCAGTGCTTCCAGCACTTGCAGCAGCGTGGGGCCGTCATAACCGCACCAGCCCGCATGGGCGTCCACCACGTTCCAGCCCTTGAGGGCCGACACCGGCACCATGGCGCGCACGGTGATGCCTGCCGCTTGGGCAAAGGATTGCAACGCGCCCTGGATGTGCTGCCACGCCAGCGCGGGGTCTTCCACCGCGTCGAGCTTGTTGACGGCAAACACCAGCGAGTGCACGCGCAGCAGGTGGGCCAGCAGGCTGTGGCGGCGGGTTTGCGGCAGCAGGGCCAGGCCGGGGTTCTTCCAGTCGAGCTTGGTGGCATCGACCAGCACCACGGCGGCGTCGGCGCTGCTGGCGGCGGTGACCATGTTGCGGGTGTATTGCTCGTGGCCGGGTGCATCGCCAATGATGAACTTGCGCTCTTCGGTGGCGAAGTAGCGGTAGGCCACGTCGATGGTGATGCCCTGTTCGCGCTCGGCGCTCAGGCCGTCGGTCAGCAGGGCCAGGTCGGTCTCACCCTGGCGCTGAACGCCAGCCAGGTGGTCCTGCAGCACGGCCTTGCTGTCCACCAGCAGACGGCCGATCAGCGTGCTCTTGCCGTCGTCGACGCTGCCGCAGGTGATGAACTTGAGCGCGGAAATGTGGTCATTTTTTCCTGTAGCGCTTGTAGGGATTGCGCTGGAAGCTATCGAATTCATAGTGGTCATCAGAAGTACCCGTCTTTCTTGCGCTTTTCCATCGAGGCATCGCTGGTCTTGTCGTCCATGCGGGTGGCACCGCGCTCGCTCACGTCGGCGGCCAGGGTCTCGATGACGATCTCGGCCGGGGTGGCGGCGGTGCTCTCCACCGGTGCGGTGCAGGTGATGTCGCCCACGGTGCGAAAGCGCACGTCGCGTGTCTCGACCACGTCGCCTTCACGCGGCGGTGTCAGCTCGGTCACGGGCATCAGTAGGCCCTTGCGGTCCACCACCTGGCGCTTGTGCGTGTAGTAGATGCTGGGCAGGCCGATCTGTTCGCGGTCGATGTACTGCCAAACGTCCAGCTCGGTCCAGTTGCTGATGGGGAACACGCGGAAGTGCTCGCCGGGCTGCAGGCGGGTGTTGAACAGGGTCCACAGCTCAGGCCGCTGCGCCTTGGGCTGCCATTGGCCGAAACTGTCGCGGTGGCTGAAGATGCGCTCTTTGGCGCGTGCCTTTTCTTCATCGCGGCGGGCGCCGCCGATCAGGGCGTCAAAGCGGAATTCCTCGATCGCTTCGAGCAGCGTGACGGACTGGTGCACGTTGCGCGATTCGCCGGGGTGGGCCAGTCGCACGGTGCCGCGCGCCATGGAGTCTTCGACGCTGCGCACGATGAGCTCGGCCCCCAGTTCCTTGGCGCGGAAGTCGCGAAAATCCGTTACTTCGGGGAAGTTGTGGCCCGTGTCGATCATGAGCAATGGGTACGGAATGCCGCCGCCGCTGGCCTTGGTGCCAAAGGCCTTTTCGGCGCACTTGAGCATGACGAGCGAATCCTTGCCGCCCGAAAACAGCAAGGCAGGGCGTTCAAAGGCGGCAGCCACTTCGCGCAGGATGAAGATGGTTTCTTCTTCCAGGGCGTCGAGGTGCGAGTTGTTGAGGTGGTAGCTCATATCGTTGGTTTTCTTCTCAAGCAGCGCGGTATCGGTCCGGGTGTTCATGGTCGGTGCTGCAGTGGAGTCAGTGGGCCAGATGCAAACCGCACTCGCGGTTGTCTTCGCCCTTGGTGGGGTCCACGTAGTCAAAGTTGTTGGGCAGGCCGTGCTTGACGCAGTATTCGTGCAGATCCTTGGACGACCAGTGCAGCAGCGGCGCCACCTTGATCAGGCCGTCAGGGTTGATGCTCACCGGGTCCATCTGTGCGCGCACAGCGGTGTCGGTAGCGCGCAGTGCGGTAAACCACACCTTGGGGGCCGTTTCCCGCAGGGCGCGGGCAAAGGGCTCCAGCTTCACTTCTTCGGTAAAGGCTGCGTGGCGTGGGTCGTCCAGCGCAGGCGTGGCGCCTTCCACGGCCTCGCGGTGCGCGCGTGAGCGGCGTGGCAGGTAGATCTGCAGCTTCAGGCCCAGTTGCTTTGTCACCTCGTCGGCAAAGCGGTAGGTGGCTTCGGTGTTGTAGCCGTTGTCCATCCACACCACGGGCACATCAGGGTTGACTTGCGTGACCATGTGCAGGATCACTGCCTCGAAGGGGCGGAAGTTGGTGGTGACGATGGCGGGCTGGCCCAGCCCCAGCGCCCAGGCCACCAGGTCTGGTGCGTTGCGGCCGAGGTCGGCGTTGATGCGTGCGAGATCGATTTGGCTCATGGTGCAGGGCTTGTGGGTTGGGTTCTCAGGCGGCGGCGCGGTGGGCAAACAGCGGCTGGGGGTTGACGGCGTCGCCCTGGTAGAAGCCTGGGAACAGCTCGAATTGGCGCTGGGCATCGGCGGCATCCACACCCTCGGCCAGCACCGCGCTGCTAAAGCCCGTGCGCTGCATCTGCACCAGTTGGTCGATCAGCACATCACCCGTGGCGCGGATTTCGCCTGCAAAGCCACGGCGGCGGCGCAGCAAAAAGGCCTGGCTGAACGCGCGGCCATCGGTGAAGTTGGGGAAGTGCAGGTCCACACGTTCCACGCCTTCCAGCGACAGGGCTGTGGCGTCGGCATCGTTGGCCAGCGCCACCACGCGGGCGTCGCCTTCCGCCGGGGGCAGGTGTTCGTGGGATGCAAGAAGTGTCAGGTTCATCATCGTTCGGATTTCGGTGGCAGGGCAGCTTCAGAGGCTGAGAGTTTTTTGCCAGTGCCCGAAAGGTGCGTCAAAACGCCGCTGATCGAGGCGCAAAGCACAGCCATAGCTCGGGCTATGGCGAGCATTTGCAACGACGAGCTGCGGTGTTTTGGCGTGCAAGGCGGGCATAGGAAAAAGACTTTCAGCCTCTCAGGCCGTGGCCAGGGTTTCGTCTTTGTGGCGGGCTTGCTTGGCAGCTTCCTTGAACGGGTCCAGGCCGGTGCGGCGCACGGTGTTCTGGAAGGTCTCGCCGCTTTCGCGCAGGTCACGGTAGGTGCTGAGCACCGCCTCGATCACGTCGGGCACTTCGGCCGCAGAGAACGAGGGGCCGATCACCTTGCCTGCCACGGCAGCGCCCGACAGGTCGGAACCATCGGAGCCGCCCAGCGTGACCTGGTACCACTCCTTGCCGTCCTTATCGACACCCAGGATGCCGATGTGGCCGCTGTGGTGGTGGCCGCAGCTGTTGATGCAGCCGCTGATGTGCAAGTCGATCTCGCCGATGTCGTCCAGCTCGTCCAGGTCCTGGTAGCGCTGGGTGATGGCCTCGGCAATGGGCAGCGAGCGGGCGTTGGCCAGCGCGCAGAAGTCGCCGCCGGGGCAGGCGATCATGTCGGTGAGCAGCTGCACGTTGGCGCTGGCCAGGCCCAGGGCCTTGGCTTCTTGCCACAGCGCAAACAGGCGGCTGGCATGCACCCAGGGCAGCAACACGTTCTGGTCGTGCGTCACGCGGGCTTCGCCGGCGGAGTATTTGTCCACCAGGTCGGCCAGTGCAATCAGTTGTTCGCTGGTGGCATCACCCGGCGACTGGCCGGGGCGCTTGAATGACAGCGTGACGGCGCGCAGCTGCGGGTTTTGGTGCGGGTGCACGTTGCGCTGCAGCCAGCGGCCAAACATCACATGCTCTGCCGCCAGGGCGTTCAGCGATGCCTGCAGCGCTGCGGGTGCCACATCGGCAATGTCGGCCAGCTTTGGCGTCACAAAGCAGGCGGCCACGCGGTCAAACTCGGCCTGCGGAATGGTGTGCGGGCCACCGTCGATCTCGACGATCTGGCGGTACTCTTCTTCCACATCGTCGATGTACTGCTGGCCTTCGGCCTTGACCAAAATCTTGATGCGGGCCTTGTACTTGTTGTCGCGGCGGCCGTGCTCGTTGTACACGCGCACGATGGCCTCGATGTAATTCATGATCTGGTTCCAGGGCAGGAACTCGCGGATCACGGTGCCAATCACCGGCGTGCGGCCCATGCCACCGCCCACAAACACCTTGAAGCCGATCTCGCCCTGCTCATTTTTGAGCAGGTGCAGGCCCACGTCGTGCCAGCCGGTGGCGGCGCGGTCGTCCTTGGCACCGCTGATGGCGATCTTGAACTTGCGCGGCAAAAAAGCGAACTCGGGGTGCAGCGTGGTCCACTGGCGGATGATTTCCGCATAGGGGCGCGGGTCCACGATCTCGTCCACGGCAATGCCGGCCAGGGCATCGGTGGTGGTGTTGCGGATGCAGTTGCCGCTGGTCTGGATGCCGTGCATGTCCACAGTGGCCAGCAGGTCCATCACATCCGCACTTTTGGACAGCGGAATCCAGTTGAACTGCACATTGGTGCGGGTGGTGAAGTGGGCGCAGTGCGTGGGCAAGAACGTGGTGCCCAGCTTGCCCTGGCCTTCCATGGCGGCCTTGAAGACGGCCGCTTCGGGTTCGTCGTATTCGCGGGCGACCTGGGCCAGCACGCGCAGCTGGCGGCTGGCGATTTCACCGTAAGGCACGGCCACGCGCAGCATGGGGGCGTAGCGCTGCACATACCAGCCGTTTTGCAGGCGCAGTGGGCGGAAGTTGTCTTCGGGCAGCTTGCCGGTCTGCCAGCGCGTGAGCTGGTCACGGAATTGCTGTGCCCGCTGTTGCACAAATTGTCGGTCGAATTCTGTGTATTGGTACATCGTGGTCAGTGCAGTTCAGTGCGTGCAACTCAAATCAAGATCAGTTTGAAGCCCGCCCAGGCGAGCAACAGCGAGAGGATGGAGCGAATCAGGCGCTCAGGCGTGCGGGTCACCAGGCGCGAACCCAGCCAGATGCCCGGCAGTGAGCCAGCCAGCAATTGTGCAAGCAAAGGCCAGTCCACCGAGCCCAGCGAGGCGTGGCCGAGGCCCGCCACCAAGGTCAGGGGCACGGCATACGCAATGTCGGCACCGATGATGCGCGGCAGGGGCAGCATGGGGTAGACCAGCAGCAACACCGTGACGCCAATGGCGCCCGCGCCCACCGAGGTAAAGGTGACCAGCGTACCGATGACGGCACCCATCAGCACGGGCAGGCTCCAGTGGCGAGGGCGTGTGGGGTCGCCCGTGTGGCTCTTGCGGGCTGCGGCTTCGGCCGCCTGGCGCTGGGCAGAAAACGCCACCACCTTATAGAGCGTGGCCGCTGCCGTCAGCAGCAGGGCAAAACCCAGGGTGGTGGTCATCACACGCTGCGCGGTGCTGCTGGCCGGGCCCATCACCTTGAGCGCCCACAGCGCCAGCAACGCGGCCGGAATGCTGCCTGCGCAAAGCTGGCCCACCACTTTCCAGGGCACCAGGCGCTGGCGGGCCAGGCTGACGGTGCCGCCCATCTTGGTGAAGGCCGCGAACAGCAGGTCGGTGCCCACGGCCATGTGGGGCTTGATGCCAAAGAAGAAAATCAGGATCGGCGTCATCAGCGAGCCACCGCCCACGCCGGTCAGGCCCACAATCAGCCCGACCGCAAAGCCCGCAAAAACAAACGCCAATTCATGCATGGGTGCGAATGTAGGGGAGAGGCTTATGGAAGCAAACTATTGTTTCGCTCTGCTGATATGTCAATTTGCTTATAAGCAAGTGTGGGCGCGGTTTTTTAACGCGTTTTCAGCGTTTACAGGCGCTCGGTACCCAGCGCCCTGGCCAGCTTGGCGTCCAGCGGCAGGGGTTCGCCTTGCAGGCGGGCTGCCAGCAGCTCGCCACAGAGCAGCGCCAGCGTCAGCCCCCGCGCGCCCATGGCGGTGTTGACCCACAGGCCCGGAAGGTCCGTGGCGTCCACAGGGCCGACGATGGGCAGGCGATCCGGTGCGGTGCAGCGCACGGCGGCCCAGGTTTTCAGGGCAGGCGGCGCTGCTGGCCCCCCTTCGGGTTCTGACGCTGCGGTGGGGGGAGCGAGCGACGCTTGGTGGAACGCGGGCGCCAATTGCGGTGCTATTGCGGGCAGCAGTGCCTGCAACTTGCCCCAGTTGGTGGCATGGGCTGCCTGAACGTCGGCGGCGCTGGGCGGCAGGGCCTGCACATCCCGCTCAAACGTGGAGCCCATTACCCAAACCCAGCCCTGGCGGCCACCCGCATCGCCGCCGAGCGGAAAGCGGGGCACCAGGTTGCCGTTGCCGTTGGCCGGAAACGGCAGCAGCGGCGCCGCAGGGTCTGCATGGTCCCCCCACGACACCTGCCCCCGAACCGGCTGCAAAGGCCAGCGGTGGTTGAGCAGCTCCAGGCTGCCAGCTCCCGCCGCAATGACCACCGTGGGTGCCTCGGCCAGCACCTGGCCCTGGGCATCCAGCGCCTGCCAGACCGTGGTGGCCGGGTGGTCATCGGCGGCGGGGGGCTCGGCACGTCGTAGCTGTGCCACCTGGCAGCCGCCTTGCCAGCGTATGCCGGGCTGCGCCAGCAAGGCCGTGGCCAGGCGGGCAGGGCGCACCCAGCCTGCCTGGTGGTGCCAGCAGGCCGTGGCATCGGGTGGCAACTGTGCAGCGGCCAGGGCGGCAGAGGGCGCGGGCTCGCTCCAGGCGGCGCCTGGCCCTTGGTCCCAAGCGGGCGACAGGCCGGGCGTGCCGTCTGTGCGGTGCTCCAGCACCCCGCAATGGGCCCAGTCCATGCCCTCGCTCAGCAGCCAGCGGGCCTGCTCCAGCGTGGTGCGGATACCGCTGCGCGACAGGCGCGAGAGCACACTGTCATCCGGCGACACATGGGGCGCAAACACCCCGGCGGGCAGGGCCGATGCGCCTGCGGCGGGCTCGGGGGCCTGGTCCAGCACCACCACCTGCCAGCCGCGCCGGGCCAGGCTGGCGGCTGCGGCCGCGCCCGCAATGCCGCCGCCGATCACGATGCAGGGGCCGGGCAGGGCGGGTTGGGGCGTGGCTACAGGCTGGCGCGCGGTGCGCGGCTCCCAGTGTGGGTTGTAGGTGGCGTGCAGGTTGTCGCGCTTGGGCGGCACGCCGGGCACGCGGTTCACTTCAAAGCCACATTGCGCTAAGCCATCGCGCACAGCGCGTGCAATGGTCCAGGTGGCGAGCTGTGTACCGCGATGGCAACAGCGCGCCACGGCCTTCAGAGTGTGCAGGTCCCAGCTTTCGGGGTTGCGCTGGGGGCTGAAGCCGTCGAGGTAGATGGAATCCACCGTCAGGTTCTGCTGGCGCAGCATGGTCTGGGTGTCGCCCACATACAGGGTGAGCAGTACCCGGCCTTCATCAAAGCGCAGGCGGTGCACGCCCGGCAGCAGGCCCCACCACTGGCGGTGCAGTGCTTCTGCCAGCGGCGCCAGCTCGGGGTGGACCGACGTGGCGCGCAGCAGGTCGCCTGCACTCACGGGCCAGGCTTCGGTTGATACGAAATGCAGCAGCGTGGGACGCTGCAGGTCGGCCCGCCACGCGGCCCAGGTCACCAGGAAATTCAGGCCAAAGCCAAACCCTGTCTCCAGAATGCGCCATTGCGGCTGCCCCGCCCAGGCCTCGGGCAGGCCACAGCCGTGCAGAAACACCCGGCGGGCCTGGGTGAGGCCGCCGTTTTCGCTGTGGTAGCGGTCGCCGAAGCGGGGGCTGTAGGGGGTGCCGTCCGGCAGCCACTCGATGGGTTCAGTCATGAGAACGGCAAAAGGCCGGCGTGGCGCCGGCCTGTTGGAAAGGGAAGGCGGTTTTTACCGCGAACCGCTCCAGGGTGCGTTGCGCTGCGTCACGCGCCAAGCGGGACATATCCCGCCGCAGCGTCAGCGCCGCTGCCAAAAAAGTGGTTTTGGCGAAACCATTTCTCGCAGTGCTTCACTACGTTACGCACTGGGCGGGACGTAGCCCGCCGCGGCGTCTGCGCCGCCGCCAAAGAAATGGTTTTCCATCTGGCGCGCCAGGTACTGGCGGGCGCGCGCATCGGCCAGGTTCAGGCGGTTTTCATTGACCAGCATGGTCTGGTGCTTGAGCCAGCCAGCCCAGGCTTCCTTGCTCACGCTTTCCCAGATGCGTTTGCCCAGTTCGCCGGGGTAGGGGGGGAAGTCGAGGCCTTCGGCTTCCTTGCCGAGCTTGATGCATTGAACGGTGCGTGCCATGGGAATTCCTTGTAGTGGGGGTGAGCGAAAAAGGCTTCGCTCAGATGATTTGGATATTAAGAACTGAAATCTCAGTAGTTCCAGTTTTGAAGAGGGCCTTCCAGAATGCGTTCCATCGGTGATTTGCACCGCAACACATTCACAAAAGAGGCCCTCCCATGAACTTTCGCCGCGACTTTATCAAGTTTCCCTTTGCCGCCGCCCTGGTGGGCAGTTTGGCCCTGACGGCATTGCCGTCGTTTGCACAGTCTGTGACGCTGCTCAATGTGTCGTACGACCCGACCCGCGAGCTGTACGTGGAGTTCAACCAGGCGTTTGCCAAGCACTGGAAGGCCAAGACCGGCCAGGACGTGACCATCAAGCAAAGCCACGGCGGCTCGGGCAAGCAGGCACGCTCCATCATCGACGGGCTGGACGCCGACGTGGCCACGCTGGCCCTGGCGGGCGACACCGATGCGCTGCACACCAACGGCGGCTGGATTCCCAAGGACTGGCAAAAGCGCCTGCCACACAACAGCTCGCCCTACACCTCGACCATCGTGCTGGTGGTGCGCCAGGGCAACCCCAAGGGCATCAAGGACTGGGACGACCTGGTGCGCGCCGATGTGAAGGTGATCACGCCCAACCCCAAGACCTCGGGCGGCGCGCGCTGGAACTACCTGGCCGCGTGGGAATTCGCCAAGCGCAAGTACGGTGGCGACGCCAAGGCCAAGGACTTCGTGGCCAAGCTGTATGGCAACGTGCCCGTGCTGGACACCGGCGCGCGTGGCTCCACCATCACCTTCGCTCAGCGCAACCAGGGCGACGTGCTGATCGCCTGGGAGAACGAGGCCTACCTGCTCGAAAAGGAGTTCGGCACCAAGTTCGACGTGATCGCGCCTTCGATCTCCATCCTGGCCGAACCCGCCGTGTCGGTGGTGGACAAGAACGTGGACAAGAAGGGCACCCGTGCCGTGGCCGAGGCCTATCTGCAGTACCTCTACACCGAAGAAGGCCAGGACATTGCGGGCAAGCACTTCTACCGCCCCGCCGTGTCTGACAAAGCCAAGGCCAAGTACGCCAAGCAGTTCCCCAAGCTGAACCTGTTCACCATCAACGACGCGTTCGGTGGCTGGGACAAGGCGGCCAAGGACCACTTTGCGGACAACGCGAGCTTTGACCAGATCTACACCAAAAAATAGGCTCACCCCGAAGCGGCCTTCAGCCGCCTCCCCTCAAGGGGCGCCACCGCTGGACCGGCGAAGCCGGATCCAGGGTGGCGCTGGTCTGACCACGCCCTCTGGAATCCTCTCTTATGTCCGCTCTTCTCATCGCTGGTAGCCCCTCCGAGCGTTCCCGCTCCGCCGCCTTGCTGGATGCCGTGGCCCAGCGCCTCTCAGTGCGTGGTGCGCTGGTGGACCGCATCCACATCCGCGACCTCTCGCCCCAGGCGCTGCTGCTGGCCGACTTTGGCCACCCCACGGTGGTGCATGCCATCGACCAGGTGGCCGATGCCAGCGTGCTGGTCGTGGCCACCCCGGTCTACAAGGCGGCCTACAGCGGCGTGCTCAAGGTGTTTCTGGACCTGCTGCCGCAAACGGCCCTCAAGGGCAAGGTCGTGCTGCCCCTGGCCACGGGCGGCAGCCCGCACCACATGCTGGCGCTGGACTACGCGCTGCGCCCCGTGCTGCAGTCGCTGGGTGCCAAGAGCATCCTGCCCGGCATCTACGCCACCGACGCCCAGGTCACGCTGACGCCCGAGGGCCGCTACCACGTGCAGGCCGACATTGCCGCCCGGCTGGACGATGCGGTGAACGTGCTGGTGACCGAAACCCTGCGCCCGTCGCCCGCCCAGGCCACGCGGTTTGCGCCGGTGCCGTTCTCGCAGGTGCGATGTAGCGTCTGACGCGGGCCCGGCGCTGCGGCAGGCCCGCAGTGCCAGCGCCACCTTCCTTCCCCTTCATTTCCATTATTTGATTTGCTGCGCTGGGTGCGCGGGCAGGGCGGTGTGCCGCCTGCTGCCAGCCCGCCCGGTGCTCCCTCCCCCTGATTTGCTGCTGGAACCCGCACCATGAACGAACTGAACCGCTTTTCCCTGCAACGCCGCCACCTGCTGGCCGCCAGTGCTGCCTCCGCCGCCGCTGGGGCGATTCCCTCCGCCTGGGCCCAGGCCCCTGGCGCGGCCCGCGTGCTGCGCGTGGGCCACCAAAAGGGCTGGCTCTCCATCCTGAAGGGCCGTGGCACCCTCGAAAAGCGCCTGGCCCCGCTGGGCGTCAAGGTCACCTGGACCGAATTCAACGCAGGCCCCGTGCAGCTTGAAGCGCTCAACGTCGGCTCCATCGACTTCGGCGACGTGGGCGAAGCCCCGCCCATCTTTGCCCAGGCGGCAGGCGCCCCGCTGGTCTATGCCGGTGCCACCGTGCCGCGCCCTGCACTGGAGGCGGTCATCGTTCCCAGCGGTTCGCCGATCCGCAGCGTGGCCGACCTCAAAGGCAAGCGCGTGGCCTACAACAAGGGCTCCAACGTGCAGTACTTCCTGGTCAAGCTGCTGGAGAAGAACGGCCTGAAATACGGTGACGTGCAATCCATCTTCCTGGCCCCGGCCGACGCGCGGGCCGCGTTTGAACGCGGCGCGATCGATGCCTGGATCATCTGGGACCCCTTCCTCGCCGCCGCGCAAAAGCAGCTCGATGCGCGTCTGCTGGTCGATGCCACGGGCGTGGTCAACAACCGCGCCTACTACTTCACCTCGCGCGACTTCGCCACCAGGAACGCCGACGTGCTGCGCATTGCCATCGAAGAAGTCAACGCCATCGACACCTGGGCGTCCAAAAACAAGGACGCCGCGGCGGCCGAGCTGTCTGCCGTGCTGGGTCTGGACAAATCCATCACCGACCTGTACCTGAGCCGCGCCCGTTTCGGCACCGCGTCCGTCACGCGCGAGATCCTGGCTGAGCAGCAGGCGATTGCCGACACCTTCTTCGACCTCAAGCTCATCCCCAAAAAGCTCAACCTGCTACACGCCGCGCCGGTTGATCTGCTGTGACCCGGGCCATGAAAGGACACATCGCCATGACCCACCTCACCGTCAACGCAGAGCGCCGTCGCGCACTGCAGCTGCTGGGCGTTACCGCTTTCAGCTGGGCGCTGGCCGGCCGCTATGCCCACGCGCAAAGCGCCGCCGTGCAAGGGCCCGAGCAACTGCGCATTGGTTATCAGAAGTCGGCCGTCAACCTCGTCATCCTGAAGCAGCAGGGCGTGCTGGAAAAACGCTTTCCGGGCACGCGGATCAGCTGGCTGGAGTTCCCGGCCGGGCCGCAGCTGCTGGAGGCGCTGTCGGTCGGCAGCCTCGAATTCGGCCTGACCGGCGACTCGCCCCCCGTGTTCGCCCAGGCCGCTGGCAAAGACCTGCTCTACGTGGGCGCCGAGCCACCCAAGCCCGACAGCTCCGCGCTGCTGGTGCTCAGGGATTCGCCTCTGCGTACCCTGGCCGACCTCAAGGGCCGCCGCATTGCCGTGCAAAAGGGCAGCAGCGCCCACTACCTGCTGGTGCGCGCCGTGGAGCGCGCGGGCCTGCAGTGGGCCGATATCCAGCCCGTGCACCTGACTCCTGCCGATGCGCGCGCCGCGTTCGAGCGCAAGAGCGTGGACGCCTGGGCCATCTGGGACCCGTTCTACGCCGCCACCGAGCTGGCCATCCAGCCCCGCGTGCTGGCCACGGGGCGCGACCTGGCCAGCAGCAACAACTCCTTCTACCTGGCGGCCCGCCCGTTTGTGCAAGCCCACCCCCAGGTGCTGCGCGTGCTGTTTGAAGAACTCAGCCGCGCCGACCGCCTGGCGCAAGAGGCGCGCAAAGATGCGATCAAGCTCATTGCCGACTTCAGCGGCCTGGACGCGGGTGTCGTGAGCCTGTTCATCCAGCGCCGCCCCTCGTCGCCAGTGGGGCTGCTCTCTCCCGCCACCGTGGCCGACCAGCAGCGTGTGGCCGATGCGTTTTTCAAGCTCGGCCTGATTCCCAAGCCTGTGAACGTGGCCGACATCGTGTGGCGGCCCGCCGCCGCGTAACTGGCCGCTGCGTCGGTCCGGCACTGAGCCACAACCACAACCGCATCAAAACACCCCCCAACTCTCCGAGGCACTCATGAAAATTTTCTGGTTCATTCCCACCCACGGCGACAGCCGCTACCTGGGCACCGCCAAAGGCGCACGCCAGCTCAACCACGACTACTTGAAGCAGGTCGCAGTGGCGGCCGACAGCCTGGGCTACGAAGGCGTTCTCATCCCCACCGGCCGCTCGTGCGAAGACCCGTGGGTGGTGGCTGCGAGCCTGCTGCCTGTCACGCGCAACCTCAAGTTTTTGGTGGCCGTGCGCCCCGGCCTGCACCAGCCCGCGCTGGCTGCGCGCATGGCGGCCACGTTCGACCGGCTCTCGGGCGGGCGCTTGCTCATCAACCTGGTCACCGGCGGCGACCAGGCCGAGCTGGAGGGCGACGGCGTGTTCCTGGACCACGCTACGCGCTACGAACAGTCGGCCGAGTTCATCCGCATCTGGCGCGAGATCCTCACGCGCAGCCACCGGGGCGAGAGTCTGGACTTTGAAGGCAAGCACCTGTCGGTGAAGGGCGCCAAGCTGCTTTTCCCCCCGGTGCAGCAGCCCCACCCGCCGGTGTACTTTGGCGGCTCGTCGCCCGCCGCGCACGATCTGGCGGCCGAGCAGGTGGAAACCTATCTGACATGGGGCGAGCCACCGGCCGAAGTGGCGAAGAAGGTGGCCGACGTGCGCGCCCGTGCCGCCAAACACGGCCGCACCGTCAACTTCGGCATCCGCCTGCACGTCATCGTGCGCGAGACCGAGGAACAGGCCTGGGCCGCTGCCGAAGAACTCATCAGCCATGTGACCGACGACACCGTGGTGCGCGCCCAGGCCGTGTTTGCACGCATGGACTCCGAAGGCCAGCGCCGCATGGCGTCCCTCCATGCGGGCGGCGCCAAGCGCAGTCGCAAGGACCTGGAGATCAGCCCCAACCTGTGGGCGGGCGTGGGCTTGGTGCGTGGCGGTGCAGGCACCGCCCTGGTGGGCGACCCGCAGACCGTGGCTGCGCGCATTGAGGAATACGCAGCGCTGGGGCTGGACACTTTTGTGCTGTCGGGCTATCCGCACCTGGACGAGGCCTACCGCTTTGCCGAGCTGGTGTTCCCGCTGCTGCCCCTGCCGCTGCGCAACCAACTGGCCAGCGGCAACCCCTTGTTTGGCAACCCACTGGGCCCGTTTGGCGAAACCGTGGCCAACGACTTTGTGCCGCGCGCGTCGCAAAGCTGACTTGTCCCGGAACCGGAACTCTCCATGACACACACCGCAAGAGAACTGCAGGTATCCCCGGTGGCCGACGCCGTGGACCTGCCCATCGAAGGGCCGTTTTTGCCCGCACCCGTGGCCCGCTTTCTCGCCAGCGTCGCACAGCGCCTGTTGCCCTGGGCCGTGCCCATCGGCCTCATCGCGCTGTGGCAGATCGCATCGTCACAGGGCTGGTTGTCTACCCGCGTGTTGCCTGCACCGCTCGAGGTCGTCAAGGCCGCGTGGACGCTGGCCGCTTCGGGCGAACTGTGGACCCACGTCCAGGTCAGCGCGGGCCGCGCGCTGGCCGGGCTAGCCGTTGGCGGCGGCCTGGGACTGGCGCTGGGCCTGCTCACCGGCTCGGTCAAGCTGTTCGAAACGCTGCTCGACTCCACCATCCAGATGGTGCGCAACATCCCTGCGTTGGCGCTCATCCCGCTGGTGATCCTGTGGTTCGGCATCGACGAATCGGCCAAGCTGTTCCTCATCAGCGTGTCGGTGTTCTTCCCCATCTACCTCAACACCTTTCACGGCATCCGCAACGTGGACCCGGGGCTGATCGAGATGGGCCGCACCTATGGCCTTGGCTGCTGGCAGCTCTACAAGCAGATCATCCTGCCCGGGGCGCTCTCCAGCATCCTGGTGGGGCTGCGCTTCTCGCTCGGTTTGATGTGGGTGATCCTGATCGTGGCCGAGACCATCTCGGCGCAGGCGGGCATCGGCTACCTCACGATGAATGCACGCGAGTTCCTGCAGACCGACATCGTGCTCGTGGGCATCCTGCTGTATGCGCTGCTGGGCAAGCTGGCCGACATCTTCGCCAAGGGGTTGGAGCGCTACTGGCTGAGGTGGCATCCCGGGTATCAGGCATGAGTATCCCCCTGAGCCGCTACGCGGCTTCCCCCTTCTCTCAAATCGCTACGCGATTCGGGAAGGGGGACGACGCTAGCGCGGCGGGGCGGCCCTTGCGCGGCGTCCCTCGCATTGGGTCGCGCCCAGTGCAGCCACCGCGCCCAATTACTCTCATTTTTATAGCTACTAGCGCTGGATAGATAAGCGCAGGAGGCCATTTTGACCACTAATTTATCTTTGCAACCCCAAGGCGTGCGCCTGGAAGTGTGCGGCGTGGACAAACGCTACGGCACGCGCGACGTGCTCAAGAAGACCGAGCTGGTCATCGAACCCGGCCAGTTCGTCGCCATTGTGGGCCGCAGCGGCTGCGGCAAGAGCACGCTGCTGCGCCTGGTGGCGGGGCTTGAACCTGTCTCCGGCGGCGCGATCCGCCTCGATGGCCAGGACGTTGCAGGCCTGAGCGGCGACACCCGCATCATGTTTCAGGACTCGCGCCTCTTGCCCTGGAAGCGCGTGCAGGACAACGTGGCCTTGGGCCTGCCGCCCGCGCAGCGTGGCGCAGCCGCCGACGTGCTGGCCCGCGTGGGCCTGGGCGATCGGTTGACCGAGTGGCCCGCGCGCCTGTCCGGCGGTCAGCGCCAACGCGTGGCCCTGGCGCGTGCCCTGGTGCACAACCCGCGCCTTCTGCTGCTCGATGAACCATTGGGCGCGCTGGATGCGCTCACCCGCATAGAGATGCACCGCCTCATCGAAGGCCTGTGGCGCAGCAGCGGCTTCACCGCGCTGCTGGTCACCCACGACGTGCAAGAGGCCGTGGCCCTGGCCGACCGCGTGATCCTGATCGAGGACGGCCAGATCGCGCTGGACCAGCGCATCGACCTGCCGCGTCCGCGTTCACATGGCGACGCCGCGTTTGCCGCCATCGAAAAACGCATCCTCGACCGTGTGCTGCGAAAGCCCGATGGGGAGCCTGCGCACGAGGTTTCCTGGCCCGGCGTGCCTGCGCATGGCTTGCGCTGGGCGGTCTGATTTCTCTCTCTCTCTCTCTCTCTCTTTTCGTTTGCTTGTTTTTCTTTCTCTGACCTCTTTTTCAACGGACTATTCAAGGAGAACCCCATGTCCATCCAAGCTATCAACGTACGCAACCAGTTCAAGGGCAAGGTCCGCGAAATCATTCGCGGCGACGTCGTCTCCGAGGTCGATGTCGAGACGCCATGGGGTGTTGTCACCTCGGTCATCACCACCCGCTCGGTGGACGACCTGGGCCTCATCGTCGGCTCCGACGTGGTCGCGCTGGTCAAGTCCACGGAGGTGTCGATTGCCAAGCTGTGAGACAGCTTTGGGACAGAAAATTTGAATTAAATTCGGCTCCAGCGCTTGGTGGGTAAGCGCTGGAAGCTATAAAAACGAGAGTTTTCCTGAGACGCGCTTACATTTGGTAGACGCTATTCGCTTGAGCAAATACATGATGCTGCGTATCACTACGAACAAGTCAGAACTCGATGTCTCGCTGATTCACGAGTTCCTCAGTAAGCACTCCAGTTGGGCCTGAGGGATTCCTCGCCCTCTTGTTCAGCGGGCGATTGACAATTCCCTTTGCTTCGGCGGGTTCGTTGGCGATAGGCAAGTGGCTTTTGCGCGAGTTGTCTCTGATTTAGCCACCTTCGCAAACCTTTTGGATGCTTTCGTCTTGCCTGGCCACAGAGGTAACGGATACAGCAAGGCCATCCTGGGTCCCGTCTTGGCGGACCTGCACTTGCAAGATCTTCGGCGCTTCAGTCTGGCGACGGGTCACGCACATGGTCTGTATGCGCAATTCGGCTTCACACCTCCGCTGAAGCCGCAATCTCTGATGGAGCGGTATTGCCCGAGCATCTACCACGGCAATACGCAATAACCAGGTTTTTTGGCTCTGGAAAGGACCTAGCACACCGTGTTGAGATCCTCCTGGCCGGGAGGCTGCGACCGTGGTCCGCGAGGCCTGCTGTCGACATAGGCAACACAGGCAACCATCAGCTGCGCGGCGAGGTACTGTCGCAGCACGATGCCCTCCGTGACACGACACACCCGTTGGAGATATGGTTCGAATAGAGCCCCAGCGCTTGATAGGTAATCGCTAGCAGCTATCAAAAAATGAGTATTCTGCGCCTGCTATCTGGCAAGAACCCTGGGGCCATTCAGCCCAAAACCGCCTACGCGGCTTAGACTCAGCCGCATGACGACTCTCCTTCTTTGCACTTTTGCCGCCTTGGCTGCGCTGCTCCACGCAGCGGCTGTCGCGCGAGCGGCGGCAAAGAAGAATGCGCGTCGTCAGCTGACGCCAGCACATTCCTAAGCCCGGCGGCACCCCCTCTCACATCACTTTTTTCAGCGCAACCATCCACCGCCGGGCACCACCTAGCGCGGTAGCGGCCGTCTTGTTCTCACGGGGCGACAGCCGCATTTGATGGAGTGCTTTCATGCATGAAGCTGTTGTTGTCGTTCACGGCGAGCGCACGCTCACCGACCTGGACTATTCGCGCCTGAGCAAGCTGGTGGGCCACCAGCTCCCCGCTGTTCTTGAAGATCTGCTTGCCAACGCAGACATCACCAACTCGCGCGCCGTGTCGGCCAACGTGGTCACCATGTATTCCCGCGTGGAACTGGTGGACGTGCACACCCACCGGCGCCAGGTGCTCACCATCTGCTACCCGCAAGACGCAGAACCGGCTGCGGGTTTCATTTCGGTGCTGTCGCCCGTGGGCATCAGCCTGCTGGGCCTGAAGGTGGGGGATGTTGCCAAGTGGCACACGCCGCATGGCGAAGAGTGCGCGGCCGTTGTCGAAGGCATTCAGTTCCAGCCTGAGGCCACGGGCGACTACGTCACGTAGTCGTTAGCCCCGAAGCAACCCGTCTGCGGCCCGCCAGGGGCCGCGCTCACCCGCATCACCGCCGCCAGCCCGGCGCCATCTCGCATTGGCGCTTCGGGATAGGTGCGCGCTGTGCAAAACAGAAGGACGTTCAACCATGACCCCTCGCTCCATCCTCGCCATCACTGATTTCTCTCTGCAGGGAGGCCATGCCATCGCGCGCGCTGCGCTGCTGTGCGCTGAGCACCGTGCAACTCTGAGGCTCGTCTATCTGGCCCCACCCGCTGAGGCACCCCCGCCGGACGCGGGCGTGCGCCTGTCGCACCACGCGCTGCAACTCAGGCAGCGCCACAACATCCATGTTCACGCGGCAACGCGCATCGACTTCACCGCTGCGGATGTGGCGCGCGAGGCGGCGGTCGCCGACCTGGTGGTGTGGGGCACGGCGCCGTTGCGTGGCCTGCGCGCCTGGTTCAGCGCGCATCCCGCCATCCAGATGCTGCGTGCCTGCCAGCGCCCTGTGATCGTGGTGCGCAATCCTGCCGACCAGCCTTACCAAACTTTGATGGTGGCGGTGGACTTCTCGCGGGTGTCGCACCGCCTGGTCGAGCTGGCTTTTGCGCTGCATCCCACCGCGCGGGTTGAGCTGTTTCATGCGATCAGCACCGCCAACGAGGGCAAGCTGCGGTATGCCGAAGTGTCTGAACGCGCCATTCAGATCTACCGGGAGGAATGCCGCCGCCATGCGCAAGACCGTATGTTCACACTGACCGATTCGTACGACGCACGGCGCAACCGGCTCTCGTCTTCCATCGGCCGGGGCGATCCAGCCCGGCAGGTAGTGGTGCAACAGCAGAACACGGCAGCGGACCTCATCGTGGTGGGCAAGCACCCGGCGTCCAGGCTCTCGGACCTGCTGTTCGATAGCGTGGCGCAACGCGTCGTGCGCGATGCGCTCGCGGATGTGCTGGTGGTGCCGAACGACTTTCAACCGGCGTCACGTGGCTCGGCGGTAAAGCGCCTGGCCACCGATCTGCCGGTGCGCCGCGTCAAGGCGGGTTCGCCGCGTTTGCCGAGTTATCCCAACCCGGCCGCGCTACCGGACTCCCTGCGCCTGTTCACGAACAGTCCTGCACCACCACATCCTTGACCACGGCCAGCGCCCGGGCCAGGTCTTCAAGCGCCACCGACCCCAGCGCGATGCGCAGCGCGTGGGGCACATGGGTGGTGGTGGCAAACCCTTCGGCGGTCGACACCGACACCCCGCGTTCTGCCAGGGTGGCGGCAATGCGGTCGGCCCGCTGGTCGTCGCCCAGCGGCAGCCAGACGAAGTACGAGTGCGGGTGCCGCACCAATCTCAGCCCCGCCAGCGCCCGGGTGGCAATGGCCTGGCGCTGCGCAGTGTCTGCGCGCTTGTCGGCCTCCAGCCGGGCCACGGTGCCGTCTTCGATCCAGCCGCAGGCGATGGCGGTGATGACCCCGGCCGTGTTCCAGGCGGTGGCACGCACGGCGCGCTCGATGGGGCCGATCAGCTCGCGCGATGTGGCCACAAAGCCAAACCGCAAGCCCGTGGCCACGTTCTTGGACAGGCTGGAGAGGTACACCGTGCGCTCGGGTGCCAGCGCCGCGATGGGGGGCGGCGCCTCGGGCGCGAGGTAGGCATAGGGTGCGTCTTCGATCACCAGCAGGTCGTGTGCACGCGCAATGCCCACCAGGCGCTTGCGGGCGCGTGCGCCCATCACGCAGCCCAGCGGGTTGTGCAGGGTGGGCATGGTGTAGATGGCACGCACGGGCCGGGTGTCGCACAGGCGCTGCAGGGCGTCCAGGTCGGTGCCAGCGGGGCCCACGGGCACCGGGGCCAGGTCCAGCCGCAGGCGTTCGGCCAAAACCCGAAAGCCGGGGTAGGTGAGAGCGTCTACCGCCACCACGTCGCCGGGGTTGAGCAGGCCCATGGCCGTCACGGCCATGCCGTGCTGCGCGCCGTTGACGATGAGCACCTGCTCGCCCGCCACTTGCAGCTGGCGCGTCTTCAGGTGCCCGGCCACGATGGCGCGTTCGTGCGGCCGGCCGCCGTAGGGGTGGTAGTGCAGCAGCGATTCCAGGTCGCCGGAGGCGGCCAGCTTGCGCAGGGCATCCCGCAGCAGGTCTGCCTGGCCCGGCACGCTGGGGTTGTTGAACGAGAGGTCTGTGGCGCTGGGCGCGGGCGTGGTGAGGTCGGCGTCGGCACCGCGCGGGGGGGCGGGGTCACGCACAAAGGTGCCGCGCCCGGTTTCCCCCACCACCAGGCCGATGGCCTCCAGCTCGGCATACACGCGGCTGGCCGTGGCCAGCGCCAGGCCATGCCGCTGGGCCAGCGCGCGGTGGGTGGGCAGGCGTGTGCCCGGCCGCAGCTGACCCGCGCGGATGTCCGACGCCAGTGCGTCCACCACTTGTTTGTACCGAACCTGGCCCATGGCGTTGTGCCTCTGCGTTGAAACGTATCTATGACAATTTTTTGATTGTATTGAATGTCGTCGATAGGATGCGCTTGGCCATTTCTTGCTTCATTCACTCTCCTTTCCTCTACTGAACAGGATTCCACCGCCATGCGCATCGCCATCCTGACCTTCGACGGTTTCAACGAACTCGACTCCCTGATTGCCCTGGGCCTGCTCAACCGGGTGAAGAAACCGGGGTGGGAGGTGTCGCTGTGTTGCCCCACAGACCAGGTGCGCTCCATGAATGGCGTGACGGTGCAGGCCCAGTCGCTGCTGCCCTATGCGCGGTCGGCCGATGCCGTGCTGGTGGGCAGCGGCATGAAGACCCGCGAGGTGGTGCAGGACGCCGCCCTGATGGCGGAGCTCGCCTTCGATCCGGCGCGCCAGTTGCTGGGCGCCCAGTGTTCGGGGGCTTTGATCCTGGCCAAGTTGGGGCTGCTCGACGGCGTGCCGGCCTGCACCGACCTGACCACGAAACCCTGGGTCCAGGAGGCTGGCATCACTGTGCTGAACCAGCCCTTTGTGGCTCGGGGCAATGTGGCCACGGCGGGCGGTTGCCTGTCGGCGCAGTACCTGGCTGCCTGGCTGATTGCGCGGCTGGAAGGGCCCGAGGCTGCCCGCGAAGTCATCCACTACTTTGCCCCGGTGGGCGAGAAGGAGGAGTACGTCGCCCGGGCTATGGGGCATGTCACCCAACATGACAGTTGATGCGAGTGACCTTGCCATCGCTTGCTAGGGGAACGGACTCTGTGCAGCGGTTGGCGGGTTGAGCGGCTGCGCTTGGGTCCCTATGCAGGGTATTCGCCGGTGCCGTGGGATTCAGAGCTTGCCCTCCCGTCGCGGCGGAGCTGTTTGCGCTGCGCTGTGCTGCGGCGCCAGGTACGCAGAAGGTGGCGGGCGGCGCTTGCCAGAGCTTCGTCCAGCGCGCAGCGCCAGTCCTTGGCCACAGTAGACACGACCACAGCGCCTGCACCATCAGTGCGCAGGGCTATCTGGCAGCGCTTGTCAGGGCCGCCCCGGGGGCCGTTGATGTCCTCCAGCTTGATCTCTGCACGCGGCACCAGGGCGTTCAGCCGGCGAAAGGCGAAACGCACGCGACGCTCCACGGCATCGCGCATAAGCGCGGCTTCGGGGTGGCGTGTTCTGAAAAGAATCTGCATTTGCGATCTCCTGAGTTGAGGGTGACACCGTAGCCCGCAGCTTGGCGGTAAACCAGCAGGAAATTTCTCCGTTGCATTTCTGAAAATACTGTGCATTGGCGGCGATTTCGCTGCGGATGAGTCACTTCGACTTTTTGGATGTCTACATCAGAGAAAACCTGCTTCTTGTAAGCGGGCGGTGGCCACACATTCAAGGCTTCTTCCTGTTCGCAACTTTCCGCCTCAAAGGAGCCGTCCGTGAAACCCTGGTCTGGAATCTCTTCACTTATTGCCTCCCTGCGTCATCGCCTTGTGCGCTGGCTCTCCCGTGTCGCCGTGGCTCGGGCACCTGTGCTGCGGCGCGTTCCGGTCAAGGTGCCGCTGCGGGTGCAAGCCCAGTACCGCGACGGCTGGCAGCCGCGTTCACGCTATCGCCGCTAGGGCGCGCTGGGTCAACCATTGCTTGCTTGTCACCTTTGTCATTGCACTTACCCCATTTCAAGGAGATCAGAGATGCGTAGCTATCCCCGCAATAGCCCCGAAGCTGTGGCCCGAATCGTCGCCTTGCTGTTGATATCGGATGGCCATGTGAGCCGGTCCGAGCTGGATGCCTTGCATGGCCTTTATATGGAGCAGGAACTGAGTCTGCCGCAAGGCGGCTTTGGCAAGGTGCTGCATGGCCTGTGCGAAGACCTGTGGATGGGCATGCATGAACAGCGGGTTTTGACCGCCAGCATTGATGGTCCCACGCTGATCTTGCTGTTCGCTGAAGTGACAGACCCTGAGCTGCGGCGCAAGACCCTGGAGTTCGCGTACACCGCAGCCATGGCAGACAGTCACCTGGCGCCGAGTGAGTGGTGGCTGATGAATGCAGCAGGCCAGTATTGGCAAATGGGCGTCATGCCCTCCGGGATCGGCCACTACGAGCTGGCGCAGGCTGCCTGATGCAGCTGTAACTGCAAGTGCAACCATAAACAAGGGGGATGGTGGTTGTGTGGGAAGCCCGCTAGGCTGTACCCAGCCCTGCGGAAGCATCCACCAACTGCCGCACCAGCGGGTGGTGCTGCCCCCGGCGCGACCAGATAGCGTGAACCTCCTCAAAAAGCTGGGGGCATTCACCCAGCAGGCGCAGCCCACGCACCAGCCCCACATCTTGCGCACCCAGACGGCTGACCGGAAATACCCCCAGCCCTCGGGCCGCAAACACGGCCAACAAGGCGCTGTCTTCAAACTCGCCCACTACACGTGGTTGCACTCCGACGTCCCGAAACCAGGCATCCAGAGTGGCCCGTAGTGGTGCATGGTGCGTAGGCAGCAGCACGGGAAAGTCTTGCAACGACTGGGGAAACCGGTCACGCACCTGCTTTTTTACCAGCGACGCCGGGCCATACCACTGCAGGGCCGAGCGGGCAATGCGTTGACTTGTCAGGCGCTGGTGGGGGTTGCGCGGCGCGGCTTGCCCGGCCAAAACCACGTCCAGCTGGTGCAGTGCCAGCTCGGATAGCAACTCGTCGGACTCGCCCTCGTGGCACACCAGCCGTAAATGGGGCGTGGCCAGAACGGGCTCCAGCAGTGCATGTGCCGCCAGTTTGGAGATGCCGTCAGACAGACCCACCGACAACCGCGCCACACGGGCGGTTGCGGCTTCGCGCACCTCTTCTTCGATGTGCTGGCCCAGTTGAAAAATCTCTTCAGCCCGTGTGAATGCGGCTTGCCCGGCTTCGGTCAGCGCCACACCGCGCCCCGAAGGCTTGAGAAGCTGGTGGCCCAGCGCTTTTTCCAGATCGCGCACCTGTGCGCTGATGGTTTGCACAGCCATGTTCAGCCGGTCTGCCGCACGGGCAAAGCCACCTTCCTTGGCAACCATCCAGAAGTAGTACAGGTGGCGGTAGTTCAGCATGGGCGGGCTCAGGTTCGAGAAAACCGAATGCTAGGTGCGGCTGGGGCTGGTGTCTATGCCGCGCAGGTTTGCCCATACTCGCCGCTTGCCAATTTGAAAATAAAGGAAGCTTTCACATGTTCTACGCACTCAACTGGTTTCTTTCATTGGCGCTGCTGGCCCTGTGGTCTCTGGCATGCTGGGGAATGCATGCGGTCACGGTCTGGGCGGTGTCCAGCGCGGGCGCATTGACTGGCGGCAGCGCGGTGGCAAACACCATCCTGGTGCCAGGCTGGCTCAAGGCCTGGATGCCCCCAGAGTTGATGGGCCAGTGGGAGGCCTTCGTATCATCTGTGGGCCCCATGGTGCAAGCTCTGCTGGAGGCCGTGCCTGCTCTTGCAGGGGGCGTCACCTTCCTGGCCTGGGTGCTGTGGGGCCTGGGTGCCGTGCTGCTGGTGGCACTGGCGGTCGGTATCCACATCCTGATTGCGCTGGCAAAGCGCCATAACGGTGGCCCTGGCGCGGCCAAAGCGGCACTGGTGCGCTGAACGAGGCAGCGCAGCCCTTGCACGGGCTGCGTCACATTCCGGGTATTTTGGCGTGGCGCTTCTGCATCAACGGTTTTCCGTCTCATCGGGGCGGCTGGGGTTGAGCCGCTCCATGAACAAATCCACCAGAGCACGCAGCCGTGGCAGCCTGCGCAAATCCCGGTGATAACCCAGCCAAACGTCGCGCCCTGGCGGAGCCTTGGCGCCTTCCAGCCTTTGCAAGCCGGGGTGTGAATCACCCAACGGGCACGGCAACACGGCCAGGCCCGCGCCCGATGCACAGGCCACCGCCTGCACGTGCCGGTTGTTGCTGCGAAACGTGATGCGCGCAGAGGGAAAGGCCTCGCGCAGCCAAGCTGCGTCCGGCATTTCGCTGAAGCCCAGGTCCATCGTGATGAGGCGAACGTCGGTCCCGTCTTGGTGTACATCTGCGCCGCTCTGGGTGTACAGCGCGTAGGGCACATGCATCAGCCGCCGCTGTATGACGTCGGGTTCGTCAAAAGGAACAATCCGTGCCACCAGGTCTGCCTCGCGGCGTGCCAGGCTGAACAGGCGCGCATCGGTCAGGAGTTCGATGGTGACCCGAGGGTGGTGGTTGGTAAACGCTGCGCAAAGGGGCGCCAGCACGTGCAGACCAAACCAGTCGGAGGTCGATAACCGCAGGCTGCCTTCCAGCTGTTGATCTGCGCCATCCAGTTGCCTGGAGAACGACAGTGCCTGCGCCTCCATACCCTCGGCATGGCTCAGCACGGCGGCCCCCTCGTCGGTCAACACGAAGCCCTCGGAGGTTCGCTGGAACAGGGTGTGGCCCAGAGAAAGCTCCAACGCCTTCAACCTCCGGCCCATGGTGGGCTGGCTTTGTTTGAGCGCGCGGCCTGCCGCACCCAGCGTGCCCTGCCGGGCAATGGCCAAGAACACCTGCACGTCATCCCAATTCATCGGCTGCATCATGCAAAAGTGAATGAACGAGTTTCAATCTTGTGGATTTTCATTCAAAAGCGAACGGCAGACACTGGTGGCACTGTTCATTGCAAAGAAGGTAAACACCATGTCAACCTCTCCCACCTCCACCCCCACCATGCAGGCGCTGGTACTCGCATCCCATCATGGTGCACTGACCCCCACCTGGTTGCCCCGGCCGCAGCCCGATGCGGGCCAAGTGCTGGTGCGTATCCATGCCAGCGGCGTGAACCCGCTGGACACCAAGATCCGTGCGGGCGCGGCTGAGCATGCCCAGCAACCGCTCCCTGCCATTTTGGGCATGGACCTTGCCGGAGTGGTCGAGGAGGTCGGGCATGGCGTTTCACGCTTCCAAGTGGGTGACGAGGTGTACGGCTTCACGGGCGGCATTGGCGGTTTGCAAGGTAGCTTGGCGCAGTATGCCGCCGTCGATGCCAGACTGATTGCATGCAAGCCCGCCAATGTGACGATGCGCGAGGCAGCAGCCCTGCCGCTGGTTTTCATCACCGCCTGGGAGGGCTTGGTGGACCGCGCCAAGGTGGGCAGTGGACACAAGGTGCTGGTGCACGGCGGCGCCGGGGGTGTGGGCCATGTGGCGGTGCAGCTGGCCCGCGCGCGTGGTGCCGATGTGTTTGCCACGGGTACGGCGGCGCAGGCCGCTTACATTCGGTCCATCGGCGCCACGCCGATTGACTACGAAACGACCTCGGTAGAGGCGTATGTCAACGCGTTTACGGAGGGCAAGGGCTTCGACATCGTGTACGACACGGTCGGGGGCCCCGTGCTGGACGCGTCCTTCCTGGCCGTTCGCCGTTACTCCGGCCATGTGGTGACCTCTTTAGGCTGGGGCACCCACAAGCTGGCGCCCCTGTCGTTCCGGGGTGCCACCTTCTCGGGGGTGTTCACGCTGCTGCCCATCCTCACGGGGCAGTTCCGCGAGCACCATGGCGAGATCATGGAACAGGCCACCGCGCTTGCGGAAGCCGGACAGTTGAAGCCCTTGCTCGATCCCACCACATTCACGCTCGACACGGCAGACAAGGCACATGCCCTGCTAGCCGATGGCTGCGCCCGTGGCAAGGTGGTGGTGAGCGTGCTGGCATGAGCAAACTTCGTGCTGAAAGCGCCAGTTCGTCAGCCGGTATGGACAGCATGGAAAACAGGGGCCGTGGTGCGATGGGCCCAACCCATGAACACCTTCGCCAGGTGGCCGATGTCTTGATCACGGCCACCAACGCTTTTGATGTGGAGCGCGCGTTAAGCCTGTTCGTGCACGATGCAGTGATCGACGACCCATCCACCGGCCACCGCTTTGATGGCCATCCCGGAATACGCCGTTACATCGAACAGTATTTCGTTGGCTATCACACGGTGACCCGGTTCCTTTCGATGAAGCGGCTTGGTCGCCGGCGGGCGGTGGTGAGGGTCGATTTCACGGGGGATTTCGGCCAAGAGATTGGCACGCTCGATATCACCGTGGATGCCAAGGGTTTGATTACCCGCATGGACGCAGATCTTGAATGATCTGACAGCTTTCTGGGCCGCGCGACTACCCACCAGGGCTTGTGTGTGACGCCAGATTGCTGGCGGCGGCTCTGGTGTGTGTCGATGCAAAATTTCATCAAAAAAAGGCCTGCAGCGCTAGGCAATCAAGCGGAAAAAGCTATCAAAAAGAGAGCGTTTTAGCGGCTCAACGCGGCAAACACCCCGCAAACCCCTTCGGCCCCGCCGCATTCACATCCGCCAGCGTCAGGGCCTCCAGCCGGTCGTTTTGCCCCGGTATCTTGGTCAGCCGCTGGCCGTTCTGCCAGCGCCATTGTTTGCCATCAAAACTGTAAATGAAGGTGTGGGTGCGGTTGGAGAGCAGGTGCGCCGGGGTCAGGGTGATGGCCTGGGCGGCGGCTTCGGTGGTGGCGGCGGCCTGCGCCTCGTTGTCTTTGATGACGATCTTGCCCACGTAAGGAGTCACGGCAGATTCGGTGCGGGTGACCTCGGGCTGTACCAGGGCGGGGCTGTATCCGGTCTTGATCCATTCGCCGACGCCCCCGGGGCGCACATGGGGCTCGCGCGCAGCAAGGGCCTGGGTGCACGCTGCTGCCAGCGCGTCAAAACCTGTCTGCGCGGGTCCGCTGACTTCGGGCTTTTTGCACCCCAGCAGGGGCAGGGTCAGGGTCAGCGTAGCGGCCATTAGGAGGAGTGCAGAGCGCAGGGGCGATGGCATGTTCATCAAGGCGAGGAGGCGGTGGTGTGGAGGGCACGCGATGTGAAGGGGGAAAGCTCCCAGCCTCCTCTATCGACGGTGGGGCATTGTGTGCCGCTGCGCAAGGTGGGGCTTGATGGTAGTCAATTCGCCAATCAATTCTGCGCGTCCTTCGGCATCAAGGCGGCTGCATCGCCCTGGTACCAGCGCGCCTGGGCGGTGGGGGCTTTCAGGGCGGCCAGCACGGCGGCGTTCAGCTCGTGGGCGCTGGCGGGCAGGGGCTGGTCGCGGTAGGCCAGGGCGGTGCCTGCCATCAGGGCCTCGGCATCGACCAGCAGGCGCAGGTTTTGGGGGATGGTGGGGGATTGTTCTGCGCAGTGTTGGGCTGACAACGAGTGCGCCTTGCGGCAGGCGGCGGGGCGATGGCTGTAGATGCTGCAGCGGTCATCCACCAGAAAGCTGCACGCCTGGCGTGCAGGGTTGGTGGGGTTGAGCGCGGCGGTGGCCACATGCCGCTGCAGAGCGCTGAGGGCATCGGCCAATGCCTCTGCGGGCTGGGCACGCAGGTACTGGGCGATGTGGAAGACCTCGGGCTCGGTCGCTTCGACCCGCAGGTGGCAGCAGTGGGCGCAACCGGCCTGGCAGGCGGGCTGGGGGCCGGTGGCGCGGGCCTGCTCGGCCACGGTGTCCAGCCCCCGGTGCAGCTGCGCGATGAAGGCCACGGCGCCATCCGGGCCATCTGCGCCCTGGGCCTGCCGCAGCGCCTGCGCCGCCCGCTGCCGCACGCGGGCGATGGATTGCAGGAAAGCGGTGCGCTCGTCGTCGGTCAGCATGGGCGGTTGGCGGGGGGAAGGTGGCCGTGCCTCATACCTTAGCGCGTTTGCCACCAGGCGGGCAGCAGGTTGCGCACCTGGGCCTGGGCAAAGCGCTCGTCCATCAGGTGCACCACGCCCTCGTCGCTGGGCGTGCGGATCACGCGGCCTGCGGCCTGCACCACCTTTTGCAGGCCGGGGTAGAGGTAGGTGTAGTCATAGCCCGCGCCAAACAGTGTTTGCATGCGTTCGCGGATCTGCTCGTTGACGGGATTGACCTGCGGCAGGCCCAGCGTGGCGACAAAGGCGCCAATGAGCCGCTGGCCCGGCAGGTCGATGCCCTCGGCAAATGCGCCACCCAGCACGGCAAAAGCAATCCCTTGGCTGGTGGTGGTGAAGCGGGCCAGAAACTCGCGTTGCTCGCCCTCCAGCATGCGGCGCGACTGGCACCAGTGCGGCACATCGGGGTGCTGCTGCGCAAACAGCGCGGCGGCTTGCTGCAGGTAGTCATAGCTGCTGAAAAACGCCAGGTAGTTGCCGGGCCGCTCGCGAAACTGCTGTGCCATCAGCGCCGTAATCGGTGCCAGCGACGCAGCGCGGTGCGGGTAGCGCGTGGAGATGTGGCGCGCCACCTGCACCTGCAGCTGGTGCGCGGCAAAGGGCGATTCCACATCCACCCACACATGGTCCTCAGGCAGGCCCAGCAGGTCGGCGTAGTAGCGCGCGGGCTGCAGCGTGGCCGAAAACAAGGTGCTGGTGTGTGCCGCAGCGAGGCGCGGCTGCAGAAATGGCGCGGGCACCACGTTGCGGATGCAGACCACGGAGTCGCCGGGTTTTGGGGACCGCTGGTGGTGGGCGGAAGAAGCCTGGGTGATGTCCACCATCGAATGCGCGTCCAGCAGGTCGGCCATGCGCTGCAAGTGCAGGGCGTCGAAATAGAAGGTCTGCAGCGCGCTGTCGGGTTCAGTGGGGTGGTCGGTGAAATGCTCGGTGAGCGTGGTGGTGCACTGCTGCAGCGCGGCCAGCAGCTTGTCGGGGAAGGTTTCGAGCACCGTGTACGGGGCCGGGTACGCCTTGTCCAGCGCCACCCAGGCGCGGCGCACCTTGTCCAGCGCCTTCTTCACCGGCGCGTGCTGCGCAGTGGTGGGGCTGCTGCGGGCCTGGGCCAGGGCGGCGGGGTTCAGCTCGGCGGTAAACATCTTGCGGCCGCGCTCCACCAGGTTGTGGGCCTCGTCCACCAGCAGCGCCGTGCGCCATTGGTTGGCCTGGGCCAGGCCGTGCAGCAGCCCGCCCAGGTCAAAGTAATAGTTGTAGTCGCCCACCACCACATCCGCCCAGCGGGCCAGCTCCTGGCTCAGGTAGTAGGGGCAGACCTCGTGCTGCAGGGCCACGTCGCGCACGCGGGCCTGCAGCAAGGCGGGCGCGGGTTTGCTTTCGATGGTGGTGGCCACGGCTGCGGCCCGAGCGGCGGGCAGCCGGTCGTAAAAGCCCCGTGCCAGCGGGCAGGATTCGCCGTGGCAGGCCTTGTCGGGGTGTTCACACGCCTTGTCGCGCGCCACCAGCTCCAGCACGCGCAGGGGCAGTACCGGTGCGCTGTGCGACAGGCGCCCCAGCGCATCCAGCGCCGTCTGCCGCCCCGAGGTTTTGGCAGCCAGAAAGAACACCTTGTCGATGCGCTGCGCGGGCGCGGCCTTGAGCAGCGGGAACAGCGTGCCCATGGTCTTGCCAATGCCAGTGGGCGCCTGGGCCAGCAGGCAGCGGCCCGCCATCGCAGCCTTGTACACGGCCTCGGCCAGCGGGCGCTGGCCGGTGCGAAAGCCGCCAAACGGAAAGCCCAGCGCATTCAGCGCCGCATCGCGTGCCGCGCGGTGGGCCACCTGTTGTTCGGCCCAGTCGATGAAGCGCTGGCACTGGGCCTCGAAGTGCTGGCGCAGGTCGTCGGCGCTGCAGCGCTCGGTAAACACCGTCTCTTGCTGCGTGCCCAAGTCCAGGTACACCAGCGCCACGTCGATGTGCGCCAGTTGCTCCTGCTCGCACAGCAGCCAGCCATACACCTTGGCCTGCGCCCAATGCAGGTGGCGGTGCGATGCGGGTTGCCGGTCCAGCCGCCCTTTGAAGGTCTTGACCTCGTCGATACGCTGCTGCGCGGGGTCGTAGCCGTCAGCCCGGCCGCGCACATACAAGGTTTGGTAGCTGCCGCTTAGCGCCACTTCGGCCCGGTAGCCCGCGCCCCGGCGTGACGCAGCCAACGCATGGCCCGCCATGCCCTCCAGCGCGGTGGGCGCGGGTGTAAAGCGCAGGTCCAGGTCGCCCTGCTTGGCGGTGAACTCGCACAGCTCGCGCACCGCCACGGTGTAGGTCATGGCGGGGTGGTCGGGGTGTCGGTGGCGGGAGGAGCAGGCTCGCCCAAATGGGTCTGAGCCATGTCGTCATCGCTGCGCAGCGGCGTGGCTTTGCACAGCGCCATCCACACAGAGAAGGGCAGGGTGCAGCGGTTGTGCCGCGCGGGGCGCAGCAGCTCAAAGCGCCCGTCCTCCGCACTGCCATGTAGCACCCAGATGCCGAAGTGCTCGGGGATCTCTTCGGGCTCGGCTATGCCCGCCGGGAAGACGTAATAACACTCCTCGCACAGCCACTGATAGGCCTGCCGCTTGGCGTCGTGCCGCAGGTCCGACAGCAGGTCGGCCCGGCTCGCCTTCACCTCGTGCACCATGGGCTGCAGGTAGGCGGGCACCGAGGTATTGCGCACCGAGAACAGATCGGGCCGGGCCATGCGCCACACATTGGCAGCGGCGCGGGCAGCCGGGGCGTGGTCATCTTCGGCCCACAGCGGTGCCATGGCGGGCGCGGTGTTGGCGGGTGCATCGGCCGTGGCCGCAGGCGGCACCACATCCCCCATCGGCACGGTGTCGATCACCGCGCGCAGTGACAGTTCGGTCCATACGATGCGCCCCGAAGCCAGCAACTGCGCCGCAAACTTCTGCCCCAGCCGGTCGTGCAGGCTCAGCGCCCGCACGCCGCGCTGGCGGGCCTGCGCCAGGGTGCGGATGCCTTCGTCGGTGAGACGCAGGGTTTCACAACCATCGGGCGCAATGTGCAGGTGGATGAGGCCCGCTGCCAGCAGGTCAATCTCCAGCCCATCCTTGCACGGCCAGCCCGCCGAGCGCCAGATCTGCATGAGGCGGGTGCGGTGAAAGCGGGTGATCGGGGTGGAGGGCGGGGAGTCCGAAGCTGTGGAGGGCAGC
>NZ_JAMXAX010000048.1 GCF_023913775.1 Acidovorax facilis
CCTGCCAGCGGCTCGCCATCACGCAGGCCCTGGCACTTCACCAGGGCAACTGGGCCCAGGCCGCGCGTGCGCTGGAGGTGGACGCGAGCAACCTGCACAAGCTGGCGCGCAGGCTGGGCATCAAATAGGAGCGATTCACAAACTCCCCTGGCGCCGTTGTTCCGTCTTGTCGTACCGCTGATGCTGCCTGCGACGAAAGGCCTGGCCAGGGCGCTGAGCTGAGTTTTGTGAGCCGCTCCGAGCAACTTCAAAAATGATAGCTTTTAGCGCTTTCCAGATAAGCGCTAGCGGCGTATTTGATGCCAAATCACACATCGTCGGCCCCCTGCGAACGCCGCTGCGCCACAATCGGCCCATGCTGACCCTTCAAGACATACGTGATGCCGCCACCCGCCTACAAGGCCACGTGCTGGACACTCCCTGCGTTGAATCCAAAACGCTTTCGCAAATCGTGGGCGCGCAGGTGTTTCTCAAGTTCGAGAACCTGCAATTCACCGCCTCGTTCAAGGAACGCGGCGCCTGCAACCGGCTCACGCTGCTGACGGACGCTGAGCGCGCACGCGGCGTGGTGGCCATGAGTGCGGGCAACCATGCGCAGGGCGTGGCCTACCACGCGCAGCGACTGGGCCTGCGCGCCGTGATCGTGATGCCGCGTTTTACCCCCGGCGTGAAAGTGGAGCGCACGCGCGGTTTTGGTGCCGAGGTGGTGCTGCATGGCGACACGCTGGAAGAAGCTCGCGCCCACGCCTACGCGCTGGCCGATGCGCAGGGCTTGACCTTTGTGCACCCGTATGACGATGAGGGCGTGGCCGCCGGCCAGGGCACGCTGGGCCTGGAGATGCTGCAGGCCGTACCCGACCTGGACACGCTGGTGATCGCCGTGGGCGGCGGCGGGCTGATCTCGGGCGTGGCCACGGCGGCCAAGGCACTCAAGCCCGGCATCGAGATCATCGGTGTGCAGACCATGCGGTTCCCCGCCATGGTGAACGCCGTCAAAGGAACAAGCCATCCACAGGGCACATCCACCATCGCCGAAGGCATTGCCGTGGGCACGCCAGGCAAGATCACACAGGAGATCGTGAAGCGCCTGGTGGACGACCTGGTACTGGTGGACGAGGGTGACATCGAGCAGGCAGTGCTGATGCTGCTGGAGATCGAAAAGACCCTGGTCGAGGGCGCTGGTGCTGCGGGCCTGGCTGCGCTGGTGCGCTACCCCGAGCGCTTCAAGGGCAAGCGCGTAGGCCTGGTGCTGTGTGGCGGCAACATCGACCCGCTGCTGCTGGCTGCGATCATCGAGCGCGGCATGGTGCGCTCGGGGCGCCTGGCGCGCATCAAGGTCAGCGCGCGCGATGTGCCCGGCGTGCTGGCGCGCATTACCGCCACCGTGGCCGACGCGGGCGCCAACATTGAGGAGGTGCACCACCAGCGCGCCTTCACCATGCTGGCCGCGCAGAACGTGGAGATCGAACTGGTGCTGCAAACCCGGGGCAAGACCCATGTGGATGAGGTGCTGACGCAGTTGCGCACGGCGGGCATGCAGGCCGATCTGATCTGAGGGACAGCAGGGTTTTGCGCCCTGAAGGGACAGTCGCAGCTAGAATTGCGCAAGTTTTAAGCATCTGGAGCCCACCATGTCTGACCACAACACCTCGCACGCCCCTGAAACGCACTCGGCAGACGCCGTTGAAAACGTGGTGCCGCTCATGCCCGTGGTGCTGCCCGTGGTTGGCGGCATCATGATGTTCTTGCTGGCATTCATTGCCGTGACAATGGCCTGATTGCCCTGCGCTGGCATGTCACCCGAAGCCCCGCACAGCGGGGCTTTTTTTCGTCCCGCACCACCCCCCTTATCCCCGTCTGACCTGGAGAACCGCATGAGACCCGGACACGCACTCGTTTTATTTTCCGGCGGTCAGGACTCCACGACCTGCTTGGCCTGGGCGCTGGAGAACTTTGCCCACGTGGAAACCATCGGCTTTGACTACGGCCAGCGCCACCACATCGAGCTGCAGGCACGGCAGACGGTGCTGTCATCGCTGCGTGCGCAGTTCCCGCACTGGGCGGCCAAGCTGGGGGACGACCACATGCTCGACCTGGCGGTGCTGGGCCACATCAGTGACACAGCGCTGACCAGCGACACCGAAATCCAGATGACCGCTGCCGGCCTGCCCAACACCTTTGTGCCGGGGCGCAACCTGCTGTTCTTCCAGCTGGCGGCTGCCGTGGGCTACCGGCGGGGCCTGCACACCCTGGTGGGCGGCATGTGCGAGACCGATTTTTCGGGCTACCCCGATTGCCGCGACGACACGCTCAAGGCGCTGCAGGTGGCGGTGTCACTGGGCATGGGCCAGCGTTTCACCTTCGACACACCGCTGATGTGGCTGGACAAGGCCGAGACCTGGGAACTGGCCCGGACCCTCGGTGGGCAAGCACTGGTCGATCTGATCGTGAACGACTCGCACACCTGCTACCACGGTGTGCGCGACACGCTGCATGTCTGGGGATACGGCTGTGGCACGTGCCCCGCCTGCGCACTGCGCAGGAGCGGCTACGAACGGTGGAAGGGCGGTTCGGCCAGCCTTTGATGCGAGGGAGCGGACAAATCCATGCATAACCTCATGTTTTTTTTGCATGGTTTTGGCCCCTGTCTGACAGACAAAAGGGCGGCAGGTTCATAAAATTGACATCCCAGCCGACCCGCGGAATCCGTGGAACTAGCCTCCACCCGTGGGGCTGACACACGCTCCCGCCCGCCGACTGAGCACGAAAGCCGTTTTTTCAAAGGCAGCGCTCAGCACCGCAACTGCGCCAGGCCTCGCCGTGACCCGCCCGGTCCGCTTCCTTTGAAAAACGTTTTTTCAACTTAGGAAGCTCCCCGATGAACGCACCCACGATGCAGGGCCTGAACCTCAACGCCCCCGCTTACGTCAAAAACGCCCGGCTGCTTGCCTGGGTGGCCGACATGGCCGCCCTGTGCAAACCCGACACCATTTACTGGTGCGATGGCTCCAAGGAAGAGTACGACCGCCTGTGCCAGCAGCTGGTCGATGCCGGCACCTTCAAGAAGCTCAACCCCGCCAAGCGCCCCGGCAGCTTCCTGGCCTGGTCCGATCCATCGGACGTGGCCCGCGTGGAAGACCGCACCTACATCTGCTCGGCCACCAAGGAAGACGCTGGCCCCACCAACAACTGGATGGCTCCCGCCGAAATGCGCGCCACGCTTCAGCCCCTGTTTGACGGCTGCATGAAGGGCCGCACCATGTACGTGGTGCCCTTCAGCATGGGCCCGCTGGGCAGCCACATCGCCCACATCGGCGTGGAACTCACCGACAGCGCCTATGTGGCCGTGAACCAGCGCCTGATGACCCGCATGGGCAAGGCCGCGTACGACGTGCTGGGCGTGGAAGGCGAGTTCGTTCCCTGCATGCACACGGTGGGCGCCCCCCTGGCCGACGGCGAGAAGGACACGACGAGCTGGCCTTGCAACCCCAAGGTCAAGTACATCGTCCACTACCCAGAAACGCGCGAAATCTGGTCCTACGGCTCGGGCTACGGCGGCAACGCGCTGCTGGGCAAGAAGTGCCTGGCCCTGCGCATCGCGTCCACGATGGGCCGTGACCAGGGCTGGTTGGCCGAACACATGCTCATCCTGGGCGTGACCAACCCCCAAGGCAAGAAATACCACGTGGCAGCGGCCTTCCCCAGCGCCTGCGGCAAGACCAACTTCTCGATGCTGGTGCCGCCCGAGGCGGGCTTTGCCGGCTGGAAGGTCACCACCATCGGTGACGATATCGCCTGGATCAAGCCCCATGCCGACGGCAAGATGTACGCCATCAACCCCGAGGCGGGTTACTTTGGCGTGGCCCCCGGCACCAACATGCACACCAACCCCAACTGCATGCGCAGCCTGGACAAGGACGTGATCTTCACCAACGTGGCCCTGACGGACGACGGTGACGTGTGGTGGGAAGGCATGGAAAAGGACACCGGCAAGCTGCCGGACCATCTGATCGACTGGCAAGGCAAGGACTGGACGCCCCAGATCGCCAAGGAAACCGGCGCCAAGGCCGCCCACCCCAACTCGCGCTTCACGGTGGCTGCCACCAACAACCCTGCGCTCGACCCCCAGTGGGACGATGCCAATGGCGTGCCAATTGATGCCTTCATCTTCGGCGGCCGCCGCTCCACCACCGTGCCGCTGGTGACCGAAGCCCGCACCTGGACGGAAGGCGTGTACATGGCTGCCACCATGGGCTCTGAAACCACCGCTGCCGCCTTCGGCGCCCAAGGCGTGGTGCGCCGCGACCCCTTCGCCATGCTGCCGTTCTGCGGCTACAACATGAGCGACTACTTCCAGCACTGGCTGAACATGGAAGGCCAAATCGCCGCCACCGGCAAGGCGCTGCCCAAGGTGTTCTGCGTAAACTGGTTCCGCAAGGACGAAGCCGGCAAGTTCGTCTGGCCGGGTTATGGCGACAACATGCGCGTGCTCAAGTGGATGATCGACCGCATTGAAGGCCAGGCCCAAGGCCAGGAAACCATGTTCGGTGTGGCTCCGCAGTACGCCGAAATCAACTGGACGGGGCTGGATTTCAATGCCCAGCAGTTTGCTGCCGTGACCAGCATCGACAAGGCCGCCTGGGCCGATGAGTTCAAGCTGCACGATGCCCACTTTGAGCAGTTGGCTTACCACCTGCCCCCGGCTTTGCTCGCTACCAAGGCTGCGCTCGAAAAGCGCCTGGCAAGCTGATTCCCGGATCTTCTCAGTCCTGACAACCGCCCCTTCTGAAAAGGAGGGGCGGTTTTTTTTGCGCTTATGGATGCGGATACTGGATCAGCGCGATCTGTCCCGCGGCCATGAAAAAAGCCGTGGCGAACACTCGCCACGGCTTCAAAAAATCCGATCACTGCACGGCGGACCGTGCATCCTCTTCTCAGTAGTACTTGCGGATGTCTTCCACAGTGGCAATGCCCATGGCGTGGTTCAGTTCGGCCATGATGCGGGGGTCCTTCACAGCAACTTGCCAAGTACGCTCGTCGTCCGCAGCGCGGCGGCGGGCTTCGGCCCAGCCGAGGGCGGCCACACGCAGGGCAGCACCGGCACGGCGTGCGGGGGCGGTCAGCAAAGCCAGGGCCGCAAAGGCGACCAGCCACAGCACCATCCACGCCGCGAGCAGGTGGCCTTCGCTCCAGGTGTCGATGACCTGGTTGGCCACTACCAGCAAGGCCGATACCACGGCCGCGAGCAGAAGGGTGGCAGCGCCACGGGCGCCATCAAAGTTGGCGGCTACGCTCTTGAGGGCGGCAGCGGCATTTTCGGCGCGGACAACGCCGGGGTGTTCGGTGGGGTACTCAACGTGTGCAAAGCTGGTCATTTCGGTTTCCCTTTTCTAACGCTTGTGGCGAGATTGCCGGGCGATGGGGTGATATTAGGGTTTACCCTTTGCATGTTCAAGTTTATATTTTGAATCATTGATATTCATATTGATGATGAATTGACCATGACACCCTTGAACTTCCGCTCCTTGGACCTGAACCTGCTGCGTGTTTTCGACGAGGTCATGGCCGAGCGCAGCCTCACACGCGCAGCGCACAAGCTGTCCGTCACCCAGCCTGCCGTGAGCAACGCCATGCGACGCCTGCGCGATGTGCTGGGGGATGAGTTGGTGGTGCGCAGCGGCCAGGGCGTGGAGCCCACTGCGCGTGCGCTGGCCCTGTGGCCCCCTGTGCGCGAGGCCCTGGCCCACCTGCAGGAATCCCTGGCGCCGGGACACTTTGAGCCCGCTACGGCCGAATCCACCTTTGTGCTGGCCATGGCCGATGCCACGGCCGCCACCCTGGTACCGGCCCTGGTCGAAATCATCGAGAGGGAGGCTCCCGGCATTTCGATCCGGGTATTGCCCCTGACCACGCGCGACCCCCGCCGCCTGCTGGACGAAGAGGCGGCCGACATGGCGGTGGGCTATTTCCCTGCGGTGCTGGCAGACCTGACCGCCCGCGCGCAATCCGGGGGCGCAGTGGCCTTTGAGAGCCGCCGCCTGTACGACGGCGAATACGTGTGCGTGATGCGGCAAGGCCACCCTCTGGCCGATGCACCCCTGACGCTGGACACCTATTGCGCCGCACGCCACATGCTCGTGAGCTTCTCAGGGCGCCCCTTTGGCTTCATCGACGAGGCCCTGGCATCCCTGGGCCGCGAGCGCAAGGTGGTGATCACGGTCAACCAGTTCTTCACCGCCGGCCGGGTAGTCTCGGGCTCGGATCTGTTGACGGTGCTGCCCCGCCACTTTGTTCCCGTGACCGGTATTGCCGATGCGCTGGTGCAGCGGGCCCTGCCGCTGGACGTGCCGCCCGTGCATGTGGACGCACTCTGGCGCCGGCGTGGACCTCAGCAGGCCGCGATGACCTGGCTGCTGCACGCCCTGGCGCGCTCAGCGCGCCGGACTTTCCCCGAGGAGTGAGGCGCCCAGCCTGAACCCGTAGACTGCGCTCAGCATGAATATCCAGCTTTTGTCCGATCTGCACCTTGAGGCGCATCCCCACTTCGTCCCCGAACCGGCTCCCGGCGCCGATGTGCTGGTGCTTGCTGGCGACGTGGGTTCCTACCAGGAAGGCTCGCAACTGGGCGACGAAGACTTTGGCCTGGCCCGGTTTTCACCATTGCCCGGGGGTGCAGGCTGGCCCACCCCCGTGCTTTTTGTGCCCGGCAACCACGAATACGATGCACAGGATTTCGACGCTGCCCACGAGCGGCTGCGCCGCACCTGTGACCGCCTGGGAATCACCTGGCTGGAGCGCGAGACCGTCGAGCTTCAAGGTGTGCGCTTTGTGGGCACCACACTCTGGAGCGATTTCGATGCACTCGCAGACCATGAAGGCAGCACCGACCTTGGCAGGCGGCTGAAACTGCGCGACAAGGCCTTTCGTGCAGCGAACTTCTACCTGCGCAAGACGGGCGGCACCCGCCACGCAGAGCCTTTTCTGGCCGAAGCCATGCGCGACCACGCACTGGTCTGCCAGCAGTGGCTGGCGCAAGCACTTGCGGTGCATTTTGAAGGCCCCACGGTGGCCGTCACCCACTTTGCACCTAGCCTGCGCAGTGCCGATCCACGCTACGGACTGGTGCCCGGCACTGCGGGGTTCTGCAACGCCCTGGACAGCTTGTTGCCCCACGCGCAGCTGTGGCTGCACGGCCATCTGCACGCCCCGAGCGACTACACGGTGCAAGGTTTTCACGGCGACGGCACCCCCTGGCAGTGCCGCGTGGTGGCCAATCCCCTGGGCTATGCGCGCAAAGGCGAACAGGCGGCTTTCAAGGCGCAATGCTGCATCCCCGTATGATCACGAGACGGGGCTCTGCCGCCCCGCAGCGCAGAAGAAAAACATGACCCAGGTCAAGACAACAGAAGTCCGCGCACGGTAGTCTGACCCAACCTTATTCGGAGAACACCATGAACATCCTGCTTGCTGTCGATGGCAGCGCCTACACCAAAAAAATGCTGGCCTATCTGGCTACCCACGAGGAGCTGCTCGGTGGCAACCACCAGTACACCGCGCTCACCGTGCAGGCCCCGCTGCCGACACGCGCGCGCGCCGCTCTGGGCAAGGAAGTGGTGGACAGCTACCATGCCGAAGAGGCAGAAAAAATCCTGTCGCCCGTTTGCAAATTCCTGGCGCGCCATGGTGTGGACGCCAAGCGTGTCGTCAAGGTGGGCGCCGTGGGTGAGAACATCGCCAAGGTGGCTGACAGCGGCAAGTTCGACCTGCTGGTGATGGGCTCCCACGGCCATGGAGCCTTGGCCACCCTGGTCATGGGCTCGGTTACCACACAGGTGCTGGCCCATTGCAAGGTGCCGTTGCTGATCGTTCGCTAAGCCGAACAACAAACAGCCCGGCCCACCACCAAAGCCCTGCTCCGGCAGGGCTTTTTTTTGCCCAAATGAAACCGATCGGTTACAACATAACTTATTGGTTTACTTAACGACCAATTGGTTATACATTCTCGCTGCGCCCATCCTGGCGTGTCATTTCCATCGAAACCGAGGAACGACCCATGAAAAAAACCCTGATCGCATTGGCCCTGACCGCAGGCGCCACCTTCACCGTGATGGCCCAGGACATCGTCGATACCGCCGTGAAGGCGGGTAATTTCAAGACCCTGGTGGCGGCCGTGCAGGCTGCGGGCCTGGTGGACACCCTCAAGGGCCCCGGCCCCTTCACGGTGTTTGCGCCCACCGACGAGGCTTTCGCCAAGATCCCCAAGGCCACCCTGGACGGCCTGCTGGCCGACAAGGCCGCACTGACCAAGGTGCTGACCTACCACGTGGTCCCCGGCAAGGTGATGGCCAAGGACGTCAAGGCCGGAAAGGTCAAGTCCGTGCAGGGCCAGGAGATCACCGTGTCCACCAGCATGGGCGTGATGGTGGACCAGTCCAAGGTCATCGCGACCGATGTGGCTGCCAGCAATGGCGTGATCCACGCCATCGACACCGTTCTGATGCCCAAGTAAGCCTGCGGACTAACCGCACGTCCCTTCCACCACCATCCACTAGCGAGGAGAAGCCCCATGAACACCGTATTCAACCGCCGTACCGTCTTGCTGGCCGCCGCCGTGGGCGCCAGCACCACCTTGTTGCAGGCCTGTGGCGGCGGCGACGATGAGCCCCAGCGCAACATCGTCGAAGTCGCCCAGAACAACCCGGACCTCAGCATCCTCGTCGAAGCTGTGGTGGCCGCCGGTCTGGCGCCCACCCTGAGCACCGGCATGCTCACGGTTTTCGCCCCGACCAACGCAGCCTTTGCAGCGTTGCTCAGCGAGCTGGGCGTGACCAAGGAGGCCCTGCTGGCCGACAAGCCCCTGCTGACAGCGGTACTGACCTACCACGTGCTCGGCAGCAGGGTCCCGCGTGCAGACGTCCCCCTGGGCAAGGCCATCACGCCCGTGTCAGGCGGCTTCTTCAAGATCGAGTCGGCCAACGGCCTGAAGATCACCGATGGTCGCAACCGAGTTTCCACCATCACGGCCACGGACATCCAGGCCAGCAACGGCGTAGTGCATCTGGTGGACCGCGTGCTGCTGCCAGCCAACAAGGACATCGTCGCCACCGCCTCGGCGCTGCCGGACTTCAGCATCCTGGTGGAAGCCGTGGTGGCGGCCGGCTTGGCCACCACCTTGCAGGGAGCCGGCCCGTTCACGGTGTTTGCGCCGACCAACGCCGCCTTTGCAGCGCTGCTGGCCGAGCTGGGGGTGACCAAGGAAGCCCTGCTGGCGGACACTGCGCTGCTGACCACGGTGCTTACCTACCACGTGGTACCCGCGCGCGTGCTCAAGGCCGAGGTCCCTATCAATACCGCCATTGCCACCGTCCAGGGACAAACCTTCACGGTGAACGCAAGCCTCGTGATCACAGACCAGAACCTGCGCACCAGCAACATCACCATGGCCGACGTGTTCACCAGCAACGGTGTGATCCATGTCGTGGACAAGGTGATCCTGCCCAAGTAAGCCGGTGGCTGTGAGCCCCGTAAGCCCCACGCAAGAAAGCCCGGCATGCCGGGCTTTCTTTTTTGGGTGCGTACGAAACGCTGGAAAGGAGACGCGACTACCGCGCTGCCAGCCCATCGAAACAGGTGCGCACCACCAGATCCACGATTTCCGCATCGGAATACTGGCCGCCTTCCTTGAGAAAACTCACCACCGGGTCGCAGGCGCGCGCATACAACGTGTAGAGCACCACCAGCGGCGGCAAGGTGGGGCTGATCACGCCCTGTGCCTGGGCCTGGGTGATCCATTCACCAATCTGGTCGCTCACGGCCACGAGGCCGTTGAGGTAGTCCTTGTTGGCCATCAGCACCGCGCGCAGCGTGGAGTTGCGGCTGGGCAGCAGCGGCATTTCGTTGCTCAGCAGCCGCTCCAGCGACCAGCGCACCAGCGCATGGAGCTTTTCAAGCGGAGGCATTTCAGTGGGCAGATCTGCCAGGTAGGCCTGCACACGGCCCAGAATCTGCACCATGGCGGCGCTGCACAGCTCTTCCTTGCTGCAGAAGTGCTTGTACAGACTGGCTTTGGCAATGCCCACGGCATTGGCCACGTCGTCCATGGTCATGGCATCGAAGGCCTTTTCGCCCAGGAGCTGGCAGGTGGACTGGAGGATGGCATCCTCGCGCGCCTGGTGCATCTGCTCTTTGAACGAAACTTTGGGTTGCGGCGTTTGCATGGCTTGTATTTTATACATTGCAGTAAAAAAATAAATGACTAAGTTGCAATACAACTACGTCGTTCACGTTTTACCCTGCAGGAATCATGCCGCAGGCGCCTCCAGCGTCCGCGCGGCGGTGGCGGTCAGGGCCGCCGTCAGGGCGTCCAGCACGGCCGACTCCAGGTTCCAGCAGTGCCAGTACAGCTGGATGGGCAGGGAGCGGCCCGGTGCCAGATTCACCATGCTGCCGTCCGCCAGCGCCTCGCGCGCCATCAGCTCGGGCATCACACCCACGGCCCAGCCTGCGGCCACGGCGCGCATCTGTGCCTCGGAACCCGGCACGAACAGGTGATTGAGTGCCACGCGCTTGAGCCCGAATGCACGCGCCACAAACTCGGCGGCCATGTCGTCCTTGCGGTTGAACGACAGGAACGACACCTCGCGAAAGTTGTGCGGCGTGAGCCCCTGGGGCAGGTACTGCTCCGCATAGCTGGCCGACGCTACGGCCACATAGTGCATGGCGCCCAGCGGCACCATCTTGCACCCACGCAGTGCCTGCTTGAGCGTAGTCACGCAGCCCAGCACCTGGCCAGAGCGCAGCCATTCCTGCGTGAAATCCTGGTCGTCCACGATGATTTCCAGCGGCAGGCGCTGGCGCACCAGCTCGTGCAGCGCGCCCATCGCCCAGGTGGCGATGCTGTCGGCGTTGATGGCAATCGAGATGCGCTCGTCCTCGCGCGTGCCGCCCGGGGCGCTGGGCGCCAGCTCGTGCAGGTCGCGCTCCAGGTCCGCGCGCAGCAGGCGCATCTGCTTAGTGTGTTTGAGCAGCAGCTGCCCCGCCGAGGTCGGCCGCAGGGGTCGGCTGCGCACGATGAGCACCGAGCCCACCTGCGCCTCCAGGGCGCGCAGGCGCTGTGAGACGGCCGACTGTGTGACGTTCAGGCGCTGCGCAGCGCGCTCGAAGCCGCCCTCTTCAACGATGGCGGCAAGGCATTCCAGGGCGGCGGGATCGTAGGTGCTCATGGTCTCGGGCTCGAACAAAAGAGGGTTGTCTCTACCGCACCGTTCATTAGGTGCACTGATGTTTTTGGAGTAAGTTTAATTTTGCTTTTAGTTGAATGCAATGTCGCGCACACTGCGCCCCATCGTGTCCCGCACTGGGGCGTGTGGCACGTACAGGCTCACAAGGCATACCGCATATGAAAACCATTGTTCTCGGCGCCGGCATCATCGGCATCAGCACGGCGTGGCACCTGCTGGAACGCGGTCACGAAGTCATCGTGATCGACCGCCAGCCCGATGCTGCGCTCGAAACCAGTTTTGCCAATGCAGCACAGATCTCGGTGAGCTACTGCGAGCCCTGGGCCAACCGCGAGGCGCCGCTCAAGGCGCTCAAGTGGATGTTCGACAAGGAAGCCCCGCTGCTGTTTCGCCCACAGATGGACTGGCAGCAATGGCGCTGGGGCCTGCAGTTTCTGGCGCAGTGCAACGACGCCGCGTTCGAGCGCAATGTGCAGCAGATCGTGGCGCTGGGCGCCTACAGCCATGCCGCGCTCAAGGACCTGGTCAGCACCACGGGCATCGAATACAACCGGCTCGAACGCGGCATTGCCCACTTCTACACCGACCAGAAATCCTTTGACGCCGCCGGCCACGCGGTGGAGCTCATGCGCAAGCACGGCGTGCAGCGCCGCCTGGTCAGCCGCGATGAGTTGCTCAAGATTGAGCCCGCGTTCAAGGCCTACGGCGACAAGATCACCGGCGGCACCTACACCAGCACCGACGAAAGCGGCGACGCCCGCGTGTTCACCCAGGAGCTGGCCCGCCGCTGCATGGCACGCGGCGCGCAGTTCCTCTACGGCCACGATGTGCTGCGCCTGAATAAAATCGGCAATGCTATTGATTCAGTAGCTGTCATGCCAAAACAGACAAGCGCTGGCGGCAAAAAGGACTTCATATTGAAGGCCGACGCCGTCGTCGTCGCCTGCGGTTCCTACAGCGCGCCGCTGCTGCGCAGCGTGGGCGTGGACCTGCCGATCTACCCGGGCAAGGGCTACAGCGCCACGTTCCCGCTGCTCAAGCCCGAGGGCGCGCCCATGGTCTCCACCATCGACGACGGCAAGAAGATCGCCATGAGCCGCCTGGGCAACTACCTGCGCGTGGCGGGCACCATCGAACTCAATGGCTGGGACCTGACGCTCGACAGCTCCCTGGCGCGCGCACGCTGCCACATGCTCTCGCGCCGCATCGAGGCCATCCTGCCCGGCGTGTGCGACACCCGCACGCCCGAACAAGGCGGCGACCCGCAGTACTGGACTGGCCTGCGCCCGGCCACCCCCACCAACATCCCGTTCATCGGGCAGACCCGCGTGGGCAAGCTCTGGGTGAACGCGGGCCACGGCACGCTGGGCTGGACACACGGTGCAGGTTCGGGCAAGGCGCTGGCCGAGCTGATCAGCGGCGAACAGCCCGCGATGAACTTCGGCTTCCTGGGCCACCACGGCTCTGCACGGCGCGCATCGGCCACGGCGCTGGCCGCCTGAGAGCACCCACACAGCCTGCCCGGGTTGGGGTGGGTCCATCACACCAACCCGCTCATAGCGCGCGGGCACTCAGGTGGCCAGCGCGAGGCCGCCGTCCACCCGCAGGTTCTGCCCGTTGATGTAGCCCGCGCCTTCCGAGGCCAGGAACGCGATGGTCGCGGCCACTTCGGCGGCCTGCCCATACCGCTGCAGCGGCACTGCGGCGCGGCGCTCTTCCCACACGGGCAAGGTGTCGATCCATCCCGGCAACACGTTGTTCATGCGGATGTTGTGCTGCGAATAGCTGTCTACAAAGATCCTCGTGAACGAAGCCAGCCCGGCGCGCACCAGCGCCGATGTCGGAAACAGCGCGCTCGGGTCCACCGCCCAGGCTGACGACAGATTCACGATCACGCCACCACGCTGCGCCTGCATCAAGGGGGCCACCAGCCGCGTGGGTCGGATCACGCTCTGCAGATAGGTGTCCGTCCCCTGCAGCCACCGCTCATCCGCCAAAGACAACAAAGGCGCGCGCGGTTCATGGCCGGTGCTGTTGATGAGCACATCGACCCGGCCCCAGCGGGCTTGCGCCAGGTCCACCAGGCGGCCCAGATCCGCCAGGCACTGGCTGGACCCCGTGACGCCAACGCCTCCGAGCTCCTGGGCCAAGGCCTCGCCTTTGCCCGACGACGAAAGAATGCCGACCTGAAAACCATCCTCTGCCAACCGGCGGGCGGTGGCAGCGGCAATGCCGGTGCCGCCCGCGGTGATGAGCACTACTTTTTCTACTGCCATGATCGTCCTTGGATGCCGCACACCGGCATCTGGCAATTGTTTCGTATCCTTTGTGTTTTGGACGACCGGACGGAGCAGCCGCTGTGCTTCAATCCAGTAGAAAATCTACACCCATGACCTCCCCGTTGGGCCCCATGCCCTCTCTCAATGCGCTGCGAGCGTTCGAGGCCGCCAGCCGCCATCTCAACTTTCGGCTGGCCGGGCTGGAGCTGGGCGTGACCCAGGGCGCCGTGGCGCAGCAGATTCGTGCGCTGGAGGCGGCGCTGGGCCTCAAGCTGTTCGAGCGGCACCCGCGCACCCTCGTGTTGACCCACAACGGCCAGCGCTACGCCACCGGGGTGCGGCGTGCATTCGAGATGCTGGCGGATGCCACACAGGGCCTGCGGCCCGAGCCCCTGCATGTGACGGTCAGCGTCACCCCGACCTTCGCCACCAAGTGGCTCATCCCACGGCTGGCGGACTACACGCGCCTTCACCCTGGGGTTGATCTGCGGATCCTGGCGACCGAGCACCTGTCGCACTTTCAGACCGAGGCGGTGGACCTGGCGGTGCGGTACGGCCGCCCCCCATTCGGCCCGGGGCTCACGGCCGATCTCCTGTTCGAAGAGTGCCTGGTGGCGGTGGGCAGCCCGCTGTTGCTGCGCCGCTCGGGGCCACCCGGCACCGCGGGTGACATCGGCCGCTACGTGCTGCTGCACGACTCCCAGTCTCCATGGGCCGACTACCTTGCGCAGCACACGCCGCCCGCTCCCGGGGCTTCAGATCCCACACCGCAGGCCATCTGGTTCAACCAGACGACACTCGCGATCGACGCGGCCCTGACCGGCCAGGGGCTCGCGCTGGTGCAGAAAGATTTTGTGGCGCAGGACCTGTCCACCGGTCGGCTGGCCAAGGTGTTTGAGGAAGAAGCACACACGGGCGCCGGCTACTACCTGGTGGCTCCGCGCAAGCAACGCGCACCGGAGGTCGTTGCGGGGGTGAGAGCTTGGCTGCGAAGCCAGGCCGGCGCATAAACCGCAAAGACCGCACGCAGCGCGGATGCTCTGGCCCCCTTCAACCCCGACCTGCGAGCCCGGCCGGGGGGGCCAGGTAACGGGCCGGAATCTCCAGCACATGGAATCCGCCCGCCAGCAGCACCACCAAACACACGGCCAGCAGCCAGCCCGCCAGCATGGCCCCCACCAACGCTCGCGCCCGCAGAGGCTCTGGCAGGTTCCAGTACAAAGCGCAACCCACGTGCGTGCCCAGCGCGAATACTGCGAAAAAGTAGTACGGGCCAAAGAACCACTGCCAGGGCGGTGTGTGCATGCCCGCCGCTGCAAACTGCAGGTTCGTATCCACGCCCTGAAACCGGCCCGCCAAGACGGCCGTCACATGGATCAACAGGAACAGCGCCAGGTAGCCCCCCGAGATGGCCTGCATCCACGCCACGCCCCCACGGCGCCGGCCCCGCCCGCGCCACAGCAAGGTGAGGCCGCTGCCCATCTGGAACAGCAGACAGCCAAGCAGCACGCCTTCGACCAACGGCTGGCGATAGATCAGGCGCAGGGCTTCCAGCACGGATTGGTGCGCTGCCGCTCCGGCCAGCCCCGCCAGGTGGCCCAGCAAGTGGGCCGCCAGGAACAATGCCAGCGCGATGGCACTGGCGCGGTGCACGGGCCGCAGGGCAAGGCGCTGGCGCCATGCCCAGGTGCCAGCCAGGCCGACGGCGGCGGCTCCCAGGGCGAGTTGGCTGGTTGCGTGCATGAAGGTTTTCTCCGGATGTTGCAAGGGACTGGCGGCAGAATAGGCAGCGGCGCCGTCTCCGCCTACTCGCATTGCGCTCAGGTTTTCCATGTCCCCTGCCTCCTCCGCCCCCCGCCGTTCGCCCCGCCAGGAACGCTCGCAGTTCACAGTCGATGCCATCTTCGAAGCCGTCGCACGCATCGTGGCCACCCAGGGCGAGGACGCGCTCACCACCAACCGCATCGCCGAGGTTGCGGGTGTGTCCGTGGGCTCGCTCTACCAGTACTTTCCCAGCAAGGAAGCCATCCTCCTGGCCATGCTCGACCAGCATTGCGACCGGGTGATGCTGGAGCTGGACGCCCTGCTCGCCCAGGCCCGCACCGAAGGCTGGACGCCCGAGCAGCAGGTGCGCGGGTATGTGCGCCACTACCTGCAGGCCTTTGGCGGCGGCCCCCAGGAAGGGCGCGCACTTGCCCGCCTGTCGTGGAAGCTCGACTACCGCGCGTCCGTGCTGATCTCGGTGCGCGGCGCCAGCGAGCGGCTGGCCCTGCACCTGCAGCGTGTGGCGCGAGAGCAGCAGATGCCCGCACCCTCGGCAACCCAGCTGTTTGTGCTCACCCGCGCCTTCATGGGCGCGGTGCGGGCGGCATCGCTGGAACAGTCGCCCCTGCTGGACAGCCCCGAATTCGAGCAGGCGCTGGTGGAGCTCTGCATCGCAACCCTGGCACCCGGCGCGGGTCTGGGGGGCGGCGCTACGATGGCACCATGACCACGCCCACCGCACCGCACTACCTCTTCCTCACCACCTCCACCCGCGAACCAGGCCACACCGGCAATACCGAATGGCTGGCGCGCCAGGCCGCCGCCGCACTCCCTGCCGGTACTGCGCAAACCTGGCACCACCTGGCCCGCATGAACTTGCCGCACTTCGTGGACCAGCGCCACACCTCGGGTACCTATGCACCGCCCGAAGGCGACATGAAGACCTTGCTCGACGCCACGCTGGCAGCCACGCACATCGTCTTTGTGGCGCCGGTCTACTGGTACAGCATTCCCTCGCCGCTCAAGACCTACCTGGACCACTGGAGCGCGTGGATGCGCGTCCCCGGCCTGGCCTTCAAGGAGCCGATGGCCTCCAAGACGCTGGCGCTTGTCACCACCAGCGGCGACCGCACCAAGGCCCAGCCGATGATCGACTCGGTGGCGCTGTGCGCGCAGTTCCTGTCGATGACCTGGGGCGGCGCCCTGTGGGGCAAGGGCGGGCCACCGGGCGCGGTGCAGGCCGATGCGCAGGCGATGGAGGCAGCCAGCCGTTTTCTGCTGACACCGGCCGCAGCTTGACGGCTTAGCGATCCAGCGACCCGTGCTGGGCCAGGATGCCCAGCCATTCGTGCAGTGCCAGGCTGCTGTCGGCCAGCGCAGAGGCGCGCGGCAACACCCGGTACAGCTTGCGCGCCTGACCGCCCTTGAAGCCCATGGGCGCGGGCAGCACCTGCAGACCGGCGCGCTCGAAGGTCTTGGCCGCGCGCACCATGTGCCAGCCGTGGGTGACGAGCGCAATGCGCTCGATGCCAGCGGCCTTGAGCAACACGGCAGATCTTTCGGCGTTGCTGCGGGTGTCAAGGGATTCCACCTCGGTCCACCGCACCCGGCCCCTGAACTCACGCTCCACCACATCTTTCATCACCAGCGCTTCGGCCCGCGTGCCGCCGGTGGAGCCCCCCGTGGCCAGGATGGGAAGCCCGGTCTGCTGCTGCAGGTACACGGCGTAGCGCACCCGCTCACGCGCGCCCCGGCTGAGCACGTCCACGCCGTATTCAGGCGCCACCGTGTCGGCGCCGCCGCCCAGCACGACGATGGCCTGCACCTTTGACGAAGGCAAGTCCTTGGGGACGACCGCCGGATAGCGCTCCAGGCTGCGCACCAGCGCGTCCGACACCGGCGGCCAGGACAGCACCAACACCGACAGCAGTGACAGCACCACCACCGTGATGCCCGTGCGGCGGTGGTAGCGCGCGATCCACAGCCCCACCAGCGCCAGCAGGATGCTGGACACCGGGGGCAGCAGCAGCGCAGACAGTATTTTTTTCAGGGCAAACCACATAAAACAAGAGGAGCAATCAGACCTGCGCGAACCCGCCCGGTGGCGCCAGGGCATGGCAGGGAAAAAGAATCGTTTGAAGGGCCGAAAAATCGGCCACGCCGGGTGGGGCAAACTCAGTGCAGCACCCGCCGCTGCGCCAGAAAGTCCAGCAGCGCGGCATCGAAACCCTCCGGGTCCTCCAGTTGCGGCCAGTGCCCGATGTGGGGCAACAACACCGTCTGCGCATCGGGCATCACCTGGGCCAGGGCCTCCAGGGCAGCCGGCGGTGTGCAGCGGTCGAGCTCGCCCCCCACCAGCAGCGCGGGTATGGCCAGCTGCGCCAAGGCAGAGGCTCCGCGATCAAACGTGGACAAGGCCTCCAGCGCGCGCCGGTAGGCCCCTGGATACACCTGGCCCAGCGCGTGGCTGGCCAGCCGCACCCCTTCGGGCAACGCACCGGTGCCGATGAACTGGGGCACAAGCGTCTGCGCCAGCTGCTCCATGCTGCCACCGGCGTCCAGCGCCTTCAGAGCACCCAAGCGGGGAGCCACCCAGTCATCCATGGCCTGCGCATCCAGCGCTGGCCCACCTGCACAGAGCAGCAGGCGGCGCACCTGCGACGGGCTGCGCACGGCGGCCTCCAGCGCCACCATGGCGCCCATGCCGTGCCCCACCAGGGTCACGGGGCCTCCCTGCAGGGCATCGATCAAGGCCAGGCAGCTCTGCGCCAGCGCCTTGAAGGTGTACGGCTCCACGGGCGCGCTGCGGCCATAGCCCGGCATGTTCCAGGCCACGGCGCGGTAACCGGCCGTGGCCAGCGTTTCCACCTGGGGGGCAAAGGTGAGGTGGTCGCCATCGGCGTCGTGCAGCAGGAGCACGGTGGGGCCCGAGCCCAGGGTGGTGAAGGTAGGTAGGACGGCCATGCGGTGGAAAACCAGTAAACCCCGCAACAGCGCGGTGGTGGGTGGCGCCTGATAATAGTTGCTCCCCCATGCTGCCACCGCTGGCACCGCTTTTGTGAACCCTTCGCTCCCCCGCCCCACCCTCGCCCTGCCACCGAGCTTCTCCACGCGCGAGTTTCGCGATGCGCTGGGCATGTTTGCCACGGGCGTGACCATCGTCACGGCCCGCACGGCTGCGGGCGACCTGGTGGGGCTCACGGCCAGTTCCTTCAATTCGGTGTCGCTGGCACCCCCGCTGGTGCTGTGGAGCCTGTCGCACGGCGCCAGCACCTTGCCCACCTTTGCCGATGGCTCGCACTACGCCATCCACGTGCTGGCCGCAGACCAGAAGGCGCTGGCCGAGCGTTTTGCCACGCGCGGCATCGACCGCTGGGCAGGCCTGGAACACCGGCCCGGCATCAGCGGCGCCCCGCTGCTGGCCGGGGCAGCCGCCACGTTCGAGTGCTTCAACCGCAGCCAGTACAAGGAGGGCGACCACACCATCTTTGTGGGCGAGGTCGAGCGCTGCGAGCACCGCGAAGGCATCTCGCCCCTGCTGTACCACGGTGGCAAGTTCTACACCGAGCACCCGCTGTGACGACCCCCACCGTGGTCGTGCGCCACGTGAACATCGGCCTGGCCCGGCGCCTGAAGGTGGGCGAGCGCTCGGTGCTCACTGCCATCGGCAAGGCCCCCGTCACCGGCCCCGTGGCTGTGGGCCCGCTAGGGCTGGCAGGCGACGAGCAGGCCGACCCGAGCGTGCATGGCGGCCTGGGCAAGGCCGTATACGCCTACCCCGCCGCCCACTACGCGTTCTGGCAGGCCCAACGCCGCGAACGGGGCGTGAGCCTGTTCGATGAAACGCTGCCGCCGGGTTTCATGGGGGAGAACCTCACCATCGACGGGCCGCTGGAAGCGGATGTGTTTGTGGGCGATGAATGGCATTTCCCCCACTGCGTGCTGCGGGTGAGTGCACCGCGCGAGCCATGCTTCAAGTTCAACGCCGTCATGGGTTTTGCGCAGGCGGGCCGCACCATGGCCCTGGCCGGATGCTGCGGCTACTACCTGGCGGTGGACCAGCCCGGCACCATCGCCGCCGGAGAGACCGCCACGCTGGTGCCCGGGCAGCGCGGGCTGAGCATCGCCCAGGCGCTGGCGGGCAAGTGGGCAAAGCACGCGCGCTAGCCAGGCCCCACTGGATCCATCAATTTTGATAGCTACTGGCGCTTACCAGATAAGCGCCAGAGCCCAATATGGCTCGAACCCGAGCCTTCAACGCACCGTGTCGGGCAACTCGATCTTGACTTCCAGAACTTCCAGGTTGTCCTGGCGCTCCAGGTGCACCTTGAGGTCTTCGGGGTTGATCTTGACGTACTTGGAGATCACGGCCACCAGCTCGCGCTGCAGCGCGGGCAGGTAGTCGGGCTCGGCGGCATTGCGGCCGTTGCGCTCGTGCGCCAGGATGATCTGCAGGCGCTCTTTGGCGACGCTGGCGGTTTTCTTCTTCTCGCCGAGCAGGAAGGACAGGAAAGAAGCCATGGCTTATTTGCTCCCGAACAGGCGTTTGAAGAAGCCTGGCTTTTCCGCATCGATGAAACGCAGCGGCTTGTCGGTGGCACCCAGGAAGCGGTCGATCACATCCTTGTAGGCCTCGGACACATCAGTGCCCTGGGCATGGATGGCGGGCGTGCCCTGGTTGGACGACTGCAGCACCACTTCCGACTCGGGGATCACGCCGATCAGCTTGATGCGCAGGATGTCCTGGATGTCTTCCAGGCTCAGCATCTGGCCGTCCTGCACGCGGCTGGGGTTGTAGCGCGTGATGAGCAGGTGCTCCTTGATGGGCTCACCGCCTTCAATCGCACGCTTGGTCTTGCTGCCCAGCATGCCCAGGATGCGGTCGGAGTCGCGCACCGACGAGACTTCGGGGTTGGTCACCAGCAGCGCCTCATCGGCAAAGTGCATGGCCATGAGCGCGCCGCTTTCGATGCCGGCAGGCGAATCGCAGACGATGTACTCAAAGCCCATCTCGGCCAGGTCCTTGAGCACCTTTTCCACGCCGTCTTGCGTGAGCGCATCCTTGTCGCGCGTCTGGCTGGCGGCCAGCACGAACAGGTTGTCGCACTGCTTGTCCTTGATGAGGGCCTGGTTCAGGTTGGCCTCACCGTGGATCACGTTGATGAGGTCATACACCACGCGGCGTTCGCAGCCCATGATGAGGTCGAGGTTGCGCAGGCCGACGTCAAAGTCGATCACGGCAGTCTTGTGGCCGCGCAGGGCGAGGCCGGTGGCAAAGCTGGCACTGGTGGTGGTCTTGCCCACGCCACCCTTGCCGGAGGTCACGACGACGATTTTGGCCATGTGTTGCTGATTCTCTGTGGGGTTGGTACGAATGAAATGGGAACTCAGGCCAGCGGCTCGATGATGAGCTTCTCGCCGTCGAGCCGCACCTGGGCGGGCTTGCCACGCACATCGGCGGGCAGCTCGGTCTCGGTGGTGCGGTAGATGCCTGCGATGGAAACCAGTTGCGGCTCCAGGCAGGTCGAAAAAATGCGGGCTTCGGTGTTGCCCCGCGCACCGGCAATCGCACGGCCGCGCAGCGGGGCATAGACGTGGATGTTGCCGTCGGCAATCACCTCGGCGCCAAAGCTCACCACGGCCATCACGACCAGGTCGGCGCCACGGGCATACACCTGCTGGCCCGAGCGCAGGGGCTTGTCCACCACCACGGTGCCGGGGCCGGGCATGGGCACTTCGCGAACGACCTCCACCTCGCGCACCACTTCGCGGATGACCTCGCGCACCTCGGGGGCGGGGGCCTCGGCACGGGCAGGCGGTGCATCGGGCGCTACCGCCAGCCCTGCGGCGCGCGCAGCGTCCATCTGGGCGGGGTTGCCGCCGCGCACAGCCACGGGCAGGGTGCTGCGTCTGCGCAGCTCGGCCACGATGGCAGCAAAGTCGATGGGTGCCTCGGCTTCGCGCACGGCAGCCAAGTCGATCAGAACGGGGTCGTTGTCAAAAAAGCCCGGGGCGTCGGCCACGCGCTCAGCCAGGTCGGCGGCGAACTGCGCGGCGTCGGTGGTCTTGAGCACCACGGCCACCACGGGCAGCGAGGCGCTCTTGAGGTCAAAGCTGGTGCGGGACTGCGCCGCCGTCGTAAGGGCCATGAATGGGGTGTGGAAAGGAGCGCGGGAACCGTTTCAGAAGGCGCAAAGTGTACCGTGGGGCCACGTAAGCGCTTGTTCACGGCGTGTTTGCACTGTTCGCGCGCCCTCACCCACAAAAAAGCCGGGCGTACCCGGCATTCTTGCTATTGCCAGGGTTCCCGGCTTAGTTGCGGTCAGCGCGCATGGGGCGGGTTGTCGCACCGCCGGAGCCCGACATGGTCCTGTCTGTGGTTACGGGGGCTGCAGCGGCAGGTGCTGGAGCGGCTTGCGTGGTCGCCGTCGCGGCGCCCCCACCGCCAACGCCCGTGGTGCCCATCGGCGTGCCTTGCGAGCTTTGCTGGCCGGCGCCCGTGGCAGCGTTGGGGCTTGCGGTGGTGGGTGGCGTGCCCTGCGCCATAGCGGTGCCAACAACGGCGACGGTAGCCAGGCCCGCGAGCAATGTCTTGAGTGTGTTCGATGCAGTCATGTGGAGACTCCTTGGTGTGTGGTGAATTTGGAAATCGCCAGCAACATCGCCAGCTGTACCCAGGCTAGTTGTTTGCGGCTGGCGCCACGTCAGCTTGAGACCGGAGCGCGTGTCGGACAGGGACGGGCCTGCACGGTGTGGGTCTTGCCATCGCACTCCGAAAACACCCTGTTCAACAAGCCCGCACACACCGTGGGTCAATGGGCATCACTGCGCCGGCACGTCATAGGCGCCAAAAAGTGCGGCGGCCGGTTGTGTCTCGGGCAGCACGTACACCACAGCGCCCGTGCCACGCACCAGGGGGCTCAGCACTTTTTCATAGAAAGAGACTGGAAGGTTGATGCAACCGAAGGAGATACGGTTGTCTGCGGCGGTGCTGGAGGCCAGCCGCTCCAACCGACGCTCGGCTTTGACGTTGGCCCGCACTCGGTGCATGGACACCGCCGCGTCGTAGTCCACCCACACCACGTCTTCGCCATTGGCGTTCAAACCGGTTTCGGCAACAAACCGGCCTGCGGGGGTGGTGCGCTCTTCGGGCAGTACCTGGCCGACGGGCTTGTCCCCCACTCCGGGAACGGTGTGGTCGCCGATGGCCGACCCCATCAGCGCCGGGGCCGCGCCCTGGAGGGCACCGTCGCGGTCAAACACATAGACCTTTGCGTGCATTTTGTCGACCACCACGACCGCGCGGTTCTGGTTGTCACCCGAGTGCAAGGCCCACGCCGCGATCTGGCGGGCTTCGGCCGAGGCGGGCTCCTTACCGAACTGTGCCCTGCGCGGTACCTGGGTTGGCTGCGGCGCTGGCGACGCGACCTTCGCGGGTGATGTGTCTACAGGGTTCGCCAAGTCGGCGCCCAAGGACAGCGCTCCTGTGGTCTGCGATGGCTGCTGCATCGCTGGCCACAGCCGCATAAACCCCAGCAGCAGGACGACCAAAACCAGCAGTGCAGCGCCGGACAGCAGCCGGACCTTGCGCCGTCCATGCCTTTGCCCTTCGCTCCTTGGCGCGGCGCGGTCCGGATCTGTGTGGGATACGTTCATGTTGGATCTTTGAAGGGCAAAGGCAAGGGCATTCGCCGCAGGGTGGTGCAGGGTTGGTGCGTACCCGAAAGCCACACACTAACCAGATCACCCGCCTGGCAGCGTCCGCCAAAAGCGCAACCGCTGTAGGACCAGCTACCCACGCTTAGCGTTGCCTGTCGTCGTCGCGGCGCTGCGCAGGGCCAGAAGGTCACGGCACACAGGCGACCTGAAGCACAAGGCTTGCCTTTCATAATCGACCGATGTCCCTGTCTACCCGCAAAACCCATATCGACGCCCTCGCCATCTCGCTGCTGCTCGCGTGCTGCATGTTCTGGGGCTTCCAGCAGGTGCTGGTCAAGGCCACGGTGGCCGAGGTGGCGCCCGTGTTTCAGGCCTTTGTGCGCTTTGCGCTGGCCACGGTGGCGGTGGCGGCCTGGTGCCTGTGGCGAGGGGTGCGCCTGTCCAGTGCTGGCGAGCCCGCCGGAGCCACGCGCGCCGGGCTGCTGGCGGGGGCGCTGTTTGCGGGCGAGTTCGCGTGCATCTACCTGGGCCTGCAGTACACCACCGCCTCGCGGCTCACGGTGTTTTTGTATGCATCACCGTTCTGGGTGGCGCTGCTGCTGCCGCGTTTCATCCCCGGTGAGCGCCTGCAAGGCTGGCAGTGGCTGGGCCTGGCTGCGGCGTTTGTGGGCGTGGGGCTGGCACTGGGCGACGGACTGCTGGGCCAGGCCAGCACGGCGCTGCCACAAGGCTGGTTGGGAGACCTGCTGGGGCTGGCTGCGGGCCTGATGTGGGCGCTGACCACGGTGGTTATCCGCACCACACCGCTGGCCCGCCTGGCCCCTGCCAAACAGCTGCTCTACCAGGTGGGCGTGAGCACGGCGGTGCTGCCAGTGCTGTCGCTGGGCCTGGGCGAGGCCTGGGTCTGGCAGTTCAGCGCGTTTGCCTGGGGCTCGCTGCTGGTGCAGGCGCTGGTGGGCGCGTTTGTGAGCTACCTAGCCTGGATGTGGATGCTGGCGCACTACCCGGCCACCAAGATTTCGGTGTTTGTATTCCTCACGCCCGTGTTCGCGCTGCTGTTTGGGGCGCTGTGGCTGGGCGAACCGGCCACGCCCGGGCTGGTGGCGGCGCTGGTGCTGGTGGCGGCGGGCATTGTGCTGGTGAACCGGCGGCCAGCGTCAGGCATAGGGGTGCAACATTGACGCATAGAGCAATTGAGTCCTAGTCAATGATCAAAACGTTGTCAGCTGCATTTTCCATAGTAGCCAGCACCAAGGCGTGGTAGAGCGCTATCAAGTCTCTGAGATAGAGCAACGCAAAGGCGGAAAGTAACAAGACATTGCGCTGGTGGTGATTTCTCTCTATCTCGCTAGAGTACGCGGCATGCGGCCACAAATCCCGCGTTCTTTTTATGACCTTAAGAAAGAGCATGCATGACTGACAACGTTTTCTTCCGCCCCTCCCTTCAACGCTCTCCAGTTGAATCACAACAAGGCTGGCGCCACGCGCTGGTCTTGGGAGTCGCTGCGCTGGTCCTCACGGGCTGCGGAGGGGGTTCTGACTCTGAATCAACACCTCCCGCACCAACTCCCTCCGCGCCTGCAGCACCCGAAAACTTCACCGTCGGTTCGTCCCTTGATTTCTCCTGGACACCTACTGCGACTGCGACACGTTACGAGCTTTTCGTAGACCCGGACGGCTCGGGCCCTCTTGCGGAAACACAGCGTGATCCCCAAAGGTTCAGCTACTCACTCGCTTCCGACGGCAGTCGAGTCACCGGTTCGTTCGGCGCCTATGTCAATTTTCCTGAAGCCCTCAACGCCAGCTACCGCCTGCGAGCATGCAATGCGGCCGGTTGCGGGAGCTTCTCGGACGCCAAGGCATTCGACATCACGAAGGGCATAAGCCACGAATTTCCTTCGGGCTCTGTTCCCCTCGTTCAATATGCAAGTGCATATCTCTCCACGGGCATGCTGTCCAAGGATGCTCTCACTCTAGTGCTCACCGCAGCAAGCTATGGCTCGAATACCACAATGCTCGTTTTCGCACGCAGCGGCAAAAATCAGCCGTGGCTGCAGCAAGCGTCACTGCAATCGGGTGCCTACTACGTCGGTGGGGCCGTGCTGTCGGCCGACGGCAATACCTTGGCAGTGCGATCCATGAAACAAATCTCGACCAGCACAGGCACCCGCGTCGTGACAGACGCGGTGTATATGTACCGGCGCAACGGCAGCACATGGAACGAGCAGGCCCGGCTAGACACCAGCACCGCACCGTCAACTTGCGCCCAACCCTGCCAAGCTGAGATCGCCGATCACATGGCGCTTTCAGCGGACGGCAACCTGCTGACTGTTTCTGCTGTCATCTCCTCGGGCACCACATCCTCCAGCGCCGTTTTCACATACACCCGCACTGGAACCTCCTGGGCACCCCAGACCTCGTTGAATACCGAAGGCACCTTCATCGCGAGCATGGCCCTGTCGGCCGACGGCAGCACCTTGGCCGTGACCGACCGTGATCTGTTGCAGACAGCCACCACTCCTGTAGTCATCGTCTTCGCGCACGATGGCAACGGTGCTTGGTCCCAGCAAAGTCGGATTCCAGCCACGCTCTACACCTACACGCCTCCGCTCTCTGGCGGAAGGGCGTACGGCTCCATGGTGTTCTCAAGCGACGGCAATACCCTCGCCGTGAATACCGCCAAAGTGCCCGGACAGGCGGCATGCGGCGCCCCGGCGACCTACTCTGGCGAGACGCAGCGCATTGCACTTTATTCACGCAGCAGTGACACATGGACTCTTCAAGGGCAGGCCGTGAGCGCTGCTCAGCCGCTGTCCCCGTGGGCCTTTGCCAACGACGGGAGTGCGTTGATCTATGGAAACACGCTGTTCACACGAAGCAATGGCACATGGGCCTGTAACTGACCTAGCAAAGGCGAGTAATTGACACGGTGGCTGTGGGAATCTTGCGGTTGAACGTCACCCCGCAGCCACCCCAAACGGGCACGCGTGCAGACATGCCTGAAACTAACGCATTGCACGAACCATCACAGCTCCGGTAGCTTGATCCGACTGATAGTCAACGCCCCGAGATCGCAAACAGCGGCGTCAGGAGGCGAGGTGTGTAACCGCTGACGGGCGGCTTGTCTAGCAATCATTTCTCGCCGGACGATTTTGACGGCGTCGCATGCGTGTGAACCTCACCCGCATGTTGTAGCACCCGCCCCTGCTGGACGCGGTCCGGGCCTTTGTTGCGACGCTATGGCACCAGAGCTTTACCCACGCCGCGCTGGAGCTGCACATCCAGCCACATCGCCCTCGTGTGGGCGCTGACCAGAGTGGTCATCCGCACGACGCCTCTGGCGAGCGTGGCCCCTGCCAAGCAGTTGTGTACTAGATGGGCGTGAGCACGGCGGTGCTGTCGCTGGATCTGGGCGAGTCCTGGGTCTGGCAGTTCAGCGCGTTTGCCTGGGGCTCGCTGCTGGTGCAGGCCCTGGTGGGCGCATTTGTGAGCTACCTGGCCTGGATGTGGATGCTGGCGCACTACCCGGCGACCAAGATTTCGGTGTTTGTGTTCCTCACGCCCGTGTTTGCGCTGCTGTTTGGCGCGCTGTGGCTGGGCGAACCGGTCACGCCGGGGCTGGTGGCGGCGCTGGTGCTAGTGGCGGCGGGCATTGTGCTGGTGAACCGGCGGCCAGCGGCGGGGTGACCACCGTGCAAGAAATATCAGCGAAAAAGGCACTTACCGCTTTATCAGTAAGCGTTTTAAGCTATTTATTTGATAGCAAAACGCTGCACAGCCCAGCAAACCCAGCGCGTACCGCTTGCCCAGCAACACCTGAATGCGCGCACCCAGCGCGGCGCCTTCATCGTCCTCCAGCCGCGTGAACTGCTGGGTCCAAGCCTCAGACTGCGCAAAATTCGGGAACCAGGGTGGTTCGCCCCACAGCCAGTCCGGGTGCGTGGCCCTGGGGCTTCGTCCAAACACATGCAGGTGCATCTTGCGGTGCAGCGCGGGGGTTTTCGGCCCCTGGGGATGGGCCAGTGGGTTCAGCGCGTTGTTGCCCGCCTCCCAGTAGTTCAGGCAGCCACCGGCAAGCTGCGGCAAGGTGTCGAGCATGGCCCGGCCCGTTGCGGCCACCAGGCACGACCAATGCGCCAGCTCTTCGGGCGTCAGCTCGCTGCGTTCCCAGACGGGACGCGGCGGGTGGACCAGCACATGCCCGCCATCGCCGCGGTGGTTCATGGGCCGCGCGGGGAGGTCGACCGTGCCACCGGCACAGCGGATCAGGGTGGTGTGAATGTTCAAGGGCAATTCTCCAAAGCAGAGGTTTGTGAAAAGGGGGCGGTGGCCGCTGCGTGGCTTATCCATCGCCGCGAGGCGCCCAGCAGGCGATGGCCGTGGCCGACAGCAGCAAGGCTGCGACGCCATACACCCAGGCGGACGGCGCAATGGGCAGGAGCACCCCCGCCAGCACCGGGCCCGCACCGGCACCCAGGTCCCGCCAGACCGACCGCGTCGCCAGCGCCTGGATGCGCCCCGGCCCCGGTGTGCGGCGCGCGACCAGCGGCGGCAACAGCGGCAGCAACAGGGCTCGCAAAATCACGATGGCCAGTGCGCTGGTCCACAGCCACCCCAGGCCAAAACCCACCAGGGCCAGCGACGTGAGCACCGCGAAACCCACGAGCAGCACTTCGGCGCCATAGCGCTCGGCCAGGCCGCCACCCACCGCACTCAGCGCGATCTCGGCCAGATAGCGGACCGACAGCAGCATCCCCGCCACGACTACCGGATGGCCCGGCAGCACATCGCGGCCCAGGTACGACAGGCCGATGATGAACAGGCCGTCCAGCACCAGCCCCTCGACGAAGGAAAAGCGGTCCAGGCGGCCCGGCAACCTGCCCCAGCGCTTGGGCGGTGGCGGCAGGGCATGCGGCTGGGCGGGCAAGTGCCGCGTGGCCAGCAAGGCGCACAACGCAACTGCCGCAAACGCAAAGAAGATGGCCCGGGGCTCCCACCAGAGCGCGCAGACACCGCCCGCAGGCAGGGCCAGCATGGGCCCCAGCGCTGCAAAGGCGCGCGACTGCCCGGCGCGGCGCGCTGCGCCCAGAGGCTCGGCCGTGGCCAGCGCCTGCGTGGCGAGGTTCAGCGCCGCAAACGCCAGGCCCCACAGCAGCCGCAGGCCCAACAAGGCGATGAAGCCGCTGAGGGTGGCGTACCCCAGCGCACACGCGGCGGCGGCCAGCACGGCCAGCGAGCAGGTGAGGCGCTCGCCATGGCGGGCATAGAACCGCGCCACCGCCCCGTAGCCCGCAATGCGCACGAGGCGATTTGCGGCCAGCAGAATGCCCGCTTCAAACAGGGTGACGCCAAACGCCGGGGCAAACATCGGCAGCAGCAGGTAGAGCACCGTATCCCCGGGGAGTGACAGGCCCAGCGCCAAGGCGGCGCGGCGCGAGTGGAGGTCTGAGGCAGAGGGGTTGGCTGAAGGCTGTGGCATGGCCCGCATGGTGCGCGGCGGTGCCCGGCGCGACAAACGATATTGCTGCGCGCCATGCGTGACAAAATTGCACGCATGTCACCCCGCCTGCCCCCGCTGAATGCCGTCCGCGCCTTTGCAGCAGCGGCGCGCCACCAGAGCTTTACCCGCGCCGCGCTGGAGCTGCACGTCACCCACAGCGCCATCAGCCGCCAGATCAAGGCGCTGGAATCCCACCTGGGCGTGGAGCTGTTCGAGCGCAAGACGCGGCAGGTGCTGCTCACGGCGGCAGGGCATCAGTTTCACGCGCAGGTCGGGCCTGCACTCGCGCAGATCGGCGCCGCCGCCCAGTCGCTGCGGGGCGATGCCGGGCTGCGCAGCGTCAAGATCAACGTGCGGCCCAGCTTTGCGGTGCGCTGGCTGATCCCCAGGCTGCCGGGTTTTGTGGCCCAGCACCCGGACATCGAGCCCCAGGTCATCACCAGCACGCTGGCACCCGACCACGCGGCCGAGGCCTTCGACCTGGCCCTGCGGCGCGGCCCGCGCGGGTGGCCGCCGGGCATGCAGGTCCACCCGTTTCTGGAAGACGAGGCGCTGGTGGTGGGGTCGCCGGCGCTGTTCGCCCAGCGCCCGGTGACGCGGCCCGAGGCGTTGTCGTCCCACGTGCTGCTGCTGTCAAAGTCGCGCAGCAAGGACTGGGAAAGCTGGAAGAAGCAGGTGAACGCGCCAAGGCTCCAGCCCGCCAGCTGCCTGCAGTTTGACCACCTGCACTTTGTGCTGCAGGCCGCCGTGGATGGGCTGGGCTTTGCGATGGCCCCGGTGTCGCTGATTGCCCACGACCTGGCCTCGGGGCGGCTGGTGTCGCCCTTGCCGACCTTGCGGCTGCCGCTGACGCGGCACTACTTCGGCACGGCCCCAGACCCGTCGCCGGAGACACTGTGTCTGGTGCAATGGCTTCGGCAAGAGATGGACGCGCTGCCAGGTGCGCTGCCGCCGTCAGGGCCGGGGCGCACAGCGCAACATTCAATTCAAAACAAGCCCTAGCGCTTTACCATCAAGCGCTAAAAGCTATATTATTTGTAGCAAAAAGCGTTATTCGCCGTCGCTCATCCACCGTGCCGTGCCCGACACGCGGATGGAGCTGCCCGCCACCGGCCCTATCTCGGCGCGCAGGCGCGAGCGCATGCCCATGTCCTCGCCCTGCACCACGTCGATGGCGCCGCCATGCGGCCAGCCCAGGTCGCGCAGGTAGCCCGCCAGCGCGGCCGTGGCGGCGCCCGTGGCCGGGTCTTCCAGCACGCCGCCTGAGGCAAAAGCGTTGCGGGTGTGCAGCAGCCGGTCTGACTCCACACACACCAGCACGATGGTGACCAGCCCGGCGCTCACCATCAGCGTGCGGCCGGCTTCCAGCGCGTAGTGCATGGCCGCCAGCGCCGCGCGGCTGCGCAGGGCCAGCACCAGGTGGTCCGCACCGCCGTGGATGAGCGCGGGCGGAATGCGCGGGTCCAGATCGGCCGCGCTGAGGCCAAACAGGGCCAGCGCGTCGGCCAGCAACGTGGCAGGCACAGGCCCGCTGCGCGTGGGGGGCGACTGCAGCGCCGCCTGCACCAGATCGCCCTGGGGGCGGCCTTCGACCGTGATCTCGGCCTGGCTCAGCGACAGCGCAAACACGCCGTCGCCCTCGCGCTGCGCCAGTGCTGCGCCCAAGGCAATGGTGGCGTGGCCACAAAAGGGCACCTCGCTCTCGGGCGAAAAGTAGCGCACCTTCCAGTTGCCATCGCCCAGTGGGGCGGCAAACGCGGTTTCAGAAAAGCCGACCTCGGCAGCGATGCGCTGCATCTCGGCGGGGCTGGGCAGCGCGTCGCCGATCCACACACCGGCGGGGTTGCCGCCCCGTGTGCCGTCGGAAAACGCTGCGATTTTTTGGAGCGCCATGGTGTTCAACATACAGAACGACAGGACAGGAGATGGCAGGGCAGCCAGTGGCTCAGAGCTTGGGAATGCGAATCCGGCTGATCATCAACGAGCCTGACACCGCAAACAGCAGCACCAGCGGGTGCAATGTGAAGCCGCCAATGAGCACCTTGCCAAACCACAGGCTCTCGCGCACAGCGCCCAGGTAGGCGGCGAGGGCCATCAACGCCACCAGCATGATCGAGGTGGGAATCGGCGTGCCTTCAAAGTATTTGACCTTGCCGTCGTCGCCCGACAGGGTTTCGGCCGTGACGTTGTAGCGCGCCAGGCGCGACACGCCACAGGCCACGAAGTAGGCCAGTACGATGCGGTCATACAGGCCCTGCATGCCGCAGCCGTAGGCAATGATGGCGGGCGCTACGCCGAAGGAGATCACGTCGGCCAATGAATCCAGCTCGCGGCCCATGGCTGAACTCTTCTGGCGCCAGCGCGCGATGCGGCCGTCCAGCACATCAAAGATCAGCGCGGCCAGCACCAGGGCGCACGCAAAGTACACATGCAGCACGTCGTTCGTTTCCAGGTACGACATGACCGAGAACAGCGCGCCCACGCCGCAGACCGCATTGCCCAGCGTGAACCAGTCGGCGAGGTGGAACTCACGGATCATCGAAAAACGTTTGGGCGGCTGCGGAGTGTTCATGGAGGGAAGGCGCGCGGCGGGGCGCGCAGTGGCAATCAACAAGGTCCATTATGGGTGTGCCGCAGCACCACCCGGCGCTGAGAGCTTGCGGACGGTCTCGCAGGGGGTCCTGAACCCTCTCTGACATCTGCGTGACTGCTTTTGCACCGGCACACAGACAGACTGTGGCCACGCGGCGGGCGCAGGCGGGTAGGACGATGCCGCATCCGCCCCCCGCCGGTGACCGACCCGCAGCCCCATAAGACCCGAGACCCGCCATGCGCCTCCCACAGATGCCCCCGCTCCACACGCCTTTCTCACCCGGTGCCCCGGTGCGCAGCCTGCAGGATGTAGAACGGCATGAAGCCCGCCCTCTGGCCGAAGCGCTGCCAGTGCAAAGCACCTACGAAATCTTTGTGAATTCGGCGGCGGCGTTTGGCGACAAGACGGCGCTGAGCTTTTTGCCCACGGCCGACCCTGCCGCCGAACCCATCCGCTGGTCGTACGTGCAATTGCTCACCGGCATCCACCAGACAGCCAACCTGCTGCACCACCTGGGCCTGGGCCCGCAAGATGCCGTGGCCGTGCTGCTGCCCGGCTGCCTGGAATACCACCTGGCCCTGTGGGGCGGCGAGGCGGCGGGCATCGTGCAACCGCTCAACCCCATGCTCACCGACGAGAAGATCGCGGCCATGATGACCCTGGCGGGTGCCAAGGTGCTGATTGCCTATGGCGGCGAAGGTGATGTGGGCTACTGGAGCAAGGCGCTGCGCCTGCGCGCCCTGGTGCCCACGCTCACCACCGTGCTGCGCGCGGCCCCGCACGATGAAGCCCCCGAAGCAGCGCCTGCCCTGCCCGCTGGCGTGGTGGATCTGGCTGCGCGCCAACAGCACCCCGGCGACCACCTGGTGAGCGGTCGCCACATTGCTGCCTCCGACATTGCGGCCTACTTTCACACCGGCGGCACCACGGGCGCGCCCAAGCTCGCGCGCCACAGCCACGGCGCGCAGGTGTTCACCGCCTGGGGCAGCGTGCAGATGCAGGGCATCACGCCGCAGGACGTGGGCATCAACGGCTACCCGCTGTTCCATGTGGCAGGCGTGCTGCCGGGCTCGCTCGCGGCGCTATCGGCGGGGGTGGAGACCATCATCCCCACCACCGGCCTGTTCCGCAACCGCGAGGTGATCGCCAACTACTGGCGGCTGGTGGAGCGCTACCGCTGCACCTACCTGTCGGCCGTGCCCACGGTGCTGGCGGCACTGGCCAATGTGCCGCTGGGCGGCGCCGATATCTCCACCCTGCGTTACTGCCGCACGGGTGCGGCCATCCTGGCGCCCGAGCTGGCGGCGCGGTTTGAGCGCCTGTTTGGCCTGCACATCCACGAAAGCCTGGGCATGACGGAGATGGCCGGCATCTCCACCATCACCCCACCGGGTGTGAACGCACCCGCAGGCTGCGTGGGCTGGCGGCTGCCCTATACCCAGCTGCGCATCGTGGCGCTGGATGCGCAGGGCAATGCGTCGGACCAGGACATGCCACCCGGCCAGCCGGGCATGGTGCTCTTCCAGTCCCCCAACCTGTTCTCAGGTTTTCTCGACGCCGCCGACACGGCCAAGGCGTTCACGCAGAACGGCTGGCTTGCCACCGGCGACCTGGGCTTTGTGGACGACCAGGGCCGCCTGCACCTGAGCGGCCGCTCCAAGGACCTCATCATCCGCAGCGGCCACAACATCGACCCCAAGGTGATCGAAGACGCGCTGGGTGCCCACCCCGCCGTGCAACTTGCTGCTGCCGTGGGTGCGCCCGACGCCTATGCGGGCGAGCTGCCCGTGGTCTACGCCACGTTGGTGCCCGGTGCACAGGCCGTGACCGAGGCCGAACTGCTGGCCTTCACCGCCGAACGCGTGGACGAGGCCGTGGCCCGCCCGCGCTGGGTGCAAGTGCTGGAGACCATGCCCGTGACGAACGTGGGCAAGATCTACAAGCCCGAGCTGCGCCAGCGCGCGGCTTGCCACACGGTGCAGGCGCTGGTGGATGACGTGTGTGCCACCGAAGCCCCAGGCCAGCCCCGCCCCGAGGTGCAGCCCGAAGGCGACAACGCGGTGCGTGTGGCTGTGGCCCCCTGCGCACAGGCAGACGCACTGGCCGCCCGCCTGCGCGAGGTGCTTGCGCCCCTGCCAATCACCGTGCGCATCACCACCGCCCCCGCCGCAGGGAGCCCCCAGACCGCATAAGCCCATGGCGTGACAGCCAGGCCCCGGCCCGCCACCATGCATGCGGAGCCCGCTGAGTGAATTTTTATAACCATGACAGGAGACAAACCGATGCACTTCCACCCCCTGATGTCCCGCCGCACCTGGCTCGGCGCCGCTGCGCTGGCCGCCGCCTGCACTGGCACGACCGCCTTCGCGCAGGCCTACCCCAACAAGCCCATCAAGATCGTGGTGCCCTTTGCCGCTGGCGGCGCCACCGATGTGCTGGCGCGTGTGCTGGCCGAAAAGATGGCCGTGGGCCTGGGCCAGCCCATGGTCATCGACAACAAATCCGGCGCGGCCGGCATCATCGGCACCGACGCGGTGGCCAAGGCGGCGCCCGATGGCTACACGCTGCTGCTGGGCCTGAGCAACTCCATGCTCACCAACCAGTTCCTCTATACCAAGCTGCCCTACAGCCCCGAGAAGGACATTGCGCCCATCTACCAGATCGCCATCGCGCCGCTGGTGCTGGTGGCGCACCCCAGCGTGACCGCATCCACGGGGCCCGAACTGCTCAAGTACGTTGTGGCCAACAAGGGCAAGGTGGCCTATGGCTCGTACGGCACGGGCGCGTATCCGCACCTGGCCGGGGCCTACATGAGCCTCACGCAGAACGCCGACATGAGCCACGTGGCCTACCGGGGCGAAGCGCCCATGGTGCAGGACCTGCTGGGCGGCCAGATCCAGATCGCGTTTGCCAGCGCGCTGCAGGTCAAGCCCCACATCGAGGCGGGCAAGCTCAAGGCCATTGGCGTGAGCGGCGAGCGCCGCATGGGCACCCTGCCCAATGTGCCCAGCCTGGCCGAACAGGGCCTGAACGACGAGGCCTACCGCGTGGCTGGCTGGCTGGCGTTTGGTGCCCCCGCAGGCACGCCGCCCGCCATCCTGGAGCGCATTGCCGACGAGGTGCGCAAGGCCACACAGCTGCCCGACGTGGCCCAGCGCATTGCGGCCATGGGCTTTGATGTGCAGAACAGCTCGCCCGCGCTGTTCTCCGCCGCGATTGCCAAAGAGCGGCCGGTGTGGGAGCGCTTGATCAAGGCGTCGGGGGCGAAGCTGGATTGACGGATTGAGGGGCGGGGCAGCCTTCAATTACCCCCATCGGTCATGGCGCCCCTGAACACTCCCTCTCCCCTCGCGGGAGAGGGAGCCAAAGCCGGAGCGCTGCTGGTGCTGGTGCTGGTGCTGGGGTAGCTTGGGCCCACACGCGCAACGGGGCAATACCAGATTCAAGGGTAGATTCCAGAACGAAGTGCACGATTTGAAAGGACCCATTGCTATGCTTTTCTAGCAATGCGCCAGGCGCTTTGTCACCAGCACTAAGCCACCGCGTACTTGGTGCTCCCCGCAAATCCGCGTCGGCAGGCATGGGCATCTCCCTCCGCACGGCAAATGTCCCATAGGGCACACCGGCATTGCAGCCGCAAGAGGGCTGCGCTATCGTGCGTCCACCCCTTGTCCATGAATCCTGCGCCGGTCGTGTCGGCACCGACGGCAACACGGCCCTCCCCCATGCGCCTGAACAATATTGCGACACCCGTCATTGCCTGGACAGGAGCCACCTTGCTCCTGGGCGTGCTTGCCAGTGCGCTGCTCACCTGGTGGCAGGCCGATACCAACTTCCGAACAGCGCAATCGGCGTTTGAAACCCATTCGCTGGATGTAGTGGAGCGCCTGCAGGACCGGATGCGCCTGTACGAATATGGCCTGCGCGGCGCCCGCGGCACAGTTCTCACAGCGGGCGAAGACGGCATCAACGAGCAACTTTTCGATCAGTACACCAAAAGCCGGGACATTGGTACCGAGTTCCCGGGTGCACGCGGCTTTGGCTTCATACGACGGGTGCCACGCCCTCAAACAGACGACTACCTGCAGGCACGGCGCGCCGACGGCCGCCCGGGCTTTGCCATCAAGACCTTGAAGGAGCACGAGGGCGAAAGCTTTGTGATCGAATACATCGAGCCTTCAGAGCGCAATAGTGTGGCCCTTGGGCTCGACATCGGCTCCGAGACCAACCGCAGGCAAGCAGCCCTGGCTGCCTTGCAGTCCGGCAAAGCCACGATCACGGGCCCCATCACGCTGCTCCAGAGCACCGGGGACCCTCAGCGGTCTCTGCTGTTTTTGCTGCCCGTGTATCGCGGCGGTGCCACACCGGAAACACTGGAAGCCCGGGAGGCCCGGGCCTTTGGATGGAGCTACGCACCGCTGGCATTGAGCGAAGTCCTGGCCGACTTCAGCCTGGCACCACTTCACTACGACCTCAGCATCACCGACGTCTCCGACCCCACGAAGCCAGACGTGGTGTTTAACAGCCAATTGACCCGTCCCCCATCGACGGCAACGCTGAGCCAAGCCCTGGAGCGGGAGGTGTATGGCCGACTGTGGCGCATTGACCTCTACGCGCGGCCTGGTTTTGTGGATCACCTGCACCTGATACCCGCTCGGACCGTCCTCGCTGCTTCACTGGCGACCAGTCTGCTGCTGGCGGCACTGATTTGCGCAATCCTGCTGGGTCAGGACCGCAAACGCAAAAGCCTGGTGCAGCAGGCCCAACTGGCCACCATCGTGGAAAACTCTGCAGACGCCATTGTTGGCGAGTCCAATGATGGCCGGGTGATCATCTGGAACCGCGCAGCCGAAAGGCTGCTGGGCTACCTGCGCAGCGAAGCGATGGGCCAGCCCCTGCTAGAAAAAATCACACCCGAGGGTGAGCGCAACACAGCAGCACAACTGGTGGAACAAGTGCGCGCCAATGCCGAAATGGCGCCCGCCGACACGACGTTGCTGACCAAGGCTGGAGCACTGGTGCCCGTATCCATAACGGTCGGAGCCATCCGGGGCGCCCACGGCGAAATCATTGGCATAGCCCGTTTGGTGCGCGACATCAGCGAGCGGCTGCGCGCAGAGCAAAAGTTGCGCGACCTGGCAGACAGTCTTGAGCAGCAGGTGAAGGACCGTACCGCAGAACTGGAGACAGCGCGCCACGATCTGCAGACCGTTCTGGACTCCGTGCCATCCATGATCGGTTACTGGGACAAAAATTTGTGCAACCGGGTGGCCAACCGAGCCTATAGCGATTGGTTTGGCGTCGATCCGGCCGGCCTCTTTGGCAAACACATGTCTACGTTGCTGGGCAGCGAGCTCTTCGAGCGCAACCGTCCTCACATCGAGGGCGCCCTGCGCGGCGAGGTGCAGAAGTTCGAGCGCGCCATCCCCCGTATTGACGGGAAAGGCAACCGGCATTCGCTTGCCAACTACCTGCCCGACGTGGTCGACGGAGAGGTCCGGGGCTTTTATGTGATCGTGCACGACATTACCGAGGTTGTGGAAAGCCGCATGGCCGTTGCCCGGGAACGCGAACGCCTGGCGCACATCATCGAAGGCACCAACGTGGGCACGTGGGAATGGAATGTGCAGACCGGAGCCATCACCATCAACGAGCGTTGGGCAGAGATCATTGGCTACACCGTCGCAGAACTTCAGCCCACCCGCATTGAAGCCTGGGCGGAACGCAGCCACCCCGACGACCTGCCCCTGGCGCAAGAGATGCTGGAGCGGCACTTTCGTGGTGAAGAGGCTCAATACCAGAGTGTGGTGCGCATGCGCCACAAAGACGGGCATTGGGTGTGGGTCCAGTCCCGGGGGCGCGTCTCTACCCGTACGGCTGAGGGAGCACCGCAATGGATGTACGGCACACACCAGGACGTGACCCCGATGAAGGAGGCAGAGGAGCAACTCCAGCGCGCGGTGGCCATGCTGGGCGGCGTTCTCGATGCTGCCACCCAGCAATCGATCATTGCCACGGACCCTGATGGCATCATCACCCTCTTCAACACCGGGGCGGAAAAAATGCTGGGGTACTCGGCGCAGGAGCTGGTCGGCGTCAGTTCACCCGCCCCGCTGCACTTGATCGAAGAAATCGAAGCTTATGGCAAAGAACTGACCCAACGCCATGGATACCCCGTGCAAGGCTTTCGGGCGTTCGTACATGAGTCGGCGGTTTCAAGTCCAAGTGCAACAATCAAGTTAATGGACTGAATCGGGCTGTTGGGCCAAGCGAGCCAAATGCTCGGCATACACCTCAATAGGCTTGCTCCAGCCCAAAGTCATCCTGGGGCGTCCATTGAGTTCGTCGGCCACCGCA